>NZ_JAHDTH010000084.1 GCF_018531445.1 Pseudonocardia lacus
GGGGGGGCGCCCCCCCACCGGCCGGTCAGACCGCCCCGGAGCGGTGGGCGCCGCCGGACGGGCGGTCGCGGTCGGCCGCGTCGGCGGTGCCGTCGGTGTCGTCGGCATCGGCGGCGTGGCGGCCGTCGGTGCGCAGGTCGGCGCGAGCGTCCTCGGTCTGCTCGACCCGGTCCTGCTCGGCGAGCCGGGTGAGCTCGGCGCCGGCCTCCTCGTCGCGGGTGAGGTTCTCCCCGGACTCGGGGTCGAAGACGTGCGCCTTGCGGGTGTCGACCCAGAACTCGGCGTCGCGGCCCTCCCGCAGGCGGCTGCTGGCGTCGATGGAGACGATCGCCTGGGTGCGCAGGGCCTCGGAGTCGAGCTCGCGGGACAGCTCGGCCAGCTTGGCCCGGATCGCGTCCGGGGCCTCGTAGGGGATGTAGGCGAACTGCGAGTCGCCCAGCCACTCCTTCACGTCCACGCGGGCGGTGAAGGTCATGCCGTGGCGGCGCTTGTCCTCCTCCACGAACGAGGCGTCGTTGAAGTACTCCGGGCGGATGCCGACCAGGAGCAGGTCGCGCCCGGCCACGGCCGCGGCGCGGCGCTCGTCGAGCTCGATCTTCCCGAACGGGGTGTCGAGCGTGTTGCCGTCGACCGTGGCCGGCAGGAAGTTCATCGGCGGGGAGCCGATGAAGCCGGCCACGAACAGGTTGACCGGCTGCTCGTAGAGCTCGCGCGGCGAGGCGACCTGTTGGATCAGGCCCTTGCGCAGGACGCAGACCCGGTCGCCCAGGGTCATCGCCTCGGTCTGGTCGTGGGTGACGTAGACGGTGGTGATGCCCAGCCTGCGCTGCAGCCGGGCGATCTCGGTGCGCATCTGCCCGCGCAGCTTGGCGTCGAGGTTCGACAGCGGCTCGTCGAACAGGAACGCCTCGGCCTGGCGCACGATCGCCCGGCCCATCGCCACCCGCTGGCGCTGGCCGCCGGACAGGTTGGCCGGCTTGCGCTCCAGGTGCTCGTGCAGCTCCAGGACGGAGGCGGCCTCCTTGACGCGGCGGTCGACCTCGTCGTCGGGGGTCCTGCTCAGCCGCAGCGGGAATGCGATGTTCTCGTAGACCGACAGGTGCGGGTAGAGGGCGTAGTTCTGGAACACCATCGAGAGGTTGCGGTCGCGGGGCGCCTTGTCGTTCACGCGCGTGCCACCGATGACCATGTCGCCGCTGGTGATGTCCTCCAGCCCGACGATCATCCGCAGCAGGGTCGACTTCCCGCAGCCGGACGGCCCGACGAGGATCATGAACTCCCCGTCGGCGATGTCCAGGCTGACGTCGTTCACGGCCGGGAAGCCGTCGCCGTACTTCTTGACGATGTTCTTCATCTCGATCTGAGCCATCGGTGATCTCCTGGTTCCGGCTCGGTGGGATGCGGCGGTCGGGCTGTCAGCCCTTGACGGCGCCGTTGGTCAGACCGGCGACGATGCGCCGCTGGAAGAACAGCACGAGGACGATCACCGGGATGGTGACCACGACCGCGGCGGCGGCGATGGCCCCGGTGGGGTCCTCGAACTGCGACGCACCCGAGAAGAGGCCGAGCGCGGCCGGTACCGGTCGCGCGGCCCCGGTGGAGGTCAGCGAGATCCCGTAGATGAAGTCGTTCCAGGCCAGGAAGAAGGCGATGATCGCGGTGGTGAACACGCCCGGCGCGGCCAGCGGCACGATCACCTTGCGGAACGCCTGCCAGGTGGTGGCCCCGTCGACCTGCGCGGCCTGCTCCATCTCCCAGGGGATCTCCCGGAAGAACGCCGACATCGTCCAGATCGAGATCGGCAGCGTGAGCGAGAGGTAGGGGATGATCAGGCCCGGCCAGGTGTCGTAGAGCCCGATCTGGCGCCACAGGTTGAACAGCGGCGTCACGATCGAGATCACCGGGAAGATCGCCACGGCCAGCGCGGTGGACAGGATCAGCCGCTTGCCGGGGAAGTCGAGCCGGGCGATGGCGTAGGCGGCGAACATCGCCAGCAGGCAGGACAGCGCGGTGGCGATGAGGCAGATGCCGAATGAGTTCAGCAGGGCGGGCAGGAAGAGCTCGCTCGCGTCGCCGCTGATGATGAGCGCGTAGTTCTCCCAGGTCGGGACGGTCGGCAGGAACTGGCCGTTCGCGATGTCGGCCGGCGACTTGAACGACAGCGAGACGATCCACGCGATCGGGAAGAGCGCGTAGAGGATGATCGCGATGCCGGCGACGATCCACCAGGTTCGTGTACGACGGGACATCTACTTCTCCCCCCTGGCCTGCGACAGGTCGACCTTGAACCCCTTGATGAACCCGAACGCGATCAGCACGACCGACAGGAACAGCAGCACCGACACCGCCGAGCCGAGCCCGATCTCCAACCGGGCGATGGTCTGGCGGTAGGCCAGGAACGACACGGTCTCGGTGCCGTTGGCGCCCGCGGTCATGATGAACACGCTGTCGAAGACGCGGAACGCGTCCAGCGTGCGGAACAGCAGGGCCACCATGATCGCGGCCTTCATGTTCGGGATGGTGACCTTCCACATCCGCTGCCACCAGGTGGCCCCGTCGACCTGGGCGGCCTCCTGCAGCACGTCGGGCACCTGGGCGAGCCCGGCCAGCAGCAGCAGCGAGATGAACGGCGTGGTCTTCCAGATCTCGGCCAGGCAGATCACCAGCAGCGACGAGCCGAAGCCGCCGAACCAGTCGGTGTCGGCGGAGATCCCCGGTACCCAGGCGAACCAGCTGTTGACGAAGCCGGAGGTGAGGTCGAAGGCGAACTGCCAGGCGAACGCCGAGACCACCGTGATGATCGCGTAGGGCAGCAGGATCGCCGCCCGCAGGATCGGCCGCAGCCCCTTGAGCGCCTTGAGCATGACCAGGGCGAGCGCGAACCCGAGCACCAGCTCCACCGCGACGGTGATGACGGTGATCAGCGCCGTGACCCCGAAGGACTGCCACCACAGCGCGTCGGTGAGCACGACCCAGTAGTTCTCCAGGCCGACGAAGCTGCTGTTGCCCGGGTCGGTGAGCCGGTAGGAGAACAGCGAGTCGTAGACGGCCTGCACGATCGGGTACGCCGTGACGAGCAGCATCACCGCGAACGCCGGGCCGGCCAGCATCCAGCCCAGCCTGCGCTCGGCGCGGACCCGGTCGCTCAACCCGGGCGGGGTCGCGGGGGTGTCCGCGGCGGCGCCGACGGACGGGGGAACGGTGGTGGTCACAGCAGTTCCTCCCCGGACAGGACGGCGCGGATCAGCTCGGCGGCGGCGGGCTCGGTCGTTCCCGGGGCCACCGCGGTCGGCGGGTGGTAGATGCGCTGGAGGCTGCCGGAGACCTCGCTGTAGTACGGGGTCTGCGGGCGCGGCGCCGCCTGCTCCAGGGACTGCGCGATGACCGGGGCCATCGGGAAGGCCTCGATGACCGCGGGGTCCTCGTAGACGGCCAGGCGCGAGGCCGGGTTGCCGTTGGTGGTGAAGTAGTAGGCCTGGTTCTCCTCCGAGGTGATGCACTCGATGGCGTTGTAGGCCAGGTCGGTGTGGTTGCTGAACGCCCCCACACCGATGTTGATGCCGCCGTAGGGCGGCGCACTCGGCCTGCCCTCGTCGACCTGCGGGTAGAGAGCCCAGCCGTAGTCGTCGACGACGGCCTGGTCGAGAGTGCCGCCCTCGACGCCGCTGGTCGCGCGGGGCCACACGAACGGCCAGTTGACCATGAACGCGGCCGCGCCGGACTCGAAGGACGAGGCGCCCTCGTCCTCACCGGCGGTGGTGAACGCGGGGCCGACGGCGCCGCTGGTGGCGACCTCCCGCATGACCTCGGTGGCCCGCTGGGACTCCGGCGATTCGAGGCCGAGCTGGATGTCCTCCGGCCGGTCGGCGGTCTGCGCGATCACCGCGCCGCCCGCGGACTCGATCAGGGCGTTGAGCCAGACCACGAGGGACTCGGCGCGCCTGCCCTGCGCGGCGATCTGGGTGTCCTGCGACGTCGCCGCCTCGACCAGCTGGTCCCAGGTGACCGGCCGGCTCATGTCCAGCCCGGCGGCCTGGGCCACGGACTTCTTGTACCAGAGCAGCTGGGTGTTGGCCCAGAACGGGATGGTGACCAGCTGGTCGTCCCAGGTGGCGCCCTCGACGGCGCTCTGCACCACGCCCTCGGTGGTCCGCTGGGCCACGTCCGGGGGCACCGGGGCCAGGAAGCCGGCCTGGGCGAGCTCGGGGATGTAGGGCGGGTCGAGGCTCATCAGGTCGATGGAGGAGTCGTTGGCCGCGAGCCTGCGGACCAGCTGCTGGCGCTGCTCGGAGGCCTCCCGCGGCAGCACCGAGATGCTGATCGTGTAGCGGCCGCCCGCTGCTTCGGTGCAGCGGGCGGCGATCTCCTCCTGGCCGCCCGAGTCGGGGTTGGTGTACCAGACGAGGTTCGGCGGGCCCGCTTCCCCCTGCCCGCACCCGGCGAGTGCCGTCACCGCCGCGACGACCATCCCTATGGCCGACACACGATGGCGTCGACGTTGGTGCCCCATGCGCTCCCCTCCTCCGCCTCCGGCGAGCCGAGCGATCACATGTGCTCGCGATCGTCAGTCGTACCGCACGCACCACTCGCCCGCTCGGCGGAAACGAAGATCCACCGGCGAAGTTGAGCGCGTATTCAGAGGGGAATCATGGAGTGACGCAGAACACGTGGCAACCGCCGTGCGCCGTCAGAGGGAGGAGGTGCCCGTCCCCATGGCCAGCTTGGCGAGCAGCTCGCGGGCCTTCTCGGCGTTGCGCGGCTGGCAGAGCACGTCGTAGCGGCCGGCGACCATCTGGCTCGCCGAGGTGAAGTCGCGGCGCCCGCGCGAGGCGCCGTAGCCGACCGCGGCGAACACCAGGCCGAACACGATGCCGCTGGCCAGGCCGACCAGGATCGGGCCGAAGCCGGAGCCCGACGAGCTGAACAGGCCCAGCAGCAGGCCGACGAACAAGCCGAACCAGGCGCCCGAAGCCGCCCCGGACACCAGCACGCGACCCCAGGTCAGGCGGCCGACGATGCGCTCGACGAGCATCAGGTCGACGCCGACGATCGTCACGTCGCGGACCGGGAAGTCCTCGTCCGCGAGGTGGTCGACGGCGCGCTGGGCCTCCTCGTAGGTCGCGTAGGAACCGACCGGCCAGCCCGAGGGCGGGGTCGGGAGATTGGGCAGGCCGGGCGCGCTGCGCGCGGGCCCGCCGAACGGTGTGCTCACGGGGGCCTCCTCGTCGTGTGCGGGCGCCCCGGGCTCCCACCCGGACCAACCGCGCCCACAACCTAACGTGACAACGTCCTGACCAGCACGAGGGTGCCCGAACCGGACGATCGTCACACGTGCGAGGAAAGTGCCCCTCAGCGCGAGCGGTACTCCTTCAGCAGGCCCCGACTGATGATCGTCTTCTGGATCTCGCTGGTGCCCTCGCCGATGAGCAGGAACGGCGCCTCGCGCATGAGCCGCTCGATCTCGTACTCCTTGGAGTAGCCGTAGCCGCCGTGGATGCGGAACGCGTCCTGGGTGACCTCGGCGCAGTACTCGCTGGCCAGCAGCTTCGCCATGCCGGCCTCGACGTCGAAGCGCTGGCCGGAGTCCTTGAGCCGGGCGGCGTTGGTCATCATCAGGTGCGCCGCCTCGACCTTGGTGGCCATCTCGGCGAGCTTGAACGCGATGGCCTGGTGCTCGGCGATGGGCTTGCCGAACGTCTTGCGCTGCTGGGCGTACTCGACGGCGAGCTCGAACGCCCGGATGGAGATGCCGCAGGCCCGCGCGGCCACGTTGACCCGGCCGACCTCGATGCCGTCCATCATCTGGGCGAACCCGGCGCCCCGCTGCCCCCCGAGGATCTGCCCGGCCGGGACGCGGAACCCGCTGAACACCATCTCGGTGGTGTCCACGCCCTTGTAGCCCATCTTGTCGATCTTGCCGGGGATCGTCAGCCCGGGGCTGACCTCGCCGTAACCGACGGGCTTCTCGACCAGGAACGCCGTCAGGTTCTTGTGCGCGCGGTCGGAGCCCTCGTCGGTCTTCACCAGCACGGCGGTGAGGTTGGAGGTGCCGCCGTTGGTCAGCCACATCTTGGCGCCGTCGATGACGAAGTCGGCGTCCGGACCCGAGCCGTCCTGCACCGCGCGCGTCGAGATCGCCGCGACGTCGGAGCCGAGGTCGGGCTCGGACATCGAGAACGACCCGCGGGTCTCCCCCGTGGCCATCGACGGCAGGTACTTCTGCTTCTGCTCGTCGGTGCCGTGGTGGGTGAGCATGTAGGCCACGATGAAGTGGGTGTTGATCACACCGGAGACGCTCATCCAGCCGCGCGCGATCTGCTCCACAACGAGCGCGTAGGTCAGCAGCGACTCGCCGAGGCCGCCGTAGGACTCCGGGATGGTGAGCCCGAACAGGCCCATCTCCTTCATCCCGTCGACGATGTCCTGCGGGTAGGCGTCGTCGTGCTCGAGCGCGTTCGCGTGCGGGAGGATCTCCTTGTCCACGAACGTGCGGACGGTGGCGAGGATCTCCTGCTGGATGTCGGTCAGACCGGCGGTCTGGGCGAGGCGGGCCATGCGTTCCTCCTGGTGAGCGGGGCAGCAGCGGGGTGGCGGGCCTTCAGTCCTGCGGCGGGGCCCACTTCTCGCCGCGGGTCATGCCCGCCGCCCGGCCCTTGCCCGAGATCACCAGCGCCATCTTGCGGCTGGCCTCGTCGATCATCTCGTCGCCGAGCATGGCCGCGCCCCGCTTGCCGCCGGCCTCGGAGGTGAACCACTCGTAGGCGTCGAGGATGTTCTCGGCGTGGTCGTAGTCGGCCTGCGAGGGCGAGTACGCCTCGTTGGCCGCCTCGATCTGGCCGGGGTGCAGCACCCACTTGCCGTCGAAGCCCAGCGCCGCCGACCGCCCGGCCACCCGCTTGTAGCCCTCGACGTCCTTGATCTGCAGGTACGGCCCGTCGATGGCCTGCTTGCCGTGCGCGCGGGCCGCCATCAGGATGCTCATCAGGATGTGGTGGTAGGCGTCGCCGACGTCGTAGCCGGGCGGCTGCTCCCCGACCACCAGCGACTTCATGTTGATCGAGGCCATGAAGTCGGCCGGGCCGAAGATGATCGTCTCGACCCGGGGCGAGGCGGCCGCGATGGCGTTGACGTTGGTCAGGCCGAGCGCGTTCTCGATCTGCGCCTCGATGCCGATCCGGCCGACCTCGTAGCCGAGCGCCTTCTCGATCTGGGTCATCAGCAGGTCGAGCGCGACGACCTGCTCGGGCGTCTGCACCTTGGGCAGCATGATCGCGTCGAGGTTGGCGCCCGCACCCTCCACGACCTCGGTGACGTCGCGGTAGGTCCACTCGGTGGTCCAGTCGTTGACCCGCACCACGCGCAGCTTGTCGCCCCAGCCGCCCTCGTTCAGCGCCGCGACGATCGTCTTGCGCGCGCCCGGCTTGGCCAGCGGCGCGCAGGCGTCCTCCAGGTCCAGGAAGAACTGGTCGACCGGCAGCGTGCGGGCCTTGTCGATGAACTTCTGGTTGGAGCCGGGGACGGCCATGCAGGATCGGCGCGGGCGGAGCTGGGTCGACACGGCGGACTCCTCGTCGAGATCGGCAGCGGCACTGAGTGCCACGATGCTGGCACGGTCGCGCCGCCCGTGGGACCCGGCGTGAGTAGTTTCTCAACCACCGGGGCCACGCGTCGCCGTCAGAGAACCTTACGCGTGGTATCCCACGCAACTTCCGATCACGCGGTCAGGGCAGCGCCACCAGCTCACCCCGCGCGACCAGGGCCGCCCGGCCGCCGACGGACGTCTCGACCGCGGCTCCCGCCTCGGCCCGCACCGTGACGTCCATCCGCGACGGCCGGCCCATCTCGATGCCCTGCTCGACGGTGAACGCCGACCCCCCGTCGGCCGGCAGCAGGCCGCGGTCGACCAGGAACACCGCCAGGGCCACGGCGGCCGAGCCGGTGGCCGGGTCCTCGACCACCCCGACCTCGGGGGCGAACATGCGCGCGTGCGCGTGGGAGCGCTCCCGGTCGAAGGACACGACGTGGACGCCGGGGCTGCCGCCGAGGTCGGCGGCCGCGAGCGCGCGGCGCAGCCCGGCCGGGTCGACCTCGCAGCGGGCCACGGCGTCCGGACGGACGGGGACGAACGCGTACCGGACCCCGGCGGCCGCGGCCCCGGGCGGTACGGCGGGGTCGAGGTCGTCGATGGTCAGGCCCACCGCCGCGGCGAAGGCGGCGCCGTCGAGGGCGCGGCCGACCTGCGGCGCCCCGCCGTTCACCCGGGCGCCCTCGGCGTCCACCCGGACGGGCAGCAGCCCGGCCCCGCACTCCTGGACCACGGCACCGGTCCTGATCAGACCGGCGGCGGCCAGCGCCCACGCCGACCCGACGCTCGGGTGGCCGGCGAAGGGCAGCTCCGAGCCCGGCGTGAAGATGCGCAACCGGTAGTCGGCGTCGGGGGTGGTCGGCGGCAGCACGAAGGTCGTCTCGGAGAGATTGAACTCCTTGGCCACCGCCTGCATCTGCGCCGTGGACAGGTCGGTACCTCCGTGCACCACGGCGAGCGGATTGCCGGCGTAGACCCGGTCGGTGAACACGTCGACGATCTCGTAGCGCAGCCCCGTCATGGAGCGGACGGTAATCGAGCGCCCGGACGGGCACACCCGGTCTCCGCCGCCCGGCGATCATGATCGACATCTGCCACGGTGACCTAGTCTGGTCACCGACGACCGCGGAGGGAGCAGGGATGGGTGCCGACCTCATCTTCGTGGCGCGACTGGTGGGCCTGGACGTCTTCGGCCCCGACGGCGAGCGCATCGGCCGGGTCCGCGACCTGGTCGCGACCCTGCGCGTCGACTCCAGCCCGCCGCGCGTGCTCGGCGTGGTGGTCGAGATGGTCACCCGGCGGCGGATCTTCGTGCCGATGCTGCGGGTCGCGGCGATCGACCGCTCGGCGGTGACGCTGGCCACCGGTTCGGTGAGCCTGCGCGGCTTCGCCGAGCGGCCCAACGAGACGCTGCTGGTCGGGCAACTGCTCGACGCCCCGGTCCGGCTGGTCGAGACCGGCGCGGAGAACATCGTCGTCGACGCCGCCATCGAGCAGACCCGCTCGCGCGACTGGATCGTCAGCCGGCTGGCCGTGCGGGCCCGCCGGCACGGGTTCTCCCGCCGCGGGCAGGTGCAGGTGCTGCCGTGGCGGGCGGTCACCGGGCTCACGCTGTCCGACCGCCAGGGCACCGCCGGGCTGCTGTCGGTGTTCGAGACGATGCGCCCGGCCGACGTCGCCGCCGCGCTGGTCGAGCTGCCCGAGAAGCGCAGACTCGAGGTCGTGCACGCGCTCGACGACGAGCGGCTGGCCGACGTCTTCGAGGAGCTCTCCGAGTCCGACCAGCGCGTGCTGCTCCGCCACCTCGACGACGAGCGGGCCGCGGACGTGCTGGAGGCCATGTCGCCCGACGACGCCGCCGACCTGCTGCACGAGCTGCCCGACATCGAGTCCGACGCGCTGCTGGCGCTGATGGAGCCCGGCGAGTCCGAGCCGGTGCGCAGGCTGATGAGCTACGCGCCGCGCACCGCGGGCGGGTTGATGACCCCCGAACCGATCATCCTGCGCCCGGACGCCACGGTGGCCGAGGCGCTGGCCCGCATTCGTAACCCCGACATCCCGCCCGCGCTGGCCAGCATGGTGTTCGTCTGCCGGGCGCCGTCCCTGACGCCCACCGGCCGCTACCTGGGCTGCGCGCACGCCCAGCGGCTGCTCCGGGAGGCCCCGTTCGAGCTGGTCGCCGGCGTCGTCGACACCGAGCTGCCGCGGCTGTCGCCGGACGCGACGCTCGGCGAGGTGACCCGCTACTTCGCGGCCTACAACCTGGTGGCCGGCCCCGTCGTGGACACCGAGGACCACCTGCTGGGCGCCGTCTCCGTCGACGACGTGCTCGACCACCTGCTGCCGGTCGACTGGCGCGACCGGCTCACCGAGCCCGACGACGGCACCGACGAGGCGGAGCGGGTCGTCGTCGAGCAGGAGATCGCCGAGCCGCAGGACGCCCCGCGCACCAGCACCCTCGGGCGGAGCGGAGCGGGCGATGCCTGAGAACACCACCAACCGCCGGCTCGACCAGCCGCACCTGGGCCGCACCCGGTTCGAGGTCGACCCGGACTGGTTCGCCCGGCTGTCCGAGAAGGTCGCCCGGTTCATGGGCACCGGGCGGTTCCTGGCCATCCAGACCGTGATCGTCATCGTGTGGATCGCGGTGAACCTGGTCGCGGTGTCGCTGCGCTGGGACCCCTACCCGTTCATCCTGCTGAACCTGGCCTTCTCCACCCAGGCCGCCTACGCCGCGCCGCTGATCCTGCTGGCCCAGAACCGCCAGGACGACCGCGACCGGATCTCCCTGGACGAGGACCGCAGGCGCGCCGAGCGCACCAAGGCCGACACCGAGTACCTGGCCCGCGAGCTGGCCGCGCTGCGGATCGCGATCGGCGAGGTGGCCACCCGCGACTACCTGCGCGGCGAGCTGGACAAGCTCGCCGTGAAGCTGGACGAACGGCCGGTGCGGCAGCGGGTCAGTCGGCCAGCCGACGAGTGATCCGCTCCAGCTCGTCGATGTCGTCGTCGAGCGGGTCGACGAAGTGGCGCATGACACCGGTCAGGTGCGTGCGCGACGCCGTGCGCAGCCGGTTGACCCCCGCCTCGGTGATCTCCGCGGCCACGCCGCGCCCGTCGCCCGCGACCGGGCAACGCGACACCAGGCCAGCCTTCTCCAGCCGGTCGACCAGCCGGGTGACCCCCGAGCGGGACAGCAGCACCGCGTCGGCCAGCTCGGTCATCCGCAGCCGGTGCCCGGGCGCCTCCACCAGCTGGACCAGCACGTCGTACGCGGCCAGCGAGATGTTCTGCTCGGCGATCAGTTCGGTCTCCAGCGCCCGGATCACCAGGGCGTGGGCGCGCAGGAACGTGCGCCATGAGGAGAGCTGGGCGCGGGTCGGCACGGCACGCCGAGTAGGCGTTCCGGGCACGTCCGCTGGCGCGGCGGTGTGCGTCACATCGCAGGATGCTACGGAACGAGTCCGACACCGGCACGGACGTAGCATGGGCGGCGGGATCCACCCCCGGCGCTGCAGGAAGGCACCCATGTCCACCACCGGTCAGACGACCACCATCGAGCAGGCGGTGCACGCCGCCCTCGCCACCGTCGACGACCCGGAGATCCGCAAGCCGATCACCGAGCTGGGCATGGTCAAGAGCGTGGCCGTCTCGCCGCAGGGCCGCGCGGAGGTGGCGGTCTTCCTGACCGTGGCGGGCTGCCCGATGCGCGACACGATCACCAAGCGGGTCACCGAGGCCGTCTCGGCCGTGGCCGGCGTCAGCTCGGTCGGCGTGACGCTCGACGTGATGAGCGACGAGCAGCGCACCGAGCTGCGGCGCAGCCTGCGCGGTGACTCCGCCGAGCCGGTCATCCCGTTCGCCCAGCCCGGCTCGCTCACCCGCGTCTACTGCGTGGCCTCGGGCAAGGGCGGGGTCGGCAAGTCCTCGGTGACGGTCAACCTGGCCGCGGCGATGGCGGCCAAGGGGCTGTCGGTGGGCGTGGTCGACGCCGACATCTACGGCCACTCCGTGCCGCGCATGCTCGGCGTGACGGCCCGGCCCACCAGGGTCGACGACATGATCATGCCGCCGCAGGCGCACGACGTGAAGGTCATCTCGATCGGCATGTTCACGCCGGGCAACGAGGCGGTCGTCTGGCGCGGCCCGATGCTGCACCGGGCGCTGCAGCAGTTCCTGGCCGACGTCTTCTGGGGCGACCTGGACGTGCTGCTGCTCGACCTGCCCCCGGGCACCGGCGACATCGCCATCTCCACCGCCCAGCTGGTGCCCAACGCCGAGCTGCTGGTCGTGACGACCCCCCAGCAGGCCGCGGCGGAGGTCGCCGAGCGGGCGGGATCGATCGCGCTGCAGACCCGCCAGCGGCTGGCCGGCGTGGTCGAGAACATGTCCTGGATGGAGCTGCCCGACGGCACCCGCATGGAGGTGTTCGGCGCCGGCGGCGGCCAGACCGTGGCCGACTCGCTGACCAGGGCGCTGGGCGCGCCCGTGCCGCTGCTCGGGCAGATCCCGCTGGAGCCGAAGCTGCGCGAGTGCGGCGACGCCGGCACGCCCATCGTGCTGGCCGACCCGGGGTCGGCCAGCGCCAAGGCGCTGCAGGCGGTGTCCGACCGGCTCACCACCCGGGCCCGCGGCCTGGCCGGCATGAGCCTGAACATCACGCCCGTTCGCCGCTGACCCCCGTGCCGGGCCGGCGTTACGGTGATCACGTCGCCGGCTCCCACGGAGGTAGTGCATGAGCGAGCTCGCGGACCTGACGGCGGTCGACCTGCTCGCCGGCTACCGGGAGGGCGCGTTCTCCCCCGTCGAGGCCACGTCCGCCGCGCTCGACCGCATCCGCGAGCTCGACGGCCGGGTCAACGCGTTCTGCCTGGTCGACGAGGAGGGCGCGCTGGCGGCGGCGCGCGGGTCGGAGCAGCGCTGGCGAGCCGGTGAGCCGCGCGGCGGGCTCGACGGCGTGCCCACGTCGATCAAGGACCTGCTGGTCACCAAGGGCTGGCCGACCCGGCGTGGCTCGCACAGCACCGACCCGCGCGCCTACCTCGACGTCGACGCCCCGGCGGTGGCCCGGCTCCGCGAGGCGAACGCCGTGCTGCTGGGCAAGACCACGACCCCTGAGTACGGCTGGAAGGGCGTCACCGACTCCCCGCTGACCGGCGTCACCCGCAACCCGTGGGACCACTCGCGCACCCCCGGCGGCTCGTCGGGGGGCAGCGCCGCGGCCGTCGCCCTCGGCATGGGGGCGCTCAGCCTGGGCACCGACGGCGGCGGCTCGGTGCGCATCCCGGCCTCGTTCAGCGGGATCACCGGGCTCAAGCCCACCTACGGCCGGGTGCCGCTGTACCCGGCGAGCCCGTTCGGCACGCTGTCGCACGTCGGCCCGATGACCAGGACGGCGGCCGACGCCGCGCTGCTGCTCGACGTGGTCTCCGGGGCCGACCCGCGCGACGCGTGGGCGTTGGCCCCGGCCCGACCGGCCGCCCCGCAGCTGGCCGATGGCGTCGCCGGCCTGCGGATCGCGTTCAGCCCCGCCCTCGGCCACGTCGACGTGCACCCCGAGGTGGCCGCCGCGGTCGCCGCCGCCGCCGGGGTGTTCGGCGGGCTGGGCGCCACCGTCGAACCGGCCGACCCCGGATTCGACGACCCCATCGAGGCGTTCCAGCTGCTGTGGTTCGCCGGTGCGGCCGCCGTGGTCGGGCCGCTCCTGCAGCGCCACCGCGACCACATCGACCGCGGGCTGGTCGCGGCGGCCGAGATCGGCGCGGACGTCAGCGCGGTGACCTACCTGGACGCCATGGCCGTGCGCAACGACCTCGGCGCCCGGATGGGGGCCTTCCACCTGCGCCACGACCTGCTGCTCACACCGACCATGCCCATCCCGGCGTTCGAGGCCGGGCGCGACGCGCCGCCGGACCGGATGACGGACCGCTGGACGTCGTGGACGCCGTTCACCTACCCGTTCAACATGACCCAGCAGCCTGCCGCCTCGGTGCCGTGCGGCTTCACCGCCGACGGCCTGCCGATCGGGCTGCAGATCGTCGGGCCCCGGCACGCCGACGCCGCGGTGCTGGCCGCCGCGCACGCGTTCCAGCAGGTCACCGAGCACCACCGGGCCCGGCCCACGCGGTGACGGCCCTGACCGAACTCAGGTGGCGTCGGGGTCGATCGGGGGCCGCTCGCCCTTCTCCAGCTTCGGCTGCGCCGCGGGCTTGGTGAGCGAGGGCCCGCCCGACGACGCCGTGCCGTTGGTGCCCTTCGTGCCCTTGGACAGGTCGGGGCCCGCACCCGGGGCGTGACCGTTGGGCTTCTCCGCCGGGTCGTCGCCGAACAGGGCGTTGGTGGCGGCCGTGCGCGGGTTGAAGTTGCGCAGCCCGCGCAGCTCCTCCAGCGGCTTGCGCAGCTCGTCGAACTCCGGACCCAGCTCGCCCTTCAGCTGGTCGCGGGCACCGGTCGCGTACTCGCGGACCTGTCGGATCGTGCGCCCGAGCCACGCCGCGGCGTCGGGCAGCCGCTCCGGCCCGAGGATGAACAGGCCGGCCACGATCAGTACGACGATCTCGCCCCAGCCCACGCTGTCGAACACCCGGCCAGACTACGTCAGCTCGGTGTGCGCCCCCCGTGTGTCGCCCGTTCCGGTCGTCAGTCGGAGGTGAGCGTGACCGAAACGGTCAGCGGGCGACCCTCGCGGATCAGCTCGACCGGGACGACGTCGCCCGGGTTGCGCTCGCGCACCGCGACGACGAGTTCGTCGGCGCCGGCGATGCTGCGCTCCCCCACCCGGACGATCACGTCGCCCTCGACGACGCCGGCCAGCGCCGCCGCCCCGCCCTGCTGGACGTTCTGGACCTGGGCTCCGTCGGTGGTGCTGTCGCTGACCGAGCGGGCGTTGATGCCGATCTCGGCGTGCACGACCTTGCCGGTGCGGATGAGCTCCTCGGCGATGCCCCGGGCGTCGTCGATCGGGATGGCGAAGCCCAGCCCGATCGACCCGCCGCTCTCGCCGTCGCCCAGGCTGCGGATGGCGGTGTTGATGCCCACCACGGCGCCGGTGGCGTCGACCAGCGGGCCCCCGGAGTTGCCGGGGTTGATGGCGGCGTCGGTCTGGATGGCGTCGATGACCGCGTTGGAGTCGGTGCCGGCGGCGTCGAGCCGGACGGGCCGGTCGAGCGCGCTGACGATGCCGTCGGTGACCGTGCCGACCAGGCCCAGCGGGGAGCCGATGGCGAGCACGCCGTCGCCGACGGCGAGGTCGGCGACGGTGCCCAGGGACGCGACGACCGGGTTGGCCACCTCGACCTTGATCACGGCGAGGTCGGTCTTCGGGTCGCGCCCGACGATCTGGGCGGCGCTGCGGGTGCCGTCGTGGAAGACGGTCTCCACCTGCGCGCCGCTGGCCTCGGCCGCCGGGGCGATCACGTGGTTGTTGGTCAGGATGTAGCCGGCGGGGTCGATCACCACGCCGGAGCCGGTGCCGGCCTCCTCGCCCACCCGGATCTCGATCGACACGACGGCCGGCACGGTGCGCGCGGCGATGTCGGCCACCGACCCGGCCGGGCGCTCCTTGGCCGCGACCGCCTCGGCGATGGTCGGGTCGGGGGTGGTCAGGCTGGCCGCGCCCTCCGCGGTGTACCGGCCGACCAGCCCGCCGAGCGCCCCCACGGCCAGCGCGAGCAGGGCGAGCACGGCCAGGGCGCGCGGGTGCACCCGCCGACCGAACAGCACGTCGCGGACGCTGAGCCGGGCGCCCTCGTCGCGGGTGGGCGTCGACTCGGGCGCGGTGGTCGCCGGCGGGCCGAGGCCGACGGTGCTCTCCGGGTCGCGCCAGGGGTCGGCGGTGTCGCCCGCCCACAGCGGCTCGGGCCGGGGCGCGGTGGAGCCGTTCGTGGACGGGGGACGCTGCAGGTCGACCGTCGTGTCCTCGGGCCGGCCGAACGCGCTGGCCAGCGCGGCGGGCGGGGGCGGGGCCGAGGAGGTGGCCCGGGCGGGTGTGCGGGAACGGGTCGCGGCGAAGGCCCCGTCGACCCCGTCGGGCCGGCCGAAGACGGCCTCGCTGCGCGGGTCGACGGCGGGGCGCTCCAGCGGGCGGGGGCCCAGCCGCGGGGGCTCACCGGACTCCCACTCCGTCATGGCGACAACCCTGCCGCAGGGGCGGTGAAGTCCGCGTAGCTACCAGATGGCGCGCAACGGCCCGAGCGGACCGGGCACGTCGCGCCCGCCGTCGGGCGCGATCTCGCCGCGGGAGGACTGGGTGCCGACCCGCAGCCGGGCGTCGACCAGACCGGCACCCACCACGGGACCGCCCAGCACGCCGCGCTCCGGTGCGGGGGCGGGCGTCGACGGGGAACCGGCGGCACCGGCGCCGAAGGCGAGCGCGCCGAGCGCGAGACCGGACACCGCGACACCGGTGCCGAGCCGCAGGCGGCGCGGCACCGGGCGGCGCCTGCCGTGCTCGGGCGCCTCGCGCCCGTCGAGGCCGGCCGGCGGGACGGGCTCCTCGTCCTCGGCCTCGGCCCGCGCCACCCGCTGGACGGGCAGCTCCGCGGACCGGGACCGGATGGCCGACCGCTCGGGGCGGGCCCTGGCCACGATCTGGCCGTCCTCGCTCATCGCCAGGTCGGGGGCGGCGGGGAGGTCGGCGTGCTGCGGGATGGACCGCAGCGATGACAGCAGCGACGACGGCAGCTGCGGACCGGCGGCGGTGCGCAGGGCCACCCGGGCCTGCGTCTGCGCCACGACCTGCGCCGCGCACTCGCGACAGCTCGCGGCGTGGCGGGTGGCGCGCTCACGGGGGCCCGGGTCGAGCTCGTCGTCGACGAAGGCGACGACCGCGTCGAGGCTCAGGTGGTCGACGCCCCAGTCGGGGGCCGAGACCGTGATCCGCCAACGCCCCTCGCTCACCCGCGTACCTCCTCCAGCTGCGGCTGCTCGAACTGGCCGGACCCGCTCGCGGCCGCCGCGCGGTGGCGCTCCAGCGCCGCCCGGAGCGCGGCGCGGCCGCGGTGGATCCTGCTGCGCACGGTACCGAGCTTCACCCCGAGGGTGGCGCCGATCTCCTCGTACGACAGGCCCTCCACGTCGCACAGCACGACGGCGGCCCGGAACTCGGGGGGCAGCTCGTCGAGCGCGGCCTGCAGCATCGGGTCGAGGTGGGTGTCGGAGAAGACCTGCTCGGGCTCCGGGCCCAGGCCCGGGATGCGGTCGGAGTCGTCGGGCAGCGCCTCCATGCGGATGCGCGAGCGCCTGCGGACCATGTCCAGGAAGAGGTTCGTGGTGATCCGGTGCAGCCAGCCCTCGAACGTGCCGGGCCGGTAGGACGCCAACGAGCGGAACACCCGGACGAACGTCTCCTGGGTGAGGTCCTCGGCGTCGTGCGGGTTGCCGGTGAGGCGGTAGGCGAGGCGGTAGACGCGGTCGGCGTGGTCCCGGACGACCTCGTCCCAGCTCGGCGGCGTCCATTCGGCGTCATCGCCGGGCAACACGACGCCGTTCGGCGCCGCGACAGGGCCCTCGATCATCCTGGGTCGCACCTCCTGCAGCGGGTCGTGCCATCCGCCGAACGAAGGGCCGGCCACTGTTGTTCCCGTCCCCCCACCGGTCGACGACCCCGACCGATGCCATCAGAGTGCCCTTTCCCGGTGATGGGAGCGTGAGAACCGTCTGAGAGGAACCTGTGAAGACCGGCCGCGCCCGATCGGGCCAGGTTGCGCGGGTCCCGGCGGGACCGGGCAGTAGCCTTCGACCATGACCGGCCATCCGGACGGGTCCGTCGACCCGTGGTCGTTGCGCGACCACACCGAGGACTACCTCGCCGAGGACGAGGTGCTGCTCGCCGCGCGCGACGCCGCCACCCAGCTCGGCAGCACCCCGGTGGGCCCGGGTGCCGGCGCCGGCCTGCGCTTCCTCGCCGCCACGATCAACGCGAGAGCGGTCGTCGAGATCGGCACCGGGGCCGGCGTCAGCGGGCTGTGGCTGCTGCGCGGCATGACCCCCGACGGCGTCCTCACCTCCATCGACATCGACCCGGAGTACCAGCGGGTCGCCCGCAGGGCGTTCACGGCGGGCGGTCACGGGCCGTCCCGGCTGCGGCTGATCAACGGCCTGGGCCTGGACGTCCTGCCCCGGCTCACCGACGGCGGCTACGACCTCGTCTTCGTCGACACCGACCCCGCCGACCACCCCCGCTACCTCGACGAGGCCGTGCGGCTGCTGCGCAACGGCGGGATCGTGGTGCTGAACCACGCCCTGGTCACCGGCCCCCCGCCCGCCGACTCGGACGCCCCCGCCCCGGTCCTGCTCCGCGAGGCCGCGCGCCAGGTCCGCAGCGACGACCGCCTGGTCCCGATGCTGCTCCCCCTGGGCAACGGCCTGCTGGCCGCCGTCAAGAAGACCTGACCCCGCGCACACGCAGGGTCAGAGCGCGGTGGCGCCCTTGCCGATCACCACGACGCCGCCCTGGCTGACCGTGTAGCGGGCGCGGTCGAGCGAGAGGTCGACGCCGACCAGGGCGCCGTCGGGCACCATCACGTTCTTGTCCAGGATCGCCCCGCGGACGACCGCGCCCCGCCCGACCCGGGTGCCGGGCAGGACGACCGAGTCGGAGACCTCGGCGCCGGCCTCGATGCGGACGTTCGGGCTGATCACCGACCGGCGGACGATCGCGCCGGAGATGATGGTGCCGGCGCCGACGATGGAGTCCTGGGCGATGCCGCCCTCGACGAACTTGGCGGGGGGCAGCGGGGCGGAGGCCGTGCGGATGGGCCAGCGCTCGTTGTAGAGGTTGAAGATCGGGTGGACCGAGACGAGGTCGGTGTGGGCCTCGTAGTAGGCGTCGAGGGTGCCGACGTCGCGCCAGTAGCCGGCGTCGCGGTCGGTGGCGCCGGGGACGACGTTGTCGGCGAAGTCGTAGACGTTCGCGTCGCCCTGGCTGACCATGCGCGGGATGATGTCGCCACCCATGTCGTGGTCGGAGTCGTCGTCCTCGGCGTCGGCGCGCAGGGCGTCGAGCAGGGCCTCGGTGGTGAAGATGTAGTTGCCCATCGAGGCGAACGTCACGTCCGGGTCATCCGGCGTGCCGGGCGGTTCGGAGGGCTTCTCCAGGAACTCGGAGATGTGCCCGTCGGCGTCGGAGTTGATGACGCCGAACGCCTTGGCCTCGGCCCGGGGGACCCGGATGCCGGCCACGGTGACGCCCGCGCCGCTGGCCACGTGCTGGGCCAGCATCTGGCTGGGGTCCATGCGGTAGACGTGGTCGGCGCCGAAGACGGCGATGTAGTCGGGGTGCTCGTCGTAGACGAGGTTGAGGCTCTGGAAGATCGCGTCGGCGCTGCCGGTGTACCAGCGCCTGCCGAGGCGCTGCTGGGCCGGCACCGTGGTGATGTACTGCCCCAGCACGCTGGACAGCCGCCACGTGGTGGAGATGTGGCGGTCCAGCGAGTGCGACTTGTACTGCGTGAGCACGCAGATGCGGTGCAGGCCGGCGTTGACCAGGTTCGACAGCACGAAGTCGATGAGCCGGTAGTTGCCGCCGAAGGGCACCGCGGGCTTGGCCCGGTCGGCGGTGAGCGGCCAGAGCCGCTTGCCCTCGCCACCGGCGAGCACGATGCCCAGCACGTTGGCCGAGAAGCCCTGCGGCAGTGCGACGGTGGTCCGGGCGCCGGTCATGCGTACCACTCCAGCACGGCGGGGCCCATCGTGCCCACCGCGGTGTCCGCGGGACCCGCACCGCTCGGCAGCGTCGTCACCTGGCCGACCCTAGTGCGCCGCGCCGGGGCTCGGCCACACGGAACGGGTGTCGGGTGGGCGAACGCGGTGCGGGTAAACCCACTCGTGACGCCCTCCACGGACTACCGTCGCCTCGTGCGGATCGGCCTGCTGACCCGAGAGTTCCCCCCGGACGTCTACGGCGGGGCGGGGGTGCACGTCGAGTACCTGGCGCCGGCCCTGGCCGGGCTGGTCGACGTCCAGGTGCACTGCTTCGGCGAGGCCCGCCCGTCGCCGCCGGGGATCGCCGTGCACGCCTACCAGCCGCCGCCGGCGCTGGACGAGGCCAACCCGGCGCTGCAGACGCTGGGCGTCGACCTGTCGATGGTGGCCGCGCTGGAGGGCGTCGACCTGGCCCACTCGCACACCTGGTACGCCAACATGGCCGGGCACCTGGCGAAGGTGCTGCACGGGGTCCCGCACGTCGTCACCGCGCACTCGTTGGAGCCGCGCAGGCCGTGGAAGGCCGAGCAGCTCGGCGGCGGCTACCGGCTCTCGTCGTGGGTGGAGCGCACGGCCTACGAGTCGGCCGACGCCGTCATCGCGGTCAGCGAGGGCATGCGCCGCGACGTGCTGGACTGCTACCCGGCGCTGGACGCGGCCCGCGTGCACGTCGTGCACAACGGCATCGACACCGGCTTCTACCACCCGGACCCGGCCCGCGACGCCGTCGTGCGCGCCGGCATCGACCCCGACCGGCCGAGCGTGGTGTTCGTCGGCCGCATCACCCGGCAGAAGGGCGTGGGCCACCTGGTGGCCGCGGCCCACGACATCGACCCGGACGCGCAGATCGTGCTGTGCGCGGGCGCCCCGGACACCCGCGAGATCGCCGAGGAGACCGAGAAGGCGGTGGCCGAGCTGAGCGCGGCCCGCCCGCACGTCGTGTGGGTGCGCGGGATGCTGCCCACGGCCGACGTGCGCCAGATCCTGTCGGCGGCGACGGTGTTCGTGTGCCCGTCGGTGTACGAGCCGCTGGGCATCGTGAACCTGGAGGCGATGGGCTGCGCCACCGCGGTCGTGGCCTCCGACGTCGGCGGCATCCCCGAGGTGGTGGCCGACGGCGAGACGGGCCTGCTGGTGCACTTCGACGAGCACGGGGTCGACGAGTTCCGCTCCGGGCTCGCGGCCGCGGTCAACTCGCTGCTCGCCGACCCGGCCCGCGCCGCGGCGATGGGGGCGGCCGGCCGGGAGCGCGCGGTGCGCGAGTTCGCCTGGGAGCAGGCGGCGGCGCGGACCGTGGACATCTACCGGGAGCTGGTGCCGTAGTGCCTCACGCGCGGCCCTTGGCCCGGGCGCGGTGGGCGGCGACGGCCGAGCGGTTGGCGCAGGGGCCGGAGCAGTAGCGGCGGGCGGCGTTGCGGGAGGTGTCGGCGAAGACCCGCTCGCAGCCCTCGGCCGCGCACCGGCCGTGCCGGTCGACGCCGTACTCGGACACCAGCATGGCCAGCGCGATGGCCGTGGTGGCCCGGACCCGCTCGACGAGGTCGGCCTCGGGCGGCGAGTAGTGCAGGTGCCAGGGCCGGCCGTCGTGGCCGGACAGGTGCGGCTCGACGGTGACGTCGGCCAGCAGCCCGTTGACCGCGGCAGCGGCGGCGTCGACGTCGGGGGCGTCGAAGACGGTGCGCAGCCTGCGCGCCCAGGCCCGCATGGCCGGTTCGACCGAGGCGGGCGCCCGTGCGGCCACGTAGTTGGCCTCCCGCAGCACCGCGCGCATGCGGTCGGGGGCCGGCTTGTCGTCGGCCGGCTCGCCGCGGGTCCGCGAGATGGCGTTCACCAGCGCGACGGCGGCTCCGAGCGCGTCGCTGCGGTAACCGATGAAGTCCATTTAACAATTACTCCGGGCGCCGATGGATGTAAGATGTGAAGCGTGAACACAGCTTACCGGGAGGAGCCCGCGGCAGCGTCCTGCGCGCGGTGCGGATGGCCGACGAGCGAGGGCGCCGTGCTCTCGACCCACCACACGTCCGAGGGGTGGGTGCGCTACCGCCGCTGCGCGTGCGGATCGGTGGCGATCGAGGTCGTGCAGTTGGACGACCGTCGCACCGTCCACGCCTGACCCACCCCGCCGTCGAACCGACCCCCGACCTGCCGGGGAATGCGAACGGCACCCCCGCGCGGACGAACCGCGCGAGGGTGCCGTTAACGTGTCGTACGGGTCGTTCAGCCGGCAGCGGCCTTGAGGGCGTCGCCGAGGTCGCTGGCCTCCTCGGCCGACATCTCGACGACCAGCCGGCCACCGCCCTCGAGGGGAACGCGCATCACGATGCCCCGACCCTCCTTGGTCACCTCCAGGGGACCGTCACCGGTCCGGGGCTTCATCGCCGCCATCTCCTGCCTCCTCCATCGTCGTTGCAGGGTGCCGCAACGCGGGGAGAGCGCGCGGCGGGGATGCTGCGAACATCTTTCCCCATCAGCCGGACGCGGGCGAAGCGGGAGCGATCAACTCGCCGAAGTGTTCACCCTGTGCGACCACTAGGTCGCTGCGCGCCAACACCCCTGGATGTGGTCGTCCACCATGCCCGTGGCCTGCATGAGGGCGTAGCACGTGGTCGGGCCGACGAAGCGCAGCCCGCGGCGCTTGAGCTCGCGGGCCATCGCGGTGGACTCCGCGGTCGTGGCCGGGACGTCGCCCATTCCGGTGGGCCGGCGGTGGGTGGCCGGGTCGGGCGCGAACGACCAGAGCAGCTCGTCGAGCGGGACGTCGAGGTCGAGCACCCGGCGGGCGTTGGCGATGGTCGCGTCGATCTTGGCCCGGTTGCGGACGATGCCGGCGTCGCCGAGCAGGCGCTCGACGTCGACCGGGCCGAACGCGGCCACCGCCGCCGGGTCGAACCCGGCGAACGCGGCCCGGAACGCCGCCCGCTTGCGCAGGATGACCAGCCAGGACAGCCCCGACTGGAAGGCCTCCAGGCTCAGCCGCTCGAACAGCGCCGTGACCCCGCGCAGGGGCCGGCCCCACTCGTCGTCGTGGTAGGCGATGTACTCGGGGGCGCTGGTCGCCCAGGCGCACCGCTCCCGCTCAGCCACGCCGCTCCTCCCGCTCCGCCTCGACCTGGCGGGCCATCCGGCGCAGGGAGTACCGCACGCCCCAGCGCATCGCCGGCCGCACGAGCGGCCAGCCCAGCCGGCCGAGTGCGCCCAGCGGCAGGTCGAGCAGCTCCGACCAGATGAACCGCGACCGCCCGGGCCCCAGCTCCGCCACCTCGAACACCCCCTCGCCGCGGATGACGCGGCCCAGGTGGCGCACGACGCAGCGGCGCGGCGGCTCCCACTCCACGATCTCCATCCGGTCGGCGACCCCGACCGGGCCGACGCCGGTGACCGCCGTCATCCGGGCCCCGAGGTGGCGCCCGTCGCCCGGCCCGTCGACCGCGACGCGGGTGCCGAGCATCCAGCGGCCCTGGCCGGGCCAGTCGGTGACGGCGTCCCAGACGGCCGCGGCGGGCGCGCCGACGTCGACGGTGACGGTGATCTCGGAGCGTGCGCTCACCCCTCGCCCTCCTCTCCCGCTCGGGCGCCGCTCGTGGTGCCGTTGACCGCCGCGCTGCGCTCGGCGCCCACCGAGGACTCCAGCTCCCGCACCCGCGCGACCAGCTCGGCCCGTTCGAGTGCGCCGCGGTCGAGCTCGTCGGCGAGGCGGCCGAGTGCCCAGTCGACCTCGTCCATCCGGTAGCCGCGCAGGACCTGCTGGAAGCGCAGCTCGCGCACGTCGCGGCCGTGGACCTCGCCGGCCGGCAGCCGGGTGGGGGTGGCGCCGGGGGGCAGCGGGGCGAGCTCCTCCCCGCGCCCGAACACGAGCGCGGACAGCCCGAAGACCGCCGCCGCGACGGCCGCGATGACCAGGAGGTAGATCAACGCCGTACCCACGGTGTTCATCTCACCACGGGGACCCGACGAGCCGGCGCGGGCGCCGCGCCCGGCGCCACCCGGATGGCGCCACCCGCCACCCGCGCGGCCGAGCGCCCGTCAGCGGACCAGGACGTCGCGCATCGGGGGGCGGTCGGCCACGGCGACGGGGGTGGAGGTCGGCAGCCACTCGCCGTCGACCTGCAGGAACTGCACCAGCGCCCCGCCGGCGTCCGGCACGCCCAACCGCCCCAGCGCCGCGGCCAGTATCTGCCGCGCCATCGCGCCGAGCTGCACCAGCGACCGGTTGCGGTGCTTGCGCACCCCGAGGTTGACCTGGGCGATGGCGTCGATCCCGGTTCGCTCGAAGGTGTCGAGCAGCAGGCCGATCTCCACCCCGTAGCCGGCCGCGAACGGCACCGACTCCAGCAGCGCCCGGGTGCCGGCGTACTCGCCGCCCAGCGGCTGCACGATGCCGGCCAGCTGGGGGCGCAGCGCGGCCAGCAGGGGGCGGACCAGCAGCTCGGTGACCCGGCCGCCGCCGGTGTCGGCCTGGGTGGTCTCCAGCCGCAGCGGGCGCCGGTAGAAGCCCTTGACCAGCTCGACCCCGGACTCGACGAGCAGCGGGCCGAGCAGGGCGGGGACGAAGCCGGGGTCGAAGTCGACCAGATCGGAGTCGATGTAGCAGACGACGTCGCCGGTGGTGGCGGCCAGCGAGCGCCACAGGACCTCGCCCTTGCCCGGGCGCGGTTCCAGGTCGGGGAGCACGTCGGTGCGCAGCACGACGCGCGCGCCGGCCGCCGCGGCCACCTCGACGGTGCGGTCGGTGGAGCCGGAGTCCATCACCACCAGCTCGTCGACCAGCGGGACGGCGCCCCGGGTCAGCGGGGCGATGGCGGCGACGATCGCGCCGACCGTCGCCTCCTCGTCCAGCGCCGGCAGCACCACCGACACCCGGCGGCCCGCCTTGGCGGCCACGAGCTCGTCGACGGTCCACGCGGGCTCCTGCCACGTGCGGCGGGCGAACCACTGCTCGGTCACGGCGTCCATGGGCACTCCTGGCTGCTCGTCCGGTCTGGGGACCGGCCGCGCTGCCGGGGGTCAGGCCAACCCGCGCACCGTCCGCGAGGGGGGACGGGTGCCGGTGATCGCCGCGACCATGTCCACGGTACGACGGGTGGCGGTCACCTCGTGGGCCCGGAAGATCCGCGCCCCGGCCGCGGCGGCCAGCGCGGTGGCCGCCAGGGTGCCCTCCAGCCGGTCGGTGACGGCCGCCACGCCCAGCGCCTCGCCGACGAAGTCCTTGTTCGACAGGGCCATCAGCACCGGCCAGCCGGTGGCGACGAGGTCGGCGCAGTGGCGCAGCAGGGCCAGGCCGTGGAAGGTGTTCTTGCCGAAGTCGTGGGTGGGGTCGATCAGGATCCCCTCGCGGGGCACGCCCAGCGCCGCCAGCCGTTCGGCCTGCCCGCACACGTCGGCGACCACGTCGGCGACGACGTCGGCGTAGCGGACGCGGTGCGGGCGGGTGCGCGGCCGCGCCGCCCCGGTGTGCGAGCAGACGATGCCGACGCCCGCCTCCGCCGCGACCTCGCCCAGGCCGGGGTCGTGCCCGGCCCAGGTGTCGTTGAGCAGGTCGGCGCCCTCGGCCACGGCGAGCCTGCCCACCTCGGAGCGCCAGGTGTCGACGCTGATGACGACGTCCGGGTGGCGGTCGCGCACGGCCGCCACGAACGGCACCACCCTGCGGATCTCCTCGGCCACGTCGACCTCGGGGCCGGGACCGGCCTTCACCCCGCCGATGTCGACGATGTCGGCGCCCTCGGCGACGACCGCGTCGACCCTGGCCATCGCGGCGTCGTCGGCGAAGGCGGCGCCGCGGTCGTAGAACGAGTCGGGCGTGCGGTTGACGATCGCCATGACCAGCGCCCGGTCCTGGGCCGGCTCGCGGGTGCCGAACCGCAGCGGCGGCGGCCGCCGCGCCGTCAACGGGCCATGCGCGAGACGTCGGCCTCGCCGACCTCGCTCGCGCAGGCGTCGAGCGCGGCGTCGACGTCGGTGGTGACGACCAGCCGCTCGATCGCCGCCGGCATGACGAACCCGCGATCCTGCAGCCCCTTCACCCACTCGATCAGGCCGGTGTAGTGGCCGTACGGGTCGAGCAGGACCACCGGTTTGGCGTGCATGCCGAGGTAGCCCGAGGTCCACACCTCGAACAGCTCCTCGCAGGTGCCCACGCCGCCGGGCAGCGCGAGGAACGCGTCGGCGTGCGCCTCCATGACCGCCTTGCGCTCCCGCATGGTGTCGACCAGCAGCAGCTCGTCGGACTCGTGGTCGGCCCACTCGCGGTCGACGAGCGCGTGCGGGATGACGCCGACGGTGCGGGCGCCGCCGAGCCGGGCCGCGGCGCCGACCGCGCCCATCATCGAGTGCCGGCCGCCGCCGGACACCAGCTGCCAGCCACGCGCGGCGATCCCCCGCCCGACCGCGGCGGCGAGCTCGCGGTTCTCCGGCGCGATGCCCTCGATCGACGCGCAGTACACCACCACCGAAAGAGCCATGCTCAGTGCGCCTCTTCCCACGCCCGGTAGGCCTCGTGCACGACCTTGACGACGTCGTCGACGTCGTCGGTGACGTGCAGCAGGGCCATGTCCCTCTCGCCGATCTTGCCCCCGCCGAGCACCTTGTCGGCGATCCAGTCGTGCAGGCCGCCCCAGTAGTCGCTGCCCAGCAGGACCACCGGGAACTTGGTGACCTTCTTGGTCTGCACCAGGGTGAGCGCCTCGAACAGCTCGTCGAGGGTGCCGAAGCCGCCGGGCAGGCAGACGAAGGCCTGCGAGTACTTCACGAACATCGTCTTGCGGGTGAAGAAGTAGCGGAAGTTGATGCCCAGGTCGACCCAGTCGTTGAGGCCCTGCTCGAAGGGCAGCTCGATGCCCAGCCCGATGCTGAACCCGCCGGCGTCCTTGCAGCCGCGGTTGGCCGCCTCCATCGTGCCCGGCCCGCCGCCGGTGATCACCGCGTAGCCCGCCTCGGCCAGCGCCGCGCCGAGCTCCACGCCCCGGGCGTACTCGGGGTGGTCACGCGGAGTGCGCGCCGAGCCGAACACGGTGACCGCGCGGGGCACCTCGGCGAGCCCGCCGAAGCCCTCGACGAACTCGGCCTGGATGCGCAGCACCCGCCACGGGTCGGTGTGCACCCAGTCGCTCGGGCCGCGGGAGTCGAGCAGGCGCTGGTCGGTGGTGGTGGGCTCGTCGCGGTACTGGCCGCGCAGCACCACCGGGCCGCGCTGCTTCTCCTGCGGGTGGCGCGCGGCCCGGCTCTGCTCGGGGCGCGGCGTCCCGGTCTCACTCATGCGCCCAGCGTAGTGACGCCCCTCGCGGCGCCCCCGTGGCCGTCAGGTGAGGAAACGGCGAAGGGTGGCCGCCACCTCGGTGATCTCCCGGGTGTCGACGCGCTCCTCGCGGGTGTGGGCGAGGTTCGGGTCGCCGGGGCCGTAGTTGACGGCGGGGATGCCCAGCGCGGCGAAGCGCGCGACGTCGGTCCAGCCGTACTTGGCCCGCGGGGTGCCGCCCGCGGCGGCCACGAACTCCCGGGCGGCGGGGGTGTCCAGGCCCGGCAGCGCGCCGGGGGCGCTGTCGGTGACGGCCAGGTCGAAGCCGTCGAGGACCTCCCGGACGTGCGCCTCGGCCGCGGCGACGTCGCGGTCGGGGGCGAACCGGAAGTTGACGGTGACGACGCACTCGTCGGGCACCACGTTGCCGGCCACTCCCCCGGCGATCCGCACGGCCTGCAGCCCCTCGCGGTACTCGCAGCCGTCGATGTCGACGCGGCGCGGCTGGTAGCGGGCCAGCCGGTCGAGGACCGCGCCCGCGGCGTGCACGGCGTTGTCGCCCAGCCAGGACCGGGCCGAGTGCGCGCGCCGGCCGCGGGTGGTGACCTCCACCCGCAGCGTGCCCTGGCAGCCCGCCTCGATGGCGGCCCCGGTCGGCTCCCCCAGCAGGGCGAGGTCGGCGTCGAGCCAGTCGCGGTGCTCGCGCTCGATGCGGCCCAGGCCGTTGCGGTCGGCCTCGACCTCCTCGCAGTCGTAGAACACGAGGGTGAGGTCGTGGCGCGGCTCGGTGAGGGTGGCCGCCAGGTGGGCGATGACGGCGTCGCCGGACTTCATGTCGGTGGTGCCGCAGCCGTGCAGCAGGTCGCCCTCGCGGCGGCTGGGCACGTTGTCGGCGATGGGCACGGTGTCGATGTGCCCGGCCAGCAGCACCCGGCGCTCGCGGCCGAGATCGGTGCGGGCGAGCACGGCGTTGCCCGAGCGCAGCAGCTCCAGGTGCGGCGCCTGCGCGCGCAGGGCCCGTTCCAGCGCGTCGGCGAGCGCGGCTTCCTCCCCGGAGACGCTCGGCACGTCGACGAGCGCGGCGCACAGCTCGACCGGGTCGGCGCTCAGGTCCAGCTCGATCGCGAGGTCCGTCACCGGCGGGACGGTACCCGGGAGCGGTTCGGGATGATGGTCCGGTGACTACCGCACCGCGCCGGGAGGGCGCATCGGGCACCGGACTGGCCACCATCGCCGCCGACGGCACGATCCTGGACACCTGGTACCCGGAGCCCGCGCTCGGCCCGGACGCTCCCGACCGCTCCGCCGACCTCGAGCCGCTGGCCGGGGCGGACGCGGCGCGCGGCGTCGAGGCGGTCGTGGTGCGCACGGCGATCGAGTCGCTGGCCGACCCCCCGGTCGACGCGCACGACGTCTACCTGCGGCTGCACCTGCTCAGCCACCGGGTGGTCGCGCCGCACGAGGCCAACCTGACCGGGCTGTTCGGGCTGCTGGCCAACGTGGTGTGGACCGACCGGGGCCCGTGCGCGGTGGCCGGCTTCGAGCTCACCCGCGCCCGGCTGCGCCGGACCGGCCCGGTGACCGTGTTCGGGGTCGACAAGTTCCCCCGCATGGTCGACTACGTGCTGCCCACCGGCGTGCGGATCGCCGACGCCGACCGGGTGCGCCTCGGCGCGCACCTGGCGCCGGGCACCACGGTCATGCACGAGGGCTTCGTCAACTTCAACGCCGGCACGCTGGGCGCCTCGATGGTCGAGGGCCGCATCTCGGCGGGGGTCGTGCTCGGCGACGGCAGCGACCTCGGCGGCGGGGCGGCGGCCATGGGCACGCTGTCCGGCGGCGGCAAGGAGGTCATCTCGGTCGGCAAGCGCTGCCTGATCGGGTCGAACGCCGGCATCGGCATCTCGCTCGGCGACGACTGCGTCGTCGAGGCGGGGCTGTACGTGACGGCCGGCACGAAGGTCACGCTGACCGACGGCGGTGACGTGGTGGCGGCGCGCACGCTGTCGGGGCGCGACGGCCTGCTGTTCCGGCGCAACTCGGTGTCCGGGGCGGTCGAGGTGCTCGCGCGCACCGGGGAGGGCATCGCGCTCAACGCGGCCCTGCACGCCAACTGACGCCGGGTCCGGCACCGCGCCGGCTCACTCCCGGGGGCGGTCGCCGATCGCCACGACCGCCCCGGCCTGCAGGGCCCCGAACACCAGCAGCACGGCCAGCGCGACGGTGAAGCCGCCGGTGAGGTCGATCAGCACGCCCATCAGCAGCGGGGTCAGCCCGGCGCAGACGTAGCCGGTGCCCAGGACCAGCCCGCTGGTGGCCGCGACGGTGGCGCCGTCGGCGGTGCGCCAGGCGATGACGCTGAGCCCGAGCGGGAAGCCGGCGCCCAGGCCCAGGCCCATCAGCACGATCCACCCCCAGGCCCCGACGACCGGTGGTTGCGGCCAGAGCCACACGCCGAGGGAGCCGACGAACGCGCAGGCGCTGGTCGTGCCGGTCCAGAACCGCCAGCGGCGCCTGCGCTCGGCCAGCACCGGCACGACGAGCGCGGTCGGGATCTGGGCCAGGCTCCACACCGCGATCAGCAGCCCGGCCTCCTGGGGGCTCCAGCCCAGGCCCTCGTAGTAGGGCGCGAGCCAGGTCAGCGCCCCGTAGAACACCGACGACGTGCCCAGCTGGTAGACCGCCACCCGGCGGGCGAACGAGCTGCGCCACGGCGGCGCGAGGACCTGGCGCGCGGCGTGCGGGGCGGGGCGCCCGGCCCGGCGGGCCACCGGAACCCACAGCCCGAGGGCCAGCACCGCCGGCACCGCCCAGACGGCCAGCGAGAACGACCAGCCGCCCAGCAGCGTCGCCAGCGGTACCGCGACCGCGCCCGCCGTCGAGGCGCCGACCATCATCGCGACCGTGTAGCCGCCGGTGACCGCGCCGGCCCGCTCGGGCAGGTGCTCCTTGACCACGCCGGCCAGCAGGACACCGGCCAACCCGATGCCCAGCCCCAGCACCAGGCTGCCGCCCACCAGCGCGGCGACCACCGGCACCCCGCGGACCAGGCTGCCCAGCGCGACCAGCCCGACGGCGACGCCCAGCGCGGTCTCCCGGCCGTGGCGCAGCCCGAACGACGACCCCAGGAAGGAGCCCGCGGCCATGGCCAGCAGCGCCCCGGACTGCACCAGCCCGGCCGCGCCCGCGGACAGGCCCAGGTCGTCGCGGGCGGTCTCCAGCAGCGGCGGGTAGCCGGCCAGCGCCGCGCGCAGGTTGACCGATAGCGCGAGCAGGCCCAGCAGCACGACCAACGGGCGCACGGCCCGCGCGGTGGGGGTCGGCGCCGACCCCGACGACGCCGTCACGACCGGCGGCCGTCTCCCGATCCGCCGGCCAACCGGGCGATCGCGGCGTCGATCCGCTCGTCGGAGGCGGTGAGCGCGACGCGCACGTGCCGACCGCCCGCCGGGCCGTAGAACTCGCCGGGGGCGACCAGGATCCCCAGCCCGGCCAGCTCGTGCACGACCTCGCGGCAGGGGCGCCCGTCGGTGGCCCACAGGTAGAGCCCGGCCTCGGAGTGCTCGATGGTCAGGCCGTAGGACTCCAGCGCCGCGCGCAGCCGGGTGCGGCGTGCGGCGTACGTGGCGGCCTGTGCGGCGACGCCCTCGTCGTCGGCGGCGGCCGCGGCCATGGCGGCCTGCACCGGGCGCGGCACGATCATGCCGGCGTGCTTGCGGATCTCCAGCAGGCCGGCGACCAGTGCCGGGTCGCCGGTGACGAAACCGGCCCGGTAGCCGGCCAGCCCGGAGGACTTCGACATCGAGTGCACGGCCAGCAGGCCCTCGGTCGACCCGCCGCACACGTCGGGGTGCAGGACCGAGGTGGCCCCGTCGGACAGCGACAGGTAGCACTCGTCGGAGGCGACGACGGTGCCGCGCTCGCGGGCCCAGTCGACGACCTTGCGCAGGTGCTCCGGGGGCAGGACGCGCCCGGTGGGGTTGGAGGGTGAGTTCACCCACACCAGGGCGACCCGCCGGGGCCCGAGTGCGGCCGTCGAGTCGGAGCGGACGACCTCGGCGCGGGCGAGCAGGGCACCCACCTCGTAGGTGGGGTAGGCCAGCGCGGGGACGACCACGGTGTCGCCGACGCCCAGGCCCAGCAGCGTGGGCAGCCACGCCACCAGCTCCTTCGAGCCGATGGTGGGCAGCACGGCGGCGGGGTCGACGGGCACGCCGAACCGGCGGCGCAGGCTCGCCGCCACGGCCTCGCGCAGCGACTCCGGCCCGTGGGTGGTGGGGTAGCCGGGGTCGTCGGCGGCGGGACCGGACAGCGCCGCGCGCACCGCCGGGGAGATCGGGTCGACCGGGGTGCCGACCGAGAGATCGACGATCCCGTCCGGGTGGGCCCCGGCCAACGACTTGTCGCCGGCCAGGGAGTCCCAGGGGAAGTCGGGCAGGGTCGGGACGGTCGGGGCGGGCATCACGGCGCGAGTATCACACTGCCGCCGCCCGCCCGGGGTGTGTCACTCGTCGTGCTGCTGCGGGGGCAGGCTGGCGGCCGGCTCGACGTCGCGCTCGACCTTGCCGACCTTGGACGCGCCGCCGGGCGAGCCCAGCTCGTCGAAGAAGTCGACGTTGGCCTTGGTGTAGGCGGCCCACTGCTCGGGCACGTCGTCCTCGTAGTAGATGGCCTCGACCGGGCACACCGGTTCGCAGGCGCCGCAGTCGACGCACTCGTCGGGGTGGATGTACATCATCCGACCGCCCTCGTAGATGCAGTCCACCGGACACTCCTCGATGCACGCCTTGTCGAGGAGGTCGACGCAGGGCTCGGCGATCACGTAGGTCACGGACGGTCCTCACGATTCTGGCAGTTCAGGGAAGTCCCAGTATGTATCCCGAACCCGACCGTACGGTACGGGGGGCGGTGTGGCCCGAGACCTTCGACGCAGCGCGGGCGGCCGTTCGGGGACGATGCGGGGGTGCGCATCGGTGGGGGTCCGGACGGGGCTCGGTGTGGGGATCCGGGTGGGGATCCGGGTGGGGATCCGGGTCGGGATCCGGCTGGGGATCTGGTCGGTCGGCGGGTGGCGCTGCGGTTCCGGGTGGGCGAGCGCGACGGCCGACCGCTCTACCGCGACGCCGTCGGCGAGCTG
>NZ_JAHDTH010000085.1 GCF_018531445.1 Pseudonocardia lacus
CCTCCCCCGCCACCGGCGCCGCCGCCCGCGCCGCCGGCACCGCCGGTCGGACAACCCCCGCCGCGCCCGGACTTCGACTGGGAGCGGGCCGAGGACGACGTCTCCGACGTCCCGCAGCTGGAGCCGGCGTTCGTCGAGGAGGCCGGCGACCCGGTCGTCGAGGACGTGCTGCACAGCACACCGCCGGTCCGCCTCGCCGACGTCGGCGGGATGGAGCAGGTCAAGGAGCGGCTGGAGCTGTCGTTCCTCGGCCCGATGCGCAACCCCGAGATGGCGAAGGCGTTCGGCAAGGGCCTGGCCGGCGGCCTGCTGCTCTACGGGCCGCCGGGGTGCGGCAAGACGTTCCTGGCCCGGGCGGTCGCCGGCGAGCTCGGCGCCGGGTTCTCCGAGGTCGGCATCTCCGACGTGCTCGACATGTGGATGGGGCGCAGCGAGCGCAACCTCGCCGAGATCTTCCGGGTGGCCCGGCGCAAGGCCCCGCACGTGCTGTTCCTCGACGAGATCGACGCCCTCGGGCAGAAGCGCTCCCACCTGACCCACTCCGCCGGGCTGCGCAACGTCGTCAACCAGCTGCTCACCGAGATGGACTCGCTGTCGGGGAAGAACGAGGGCGTGTTCGTGCTGGGCGCCACCAACCACCCGTGGGACATCGACAGCGCGCTGCGCCGCCCCGGCCGCTTCGACCGGATGCTGCTGGTGCTGCCGCCCGACGAGCCGGCCCGCGCCGCGATCCTGCGGCACCACCTGCAGAAGCGCCCGATCGAGGGCATCGACCTCGACAAGCTGGTCAAGGCGACCGACGGCTACTCCGGGGCCGACCTCGCCCACCTGTGCGACACCGCGGCCGAGCGGGCGCTGGCCGAGTCGGTGCGCTCCGGGCAGGTGCGCCCGCTGACCACGAAGGACGTGCTCAGGGCGGCCCGGGAGGTGCAGCCCAGCACGGGGCCGTGGTTCGCCACGGCGCGCAACGTGGCCCTGTTCGGCAACTCCGACGGCAGCTACGACGAGCTGGCCGCGTTCCTCAAGAAGAACCGCAAGCTGTGAGCGAGCCGGGTGCGGCGCACGCCCACGACGCGCTCGACGAGGCGGGCGAGGCCGCGCAGCGCGCCGAGCACCTGCGCGTCGTCGGCCGCCTCGACGACGCCGAGCGGATCGCCCGCACCGCGCTCACCGCCGCCCCGGACGACGCGCGCCTGCTCGGGGCGCTCTCGGCGGTGCTGCTCAACGCGCAGCGCCACGAGGAGGGCCTGGCGGTGGCGGACGCGGCGGTCGCCGCGCTGCCCGACGGCGAGCGCGGCCACCGGCTGCGCGCCCTGCACCTGTCGATGCTCGGCCGCCACGAGGAGGCGGTGTGGGCCGGCTACCGGTGCGTGGAACTGCTCCCCGAGGACCCGGCCGCGGCCACCGGCTACGCCCGCACCCTGCAGCTCGCCGGGCGGCTGGGCGACGCCCTGCGCGTGGCGCACAGGGTGGTCGAGCTGGCCCCCGACGACGCCGAGTCCCACCTGCTGCTGGCCGACGTGGCCAGCGACTTGACCGACCCCCGCTCGACGGCGATCGCGCGGGAAGCCTACGAGCGGGCCCTGCAGCTGGACCCGGAGAGCGCCGTGGCCCGCCACGACCTGGCCGTGCTCGACGCCCGGGGGCACCGGCCGGCCCGGGCGCTGCGCGGGCTCATCGAAGCCGGTCAGCTGGACCCGTCCGAGCCGGCGACGATCCGCGCCGTCACCGCGGTGCTCTGGCAGCTGTCGTGGCGGCTGCGGATGTGGCTGGTCGTGGCCACCCTGGGCCAGTTGGCCGCCTCCTGGACCGTGCTCGGGTCGCGGATCGTCGCGGCGGTCGTGCTCGCCGCATCGGCGGGGCTGGGCTGGCTGACGGTGCGCGACCTGCCCCGCCAGGCCCTGCCGGTGGTGCGCGGGGCCGTCCGCACCGACCGGCCGCTGACGCTCACCTACCTGGCGCTCGCGTTCTGCCTGTTCGTCTACGTGGTGATCCTGGTCAGCGGCGTCGGCGTGGCAGCGGCGGCGGTCTGGGCGGTGCTGATCGGGCTGGGCTGGCTGGCGCTGATCATCCGGATCTTCCGGCGCCGGCGGGCGTGAGGGTGCTCAGGCCCGCCTGCGGCGGGCCAGCACCTCGCGCAGCGGCGGCACGACGACGCCCTCGGCGGCCATCTTGCGCCGCGCCCTGCGGCGGGTGACGAAGATCCCGAGCAGCGCCAGCGCCCACACCGCGTACTGCACGGTCCAGGCCGCCCGGAAGGACTCCGGCGTGTAGCCGCCCGGGCCGACGGCGCCGAGCACGACGCCGATCGCGAACGCCACCACCAGCGAGGCGGTGAAGCCACCGACGTTGACGATGCCGACGGCGCCGCCGCGGCGGTGGTCGGGGTTGAACGTGCGGGCGTAGTCGAAGCCGATCATGGAGCCGGGGCCGCCCAGCGCCAGCACGACCACCAGCACCACCAGCAGCCAGCGGGGGGCGGGCGGCGGGACCAGCAGCACCACCGTCCAGGCCAGGACCGTCGCCCCGATCACCGTCAGCACCAGCGACGAGCGGCGCAGCGGGTGGCGGGCGGTGAACTCCCCGAACAGCGGGCCGGCGACCAGGCCCCCCACGACCAGCACGGTCAGCAGCGCGCTCGCCGCGCCGGCCGACATGCCCTGCCCGGCCACCAGGTAGGGCACGCCCCAGAGCAGGGCGAAGACCATGCCGGAGAACTGGGTGCCCATGTGCGTCCAGAAGCCCAGCCGGGTGCCCGGCTCGCGCCACGAGGACACCAGGCCGCGCACCACGTCGCGCGGGCTCGGCGCGGGCGGCGGCTCCGGCGCGCCCGGGGGCCGGTCGCGCACGACGGCGAACACCGCGACCGCGAAAGCGACGCCCAGCGCGGCCGCCGAGACGAACGCGGTGGTCCAGCCCGGCCCGTGCAGCAGCGCGGCCAGCGGGATCGCCGAGAGCACCTGCCCGAGCTGGCCGATCAGGCCGGTCAGCTGGGTCAGCATCGGCACCCGGCGGGCCGGGAACCACGCGGTGACCACCGACAGCACGCTGATGAAGGTGAACGCGTCGCCCACGCCGACCAGCACGCGCGCGGCGACCGCGAGCGGCAGCCCGGTGGAGGTGGCCAGCAGCAGCTGGCCCGCGGCCATGGTGAGCCCGCCGACGACGACCATCCGGCGGGCGCCGAAGCGGTCCAGCAGCACCCCGACCGGCACCTGCAGCGCGGCGTAGACCATCAGCTGCAGCACCACGAACCCCGACAGCGCGGCCGGGGAGGCGGCGAAGCGCTCGGCCGCGTCCAGCCCGGCCACCCCGAACGAGGTGCGGTGCATGACGCCGACCGTGTAGGCGCCCAGGCCCACCGCCCAGACCACCCAGGCCGTCCGCGGCACCCGGCCGTCGTCCCGCGGGACGGGCCGCGGTGCGTTCTCGGAGGGGGACGGGCCGGCTGTGGTCTGGTTGGTCGTCTGGTTCGTCGCAGTCATCTCGTGTGCCCATGTTCCGCCGCTCGGGCCGCCGTCGGGCGGCCGTGCGGCCGGTCTCACTCCGGTCCGGGGGTGAGGTCGGGCACGTCGGCGCGGCGGAAGAGCCGCGCGGGCTTGCCGACCGACCCTCGGCTGCGGGCCGGGGTCTCGACCAGGCCGGGCAGCATCCGCCGGCGGAAGGTGTCCTTCTGCAGGTCGGTGCCGAGCACGGTCTCGTGCAGGCGCAGCAGGTCGAGCAGCGTGAACTCGACGGCCGCCAGCAGCCCGCGCGGGTCGGGGCGGTCGCGGTAGAGGGCGCGGGCCCAGTCCACCGCGCGCCGCAGGATCTGCGCGTGGTCGAAGGCGAGGTCGGTGCCGTCGGGCAGCTCGGCGCGACCGTCGACGACGGGCACCAGCAGCGCGTCGGGGAGCCGGTCGGCCGGCACCAGGTCGACGTGGGCGACGCTGAGCACACGGCCGCGGGCATCGCGGTGCGGGTCGTCGAAGACGCCGAGCTGCTCGGGATGCTGCCCGGTCACACCCGCCTTGTCGCGCAGCGCGCGCAGGGCCGCGTCGGCCAGCCGCTCGTGCTCGTGCACGAACGTGCCCGGCAGCGACCACGAGCCGGCCGCGTACCCGCTCGTCCGCCGGTGCACCAGCGCGGCGAGTCGCTGGTCGCGCACCGTCAGCAGCGCGACGTCGACCGCCACCGACGGGCGCGGCCAGTCGGCCAGCGAGCGTCCCGAGTCGTCGCGCCAGTCCATGGTTCGACAAATTAGCTCATTTCTGCTCTTATTACTTAGCGCATGTGTGAGCTAAAGGGGGCGCGATGACCACCACCAGACCCGGCACGATCGCCGACCGGGCGGCGGGCGTACTGCTGGCCGGCGCGACCGGAGACGCCCTCGGCGTGCCATACGAGTACGGCTCGCGACCGCTGCCCCCGCCGGGCGAGCCGCCGCGGATGCTGGGCGGGGGGCTGGGGAACATCGCTCCCGGGCAGTGGAGCGACGACACCGAGATGGCCTGCGCGATCGTGCTGGCCGCCGCGGACGGGGCCGACCTGCGCACCGAGGAGGGCCTCGACGCCGTCGCCGACGGCTTCCTGCGCTGGTACGCCGAGGACCCGCCGGACGTCGGCGCGCAGACCCGCGCCGTGCTCGACGGCGCCCGGCCGGGGCGGGGGTCGGCGCAGCGGCTGCGGCACCGGGCCGCCGACCTGCACGCGCGCACCGGGCGCACCGCCGGCAACGGCTCGCTCATGCGCACCGCACCGGTCGCGCTGGCCCACCTCGGCGACACCCCCGCGATCGTCGAGGTGGCCACCGCGATCAGCGAGCTGACCCACCACGACCCCGACGCGGGCGAGGCGTGCGTGCTGTGGTGCCTGGCGATCGACCACGCCGTGCGCACCGGCGAGGTCGACGTCCGGATCGGGCTGCCGCACGTCGGCCCGCACTGGGCGGACCTGCTCGACCGGGCCGACGATCCCGAGCGCTTCGGCGCGGACAACGGGTGGGTGGTGTCGGCGCTGCAGGGGGCATGGGCCGCCGTGCGCCGGGCGGACGGCGTCGCCGACGGGCTGGAGCGGGCGATCCGCGGGGGCGGCGACACCGACACGGTCGCCGCGATCGCCGGGGGCCTGCTCGGGGCCGTGTTCGGCGCGGCCGCGGTGCCGACGCACGAGGAGTTGCACGGCTGGCCCGACCTCACCGGTGACGACCTCGTCGCGCTGGCGGTCGCGCTCCTGCCCGCCTGACCACACCCGTGGCGGACATTCCGCCCTTCCGCCGCACCGATCTGCGACCGCGGCGCCGGAAGCGGGATGCTGTACGTCCACAATCACGTTGTCCCTGGGAGGTCCCGCCGACGGCGGCGACCGACCCGCGACCGGCCCGGACGCAGTGGACCGGGCCGGCGGGGTGGGACGAGTGTCCGGGCCGGCGACGCAGCCGGGGCCCCGCGCGCGACGCGGGGACCGGACGGGTGTCGGACGGGTGACGGACGAGACGGAGGTGCGCGGTGCTGGAACCGACCGGGTTGTACGAGGTGGCGCCGGATGCGCCGCAGCTGGACGGGCCGGTCCTGCTGGTCGCGCTGGACGGGTTCGTCGACGCCGGGGCCGCGGCCCGGCTGGCCGTGGAGGCCGTCCTGGAGGGCCAGGAACCGCGGCGGTTGGTGCGCTTCGACACCGACCAGCTCGTCGACTACCGCTCGCGGCGCCCGCCGCTGCGGTTCGAGACCGACCACTGGGCCGACTACACGGCGCCCGCGCTGGATGTCGTGCTGCTCTCCGACAGCGGCGACACGCCGTACCTGCTGCTCGCCGGCCCCGAGCCGGACGTGCAGTGGGAGCGGTTCTGCGCGGCGGTGCAGCAGGTCGTGCGCCGGTTCGGGGTCCGGCTGGTGATCAACCTGACGGCGATCCCGATGGCCGTGCCGCACACCCGGCCCATCGGGGTGACCGCGCACGGCACCCGCCCCGAGCTGACCGAGGGCCACGAGGCGTGGTTCGCCACGGCCGAGGTGCCCGGCAGCGCCGTCGGGCTGATGGAGCTGCGGCTGGGCCAGTCCGGGATCGACGCGATGGGCTTCGCCGTGCACGTGCCGCACTACCTGGCCCGGGCCGAGTACCCGCACGCCGCGCGCGTGCTGCTCGACCACGCCGGTCTGGCCGCCGGGCTCTACCTGCCCACCGGGTCGTTGACCAAGGCCGCCGAGCGCGCCGACGCCGAGATCGCCGAGCAGGTGGCGGGCTCGGACGAGGTGCGCCAGGTGGTGCAGGCCCTCGAACGCCAGTACGACGTCGTGACCAGCGGACGGGGCCAGCACCCCACGACCGGGCTGTCGGGGGAGCTGCCCAGCGCCGACGAGCTCGCCGCCGAGGTGGAGCGGTTCCTCGCCGACCAGGACGGGACCGAGGACGGCACCCAGAGCGGGACGGGCACCGACGGCCCCGACGAGGGCCCGGACGACCCCACCCCGCCGCGGCCGGTGGCGTAGCGTCCGACCATGACCCGCGCGGCCACCGACCCGACCCCGCTCGACTTCTTCTTCGACCCGGTCTGCCCGTTCACCTGGGCGACCTCCCGCTGGGCCACCGAGGTGGCCGCGACCGGCGCGGCCACCGTCACCTGGCGGCTGATGAGCCTGGGGGTGCTCAACGAGGGCAAGGAGATCCCCGAGCAGTTCCGGGCCGGGATGGCGCAGGGCGCGCGGGCGCTGCGGGCGCTGGCCGCGGCGGCCGACGAGGGCGGCAACGACGCCGTGGCCGCCCTCTACACCGCGCTGGGCACCCGCCGGCACGGGAAGGGCGAGCCCTACTCCGACGAGGTCATCGCCGACGCGGTGGCCGAGGCCGGTCTGCCCGCGTCGGTGGCCGCCGCGGTCGACGACGAGGCCCGCGACGCGGCCGTGCGCGCGAGCCACGAGCAGTCCCAGGCCGCGGTCGGCCAGGAGTCGGGCAGCCCGGTGCTGCGCATCGGCGAGGTGGGCTGGTTCGGTCCCGTCGTGGCGCCCTCCCCCACCGGCGACGAGGCGCTGCGCCTGTTCGACGCGCTGCGCACGCTGGCCACCGTGCCCTCGTTCAGCGAGCTGAAGACGAGCCGCGGCGCGCTCTGAGCCTCAGCCCGACCGGGTGGGCGGGGCTCGGCACTCCCGGGCACCGGCGTGGTGGCCCGCAAGCCCGTGGGCCACCGGCCCCCGGTCCAGGGCCGTCAGCGGAACGGCCGGACCTCATCGTGGGCGCAGGTCGGCGTCGAGGACCTGCGCCAGCCCCGCCCAGAACGCGCAGCGGTGCTCGGCGGCCACGTCGACCGCGGCTGTGCCCTCGGCGCTCAGCCGCACGAACCCGCCGTCGCGGTACGTGGGCCAGTCCGGGCCGGGGGCGCCGGTCCGGGCGAACGACGCCCAGTGGTCGATCAGCTGGTCCGCGAGGCGCTGCTCCTCGGGCGTGCGGGTCGACGGCCGGGCTCCGGGGAAGGCGCTGTCGAAGAAGAACGGCACGTCGGCGCCGTGCGGAGTGCCCAGCACCAGCTCGCCCGCGCGGTCCGCGACGGGCTGGACGAACTCGTAGGCGTAGGTCGGGGCGGTGCGGGCCGGGGCGTCGAGCAGCGCCGGCTGGGTGCAGGCGCCGGTGGTGGCGCCGTGGTCGGTCAGCGCGGTGGCCAGCGCGGTGCCCGGGGTCGGGAAGTCCGCGGCCGGGTACTCGGCGGCGATCGAGGCACCCGCCCGCGGCCCGTACAGCGCGGCGAGGTCGCCCGGGTAGGACTCGGCGGTCACCGGGTTCCCGGCGAGGTCGCGGAACTGGGCGACCCTGGCGGTGTTCTCGTCCCGGGTGCCACCGTGGATCATGGGCAGGTCGGCGGCGGAGCCGTCGCGGATGGCGTCGATCGGGTGCTCCGGGAGCGTGGCGGTGCCGACCACCGGGAGGAACGGCGCGTCGGCGATCAGCGCGCCGACCTGTCCGACGTCCTCGGCGTAGACGGTGACCAGGCGCTCGGGCGGCAGGGCCCGCAAGCACCCCGCGGCGGTCGCCGGGTCGGGGCAGCCCGCCGCGGCCGCCCGCGCCAGGCCGCGCCGCTCGGCGTCCGCGCGCGGCAGCATGGGGTTGCTGCACGGCGCGCTCTGCACGACGGCCTTGTGGAACAGTCGGCGCGCGCCGGGGGCGGCGAGCTGGGCGCACACGCCGAACCCGCCCGCCGACTCGCCCCACAGCGTCACGTTGCCCGGGTCGCCGCCGAACGCCGCGACGTTGTCGCGCACCCAGCGCAACGCGGCCTGCTGGTCGGCCAGCCCCAGGTTGCCCGCGTCGGGGTCGTCGAGGGCGGGGTGGGCCATCCAGCCGAAGGCGCCCAGCCGGTAGTTCAGCGTCACCACGACGACATCGCCGCGGTCGGCCACGCGGGCGGCGTCGTACACCGCGCCCTGGCCCGAGGAGAACCCGCCGCCGTGCAGGAAGACCATGACCGGCAGCGGTCCGCTGCGCTCGCGCGGGACGTCCAGGCCCAGGTAGAGGCAGTCCTCGTCACCGGTGACCACCGGCGCGCCGTCCTGACCCCGCTCCCAGGACTGGGTGCACGCCGGTGGCAGCGCCGTCGCGTCGCGGACGTCGGTCCACGGGGCGGGCGGCCGCGGGCCGCGGAAGCGCAGCTCGTCCACGGGCGGCGCGGCGTACGGGATGGCGCGGAAGCGGTCGACGCCGTCCAGCTCGGCCCCGCGGACCGGCCCGTCGGCCGTCATGACGACCGGCGGGCCACCCGGTGGGGTCGGGGCGGGGGCGGGCGCCGCGCAGGACGCGAGCGCGGCGGCGGTGAGGGCGGTGAGGGCGGCGGCGCGGAGCGCCCGGTGTCGTCTCATGCCACCGGAGGGTCGACCCCGGCAGCCGCGGGCACGTCCTGCCGCAGCGGTATCCGCTCGTGCTCGCCGGGACGTAGGGGACGACCCGGAGCCCGGTCAGGGTCCGATGGCGCGCAGCACGTCCGGGGTGATCCCCAGGCCGGGGAAGGTGGCCAGCCGGGCCAGCGGGAAGTTGCCCAGCATCCGGCTCAGCTCCGCGCTGGCCAGGATGCCGCGCGGGCGACCCCGCCGGTCCACCCCGACGGCGGCCCGCAGGCGCTCGGCGCCGTCCGGGTCGGCCAGCCACTCGTCCAGCGTCGCCCCGGAGCCCAGCGGCGGGCGCACCGGCTCGGCGGGCACCTCCACCGACGTGGTGAGCCGCAGGTCGCGCGAGGAGGCCCCGACGGCCAGGTCGAAGCGCCCGCCCTCCAGCACCCACCGGCCCGCCGCCGTCGACCAGTACGACAGGTCGCGCGCCCCGAGCCGGAAGCGCACGGCGCGCGTCTGCCCCGGCTCCAGCGCGACCTTGGCGAAGCCGCGCAGCTCGCGCACCGGCCGGGCCACCGCGGCGTGCGGGTCGCCCACGTAGAGCTGCACGACCTCGGTGCCGGGCCGGGCACCGGTGTTGGTGACCGCCACCGCCACGTCGACGGCCAGGTCGCCGTCGTCGGCGCTGCCGGTGACGGCGACCTCCAGGTCGGCGTAGCCGAACGAGGTGTAGGACAGCCCGTGCCCGAACGGGTACGCGACCGGGCGGTCGGCGGCGTCGAAGCCGCGGTAGCCCACGAAGACGCCCTCGCCGTAGCGCACGTGGCCCAGCTCGCCGGGGAAGTTCAGGTGCGAGGGGGTGTCGGCCAGCCGCAGCGGGACCGTCTCGGCCAGCCGCCCGCCCGGCTCCGCCGCCCCGACCAGCACGTCGGCGATCGCGCCGCCGGCCGCCTGCCCGGACAGCCAGCACTCCAGCACCGCCGCGGCGTGCCGCTCCCAGTCCGAGGTGCGCACGACCGAGCCGTTGGACAGCACGACGACCACCCGCGGGTTGGCCGCGGCCAGCCGGGCCAGCAACGCGGTCTGGTTCGCCGGGAGGTCGATGTGGGTGCGGTCGAAGCCCTCGGACTCCGCGCTCGCCGGCAGGCCGAGGAACGCCACGACCACGTCGGCGTCCGCCGCGACCCGTTCGGCCTCCGCGGCCAACTGCTCGTCGGCGGCGACGTCGGGCTCGATGGTGAAGCCCGCGGCGAAGCGGACGTCGACCTCGTCGGGCAGGGCCCGGCGCAGCTCGTCGAGCGGCACGTCGACCCGCGTCGGGTTGACCTGCGAGCTGCCCGCGCCCTGGTAACGCGGGGTGCGGGCGAACTCGCCGACCACCGCGACCGCTCCCCCGGCGGGCACGTCCAGCGGCAGCAGGGCGCCGTCGTTGCGGAGCAGGACGGCGCACTGCGCCGCGACCCGGCGGGCGAGGGCGTGGTGGGCGTCCGCGTCGACCGGTTCGGCGGGCGCACCGGCGCCGACCCGGTCGCCGAGCGCCAGCACCCGTCCCGCCGCGGTGTCCAGCTCGGCCTCGGCCAGCTCGCCCGAGCGCACCGCGGCCACCAGGGCCGCGTCGCTGACCCCGAGGTTGGGTGGCATCTCCAGGTCGAGCCCGGCGGCCAGCGCGGCGACCCGGTCGGCCACCGCGCCCCAGTCGGACATGACCAGCCCGTCGAAGCCCCACTCGTCGCGCAGGACCTCGCTGAGCAGCCAGCGGTTCTGCGAGGCCAGCACGCCGTTGACGGCGTTGTAGGCGCACATCACCGTCCACGGGCCGGCCTCCCGGACCACCCGTTCGAAGCCGGCCAGGTAGATCTCGCGCAGCGTGCGCTCGTCGACGTCGGCGCTCACGCGCAGCCGGTCGGTCTCCTGGTTGTTGGCCGCGTAGTGCTTGACGCAGGCCCCGACGCCGCGGCTCTGCACCCCCCGCACCATCGCCGCCCCGAGCACCCCGGAGATGAGCGGGTCCTCGGAGAAGTACTCGAAGTTGCGCCCGCACAGCGGCGAGCGCTTGATGTTGATGCCCGGCCCGAGCAGCACGCCCACGCCCTGCGCCGCGGCCTCCGCGCCGAGCGCGGCACCGACCCGCTCGACCAGCTCCGGGTCCCAGGAGGAGCCCAGCGCGGAGGCCGTCGGGAAGCAGGTGGCCGGGACGCTCCCGCCGATCCCGACGCCGCCCTCGGCGGGCTTGCGCAGGCCGTGCGGGCCGTCGGCGAGTACCACCGAGCCGATGCCCAGCCGCTCGACCGGCGCGGTCCGCCAGATGTCGGCGCCCAGGCACAGCGCCGCCTTCTCCTCGACGGTCAGCTCCGCCGCCCGGGCGCCCACGGCCGGCCCGCTCAGACCGTCAGCACGATCTTGCCGGTGACCTCGCGGTCGTCGATGCGCCGCAGCGCCGTGGCCGCCTCGGCCAGCGGGAAGCTCTCGACGATCATCGGGTCGAGCGCGCCCGAGCGCAGGTGCGGGATCAGCTCCTGCCACTCCTTGGCCGCGTAGCCGGGCCGGGAGAGCGCGTAGGCGCCCCAGCCGACGCCGACCACGTCGATGTTGTTCAGCAGCAGCCGGTTGACCTTCACCGTGGGGATCTCCCCCGCGGTGAACCCGACCACGAGCAGCCGGCCGTCCGGGGCGAGGCAGCGCAGCGAGTCGGTGAACCGGTCGCCGCCGACCGGGTCGACCACGACGTCGACACCGCGGCCCTCGGTCAGTCCCTTGACCGCGTCGCGGAAGCCCTCCACCGGCACCGTGTCCTGCGCGCCCGCACGGCGGGCCACCTCGGCCTTGGCGTCGGTGGACACCACCGCGATCACCCGGTTGCCCAGTGCCGCGGCGAGCTGGACGACCGCGGTGCCGACCCCGCCCGCGGCGCCGTGCACCAGCACGGTCTCGCCCTTGGCCAACCGGCCGCGCGCCAGCAGCGTGAAGTGCGCGGTGAGGTAGTTCATCGGCAGCCCGGCCCCGGCCTCGAACGACACCTCGTCGGGCAGCGGCAGCACGCGGTCCGGGTGGCAGGCCACCACCTCGGCGAACGCCGCCTGCCCGGGGAACGCGGCGACCCGGTCGCCCGGGGAGAACCCCGAGCCCTCCGGCGCCGAGCGCACCACGCCGGCCGCCTCCGACCCGAGCACGAACGGCAGCTCCGGCTTGTACTGGTACTGGCCCTTGGACTGCAGCACGTCGGGGAAGTTCACGCCGACCGCGCGGACGTCGATCAGCACCTGGTCGGGCCCCGCCTCCGGCTCGGGCACCTCGCCGACCTCCACCGCCGAGGGACCGTCCAACGCCACAACCCGCACTGCACGCACCGTGAATCCTCTCCGTCGAGCACCTGGGGGCCATCATGGTCACGCGATGCCGTCCGGCGCGAGACCTGACCGCTCTCGGTGTGGCCGTCGGCACGTCCGCACTTCCGTCGAGAACGAAGTTGTGGGGGGGGAGAGGGGCGGGGGGTGGGGGGCAGGTGGGGGGGGGGGGGGGGG
>NZ_JAHDTH010000086.1 GCF_018531445.1 Pseudonocardia lacus
TCCCTTGTGGTGCCCCCCCCCCCCGCCGCTGTCCCGCCCTACAACTTCGTTCTCGACGGGGCGGGGTGCGGGGGGCCGCGCGGGTTGGACGAAAGCCGCGCTCGTGCGGCCGCGGCGCGGGGCTCTTGCGGTGAGCGCCGAAGGCGCGAACCCGGGCGCGCGTAGCGCGCCCACCGGGCCAGCCCGCTCGGCCCGCGGCACCCGCGGTGTGCTCGCAGCCCGAGGGGTGTGCTCGCAGCCCGAGGGGTGTGCTCGCAGCCCGAGGGGTGTGCTCGCAGCCCGCCGGCGCACTGCGACATCCACGCCACCGCTGCGACGAGCCAGCCAGCGCTGCGATGCCCCCGCCAGCGCTGCGCGACCACGCCAGCAGGCCTGCTCGCAGCGCGAGGTGGGTGCTCACAGCCCGCCGGCGCGCTGCGACGCCCCCTCGACGGCTGCGACGACCGGCCAGCGCTGCGAGGAACGCCCTTCTTCGCAGCGCCCGAGTGGTCCTCGCAGCCCGGGCACCGCTGAGCAGCGATAAGGCCGGGAAGGCTCTACCTGTCGGCGCACGTGGCCGCCATCCTGGCGCCACGGGGCTGTTTCACCCGGTTCACCCACACCTGCACGCGCTCGCCGCCACCGACTCACCGGCTGCTCAACAACCCTCCGGCCCGGTGCTGGTCGGCCCCACCGTGCGGCGCAATCCGCCGCCCGTCGTCGTCTACCAGGGGCGACGGCCGAACCCCCGAAAGTGATCCACCCCGGCCTCCCGCGGCGAGGGGGACAGTGACAGTGTGGCCGGGTGCGACTCGTGTTCGGTCCCGACGACCTGGAGGCGTACGCGGCCGTCCGCGACCGGCTGCGGCTGCACATCGTCGCCTGGGCGCGCCGGCGCGGGATGCACGTCGAGCCGTCGCTGGTGGCGGCGGCGCTCGACCACAAGCACGGCGTCGACGGCCGGTTGGGCCACTGGACGCGCGCGCACGTCGCCGACGCGCTGGCCATCTGGTTCCCGCGCACCGTCGCCCTGCTGGAGGACGACCGCGAGGCCGTCCCGGTCGCGTTGCACGCGCTGGTCGGGTTCCTGGCCGACCAGGACTGGCTCGACCCCCGCTCCGACGCCCCCGGCGACCTGCACGCCCAGATCACCGACTCGACCCCGGCCCTGCACGACGCCCTGGACGACGAGCGCAACCACGACCTGGGCACGTTCTGGGCGGTGCAGATGCTGCGCCACGGCGTGCCCACCGCCGACCCGGCCGCCGTCGCCCGCTTCCTGACCCAGGTGCACACCGGGGAGCTGCAGATCGACCGGGCCGCGCTGGCCGAGATCACCCGGCGCCAGCGCATCGAGGAGCCCGACGCCCCGGCCGAGCCGCCGGAGCTGACCGCCGAGCTGCGCCCGGTGCTGCTGCCCGGGGCCGCGCGGATGCTCGCCGCCGCCGACTCCAGCACCGCGCTCGCCCGATTACGGGCGTTCACCCGCTGGGTGCGCGCGGGGCGGGCGGTCACCCGCGAGGGCAAGCTGCTGCTCGGCGACGCCAAGGCCGTGGCCGACGCGCTCGACCTGGACCACTTCTCCCGCGACCGCGCCCGCACCAGCGACGAGCTGCCCGAGATCACGCTGCTGATGGCCTGGGCCCGGCAGGCCCGCCTGGTGCGGGTGGTGCACGGGCGGCTGATCCAGGTGCGCAGCTCGGCCCCGCTGCTGAGCCGGCCGATCGAGCTGTGGAAGCGGGCGTTCGAGGCCATCGGCGGGATCGGCGAGCACTTCGGCGGCAGCAACGTCTTCGGGGCGCCGTCGCTGTTCGGGATGAGCCTGGGCGACGCGTTCCCCATCCTGCTGCGGCTGCTCTACGCCGCGGGCGGCGACCCGATCCCGGTGGAGCTGTTCCACCGGGTCGTGCGCGACACGGTGAACCGGCGGATGGGCTGCGTCGTCGACGACCTCGCCGGCGACGCCGAGCACCGGCTGTGGCGCCGCGACGTGACCGCGCTGCTCGACGCGCTGGAGCTGCTCGGCGCCGTGCACCTGGAGGAGAGCCTCGACGGCGACAACCACGACCAGCTCAGCGCGCTCGCCGGCCGCGACGACCCCGACCCCACCCTGGTCTCGCTGACCCCGATCGGCCTGTGGGGCGTGGCCGAGCTGCTCACCGAGCAGGGCGTGCACGTGCCCCAGGTGGGCGAGCTGGTCGAGGAGGAGATCGAGTACGTCTGCGTGCGGGTGTCGCGGCTGCGCCGCGAGGTCGCCGAGGCCGAGCTGACGGCCTGGGTGCAGGCCCGCCGCCCGCGCGCCGCCGCCCAGGAGATCCTGCGCTACCTGCAGCGCGCCGAGGACGTCACGCACCGCGACCTGGCGGTGTTCGCGCTGTCGCGGGCCGGCACGCCCGCCAGGGAGGTCGCCCGCTACCGCCGCGACCGGCCCTCCGGCGTGCCCGCGCACTGGACGCCGTCGCCGGGCAGCCCGACCCGGCTGGAGTGCGACGCCCGCATCCGCCCGGCCTGACCGGCCACCCGCCCGAGGGTGGGAATCCCGGATCGTCACCCCCACCTGTCACGATCGGTCACCGGTCGGACGCGGAGGGGCGCATGGGCACAGGGTCGGTGGTACGGCGGCGGATGCTCGCCCGGCGGTTGCGGCTGCTGCGGGAGATGGCCGGGCTGACCCTGGAGGTCGCCGCTCCCCGGCTGTTCTGGTCCAGCAGCAAGCTCAACCGCATCGAAACCGGGCTGCAGCCCGTGGACGTGCACGGGCTCAAGAGCATGCTCGACCTCTACGGCGTGGGCGGCGACGAGTGGAAGGAGCTCACCGAGCTGGCCATCGCCTGCCGCGAGCACGGGTGGTGGCGGGCCTACGGGATCGGCGACAACAGCTACGTCGGCTTCGAGGCCGAGGCCGTGCGCCTGCATGAGTTCGCGACCGGGTTCGTCCCGGGCCTGCTGCAGACCGCGCCTTACTGCGCGGCGCTGCTCCTCGCCTCGCCGGTCCGTAGCGACGGAGACCGGGAACGCGAGGTCGCGGTGCGGGCGCGGCGCCAGCGCCGGCTCACCGCCGCCGAGGACGACCTGGAGCTGGTGGCGGTCGTGGCCGAGGCGGTCCTGCACAACCCGGTCGGCGGTCGCGACGTGCTGCGCGAGCAGCTCGACCACCTGCTGATGGCCGCCGAGCTGGAGAACGTGAGCCTGCAGGTGCTGCCGGCCGGGACCGGTGCCCACCCGGCCCTGGCGTCCGGCTTCGCCGTGCTGCACTTCGGCGACCTGGGCGAACCCGACATCGCCTACGTGGAGCACGCCCTCGGCGCCGTGCAATTGGAGAAGGCGAAGGACGTGGCGCTGGCTAGACTCAAGTTCGACCAGCTGCGATCCCTCGCGCTGGCCCCGGCCGCGTCGCAGGCCCTGATCGAGCGGGTGGCCGGGCGGCTCTAGCCCCCGGAGGCCCCGTGCACATCGACAGCCTCGACTGGCGCACCAGCAGCTTCAGCCCGGACAACGGCAACAGCTGCGTCGAGGTGGCGTTCCTGCCCGACGGCGGCACGGCGCTGCGCGACACCAAGAACCGCGCCCTGCCCGCGCACCGCTACCCCGCCGACGCGTGGGCCTCGTTCCTCGCCGGCGTCCGCACCGGGGAGTTCACCGCCCGCTGAGCGGGGCGGTTTGCGCCGTCGGCGCGCCCGCTGCACAGTGTCGCCGGTGCGACTGGAGAACATCGTCTGGGACGCCCGCGACCCCCACCTGCTCGGCCCGTTCTGGACGGCCGCCCTCGCCGCGGAGCCGATGACCGACGAGCCGGACCTCGTGGAGGCGCGACTGAACCTGTCCGACGACGTCTTCCTCGACCTGTGCTTCCAGCAGGTCGATGAGCCCTCGACCTCACCGGCCCGCCTGCACCTGGACCTCGCCGGCGGAGAGCGGCAGCGGGAGGTCGTGCGGCGGCTGCTCGACCTCGGCGCCGAGCACGCCGACGTCGGCCAGGGCCAGGTGCCCTGGACCGTGCTCGCCGACCCCGAGGGTGGCGCCTTCTGCGTGATGGAGGACCGCGAGGCCTACCGCGCCACCACCGGCCCCATCGCGGCGCTGCCGCTGGACAGCGCCGACCCGGAGCGCGACGCCGCGTTCTGGGCGGAGATCACCGACTGGGTGCCGGCGACGGGCACCCCCGGGGTGACGACGCTGCGCCACCCCTCTGGCGTCGGCCCGCTGCTGGAGCTCTGCCCCGAGCCCGAGCCCAGCCGCGGCAAGAACCGGCTGCACCTCGACGTGCGCCCGGACGCCGCCCGCGACCACGACATCGTCGAGCGCGTCCTGCGCCGGGGGGCCACCGCGCTCAGCGAGCCGGGCGAGCACCCGTGGCGGATCTTCACCGACCCGTCCGGCAACGAGTTCTGCGTCCTGGCCCCCCTTCCCTGACGGGGCGGGGTCAGGTCCCGAGGGCCGCGGACACCACGGCCTGGGCCTCCTCCTGGATGCGGGCCAGGTGGTCGGGGCCGCGGAAGCTCTCCGCGTAGACCTTGTAGACGTCCTCGGTGCCCGACGGGCGCGCGGCGAACCAGCCGCCCTCGGTGACGACCTTCAGCCCGCCCAGCGCGGCGCCGTTGCCCGGGGCGGAGGTGAGCCGATCCGTGATCGGGTCGCCGGCCAGCTCGGTGGCCGTGACGTCCTCGGCGGAGAGCTTGCCCAACCGGGCCTTCGCCTCCGCCGAGGTGGCCACGTCGGTGCGCGCGTAGGCGGGCTCGCCGAACCTGCCGGTCAGCTCGCGGTAGCGCTCGCTGGGCGTGCTGCCGGTGACCGCGGTGATCTCCGAGGCCAGCAGGGCCAGGATGATGCCGTCCTTGTCGGTGGTCCACACGCCGCCGTCGCGGCGCAGGAACGACGCCCCCGCGCTCTCCTCGCCGCCGAACCCGATGGAGCCGTCGAGCAGGCCCGGCACGAACCACTTGAACCCGACCGGGGTCTCCACGAGCCGGCGCCCGAGGTCCGCCGCGACGCGGTCGATCATCGACGAGCTGACCGCCGTCTTGCCGATGCCGGCGTCGGGCGCCCAACCCGGCCGGTTGGCGTAGAGGTAGCCGATGGCCACCGCCAGGAAGTGGTTGGGGTTCATCAGCCCGTCGGCGGTGACGATGCCGTGGCGGTCGGAGTCGGCGTCGTTGCCGGTGGCGATCGTGTACTCACCGCGCGACTCGACCAGCGAGGCCATGGCGTAGGGCGACGAGCAGTCCATCCGGATCTTGCCGTCCCAGTCCAGGGTCATGAACGCGAACCGGGGGTCGACCTCGGGGTTGACCACGGTCAGGTCGAGCCCGAGGCGCTCGGCGATCGCGCCCCAGTAGGCGACCGAGGCCCCGCCGAGCGGGTCGGCGCCGATCCGCACGCCCGCCTCGCGGACGGCGTCGAGGTCGAGCACCGAGGGCAGGTCGGCGACGTACTCGCCGAGGAAGTCGTAGCGGCCCAGCCCGGTGCGGTCGATCGAGCCGCGCTTGACGCCGTCGAGCTTCGCGGCGAGCAGTTCGTTGGCCCGGTCGGCGATCCAACCGGTCGCGTCGGTGTCGGCCGGGCCGCCGTGCGGCGGGTTGTACTTGAACCCGCCGTCGGGCGGCGGGTTGTGCGACGGTGTGACGACGACGCCGTCGGCCAGCCCGCTCACCCGCGCCCGGTTGTGGGTCAGGATGGCGTGCGAGACGGCCGGGGTCGGGGTGAACGCGTCGTCGCCGTCGGCCAGCACGTGCACGCCGTTGGCCTGGAACACCTCGATCGCGGTGACCCACGCCGGCTCGGACAGCGCGTGCGTGTCGCGGCCGATGAACAGCGGCCCGTCGGTGCCCTGCGCGGCGCGGTACTCGCAGATCGCCTGGCTGGTGGCGGCGATGTGGTCATCGTTGAACGTGGTCCTCAGCGACGACCCGCGGTGGCCCGACGTGCCGAACGCGACCCGCTGCGCCGGGTCGTCCGGGTCGGGGTGGCGGTCGTGGTAGGCGTCCAGCAGCGCGGACAGGTCCACCAGGTCCTCGGGCTGGGCGCGGGTTCCGGCGCGGGGGTGGGTGGACATCGACGTCTCCTGGGGTCGCCCGACGGGATCGTCGACCACCCTGCCAGGCCGCGGTCGATGCCGCTGCGTCGCGGCGTGCGCCCGCCCGCTTGGCGCGGTCCGGGGTCGTCGGGGCGCGCCCATGGCGGCCGGGGCGGGGGTGCCCTCGCAGAACTCGTGCTGGCCTCGCAGCCCGGGGAGGGCCGTGGCAGCGCGCCGGCCGGCTGCGAGGACGCAGCCAGCGCTGCGACGACGCCCGGGGCGGGACGAGCGAGCGGCGACCGAAGCGGACCGGCGGGGCCTAGCCGGCGCGGGGACCGGCCTGGCGGGGGATGCGCTGGTGCAGCGGCAGTGCCGCCGGCGACGCCGGCGAGGCGGCGGGCGGAAGCACCCGCGGCGGGCTCGGGCGCGGGATGCGGGTGACGACGTCGCCGGCCAGGCCCTCGTCGGCCAGCAGGCTCTCCTCCGGAGCGGTGCGCGGGCGGGGCGCCGCGGCGCGGACGCCGGTGTCGGTGGTCAGGTGGAAGTGGCCGCGCCGCGACCGCCCGCACATGTAGGGGCGCAGCGGGCGGGCGCCCAGCGCCTCCAGTTCGCGCGCCGCGGCCTCGGCGGCCGCGCGGGTGGGGTAGATGACCTTGCCGTCGGTGCCGCGGCTCTGCTTGGCCGGCACCCGCCCCGACATCTCCGCGACGCTGGGGGTGCAGAACACCGGCCGACCGTTCTTCATCAGCTTCGCGTGCCGGTGCAGCACCTCGGACCGCGCGTGGTCGCGGACGCCACGCTGCCTCGGCACCATCGGCCCGATGTTCGTGTCGTCCATGTCGGCGGCCCCTCTCCTCGTCGGATACCCGGTGATCGCGTGGGCCACAGCCTGCCGTTAGCCGGCCGGTTCCGGGATAGCTCGATCGTGTCGAGTTGAGCGCACCGTAGAGGGGGTGGTCACGGTCCGTGGTGCGTCCACTTGTGGACAACTCGCCGCGACACGCCCCTCCCGCGTCCGGCCGCATGGGTCCCGGCGCCTAGTTTGTGCGTCGGGGAGGTCGAGTCGATGTTGTTCGTGCACCGGGCCGAGCGGGCCGACGCGCTCGCCGACGCGCTCGGCGCGCTGCTCTCCTCGCCGCTGCCCGACCCGTTCGCCGCGGAGGTCGTCGCGGTGCCGGCCAAGGGCATCGAGCGCTGGCTGGCCCACCGCCTGGCGCACCGCCTGGGCGCCGAGCGCGGCGACGGGGTGTGCGCGGGGGTCTGCTTCCCCTCGCCGTCGGCCGTGGTCGCCGCGGCGGTGTCCGCCGCGACGGGGGTCGACCCCGAGGCCGACCCGTGGCGCCCGGAGCGGGCCGTGTGGCCGCTGCTGGAGGTCGTCGACGAGTGCGCCGACGAGCCGTGGTGCGCCCCGCTGGGTCGCCACGTCGAGCGCCACCGCGGCCGCCGCTACGCCGCCGCCCGCCACCTGGCCGAGCTGTTCGCCTCCTACGCCGCGCACCGGCCGGAGATGCTGGAGGCCTGGCGGCGCGGAGAGACGCAGTGCGACCCTCGGGCCGACGACCTGTCGTGGCAGCCGCAGCTGTGGCGGCGGTTGCGCGAGCGCATCGGCCGGCCCGGGCCGGCCGAGCGGCTCACCGCCGCGTGCGCGACCCTGCGCGCCGAGCCCGACCGGGCCGACCTGCCCGCGCGGCTGTCGGTCTTCGGCCCCACCCGGCTGCCCGCCGACCAGCTCGCGGTGCTCACCGCGCTGGCCGAGCACCGCGACGTCCACCTCTGGCTGGCGCACCCCTCCCCCGCGCTCTGGGCGGCCGTCGGCGAGCCGCGGCGGGTGCCGCCGCGGCGCAGTGACCCCAGCGCCGACGCCCCCCGCCACCCGCTGCTGTCCTCGCTCGGGCGCGACGTGCGCGAGTTGCAGGTCCGGCTCGCGGTCGCGGCCCCCCGGCGCACCGACCGGTACCACCGCCTGCCCGACACCCCGCCCACGCTGCTCGGGCGGCTGCAGCGCGAGCTGCGCGACGACGCTCCCCCGAGCGCGCCCGCCCCGCTCGACCCCGACGACCGCAGCATCCGCGTGCACTCCTGCCACGGCCCGGACCGGCAGGTCGAGGTGCTGCGCGAGGTCGTGCTGGGCCTGCTGCGCGACGACCCGACGCTCGAACCGCGCGACGTGCTGGTCATGTGCCCGGACATCGAGATCTTCGCCCCGCTGATCTCCGCGGCGTTCGGCCTGCACGACCAGCACGCCGACCCCGACGCGCACGCCGGCCACCCCGGCCACCGGCTGCAGGTCCGGCTGGCAGACCGGGCCCTGCGCCAGGTCAACCCCCTGCTCGACACCGTCGCCCAGCTGCTGGAGCTGGCCGGCGCCCGGGCCACCGCCTCCCAGCTGCTCGACCTGCTGGGCTCGCCGGCGGTGCGGCTGCGCTTCCGGCTCGACACCGACGACGTCGAGCGCATCACCGACCTCGTCGTGCGCTCGGGCGTGCGCTGGGGCCTGGACGCGGCCCACCGCGCGCCCTTCCGGCTCGACGGGTTCGCCCAGAACACCTGGGCGGCCGGGCTGGACCGGATGCTGCTCGGGGTGGCGATGGCCGAGGGCGGCTCCGACGGCCCCGACGGCGGCGGTCCGCAGTGGCTGGGCACCGCGCTCCCGCTCGACGAGGTCGACTCCGGCGACATCGCCCGCATCGGCAAGCTCGCCGAGTTCGTCGAGCGGCTCACCGGCGTGCTGGGCGCGCTGCGCGTGGAGCAGCCCCTCGACCGGTGGGTCGAGGCGCTGATCGACGGCCTCGACGCGCTCACCGACACCACCGAGGCCGACGCGTGGCAGGCCGCGCAGGCCCGCGCCGAGCTGGCCGAGGCGGCCCGCTCCGCCGGCCCGCACGCCGCCACCGTCCCGCTCGGCCCGGCCGACGTGCGCGGCCTGCTCGACGAGCGGCTGCGCGGGCGGCCCGGCCGGGCCAACTTCCGCACCGGCAGCCTCACCGTCGCGACGCTGGTCCCGATGCGCTCGGTGCCGCACCGGGTCGTCTGCCTGCTCGGCCTCGACGACGGCGCCTTCCCGCGGGCCGGGGTGCCCGACGGCGACGACCTGCTGGCCCGCGAACCGCTGGCCGGCGAGCGCGACCCCCGCAGCGAGGACCGCCAGCTCCTGCTCGACGCGATCTGCGCGGCCACCGAGCACCTGGTCGTCGTGCATTCCGGGGCCGACGAGCGCACCGGCGCCCGGCGCCCGCCCGCGGTGCCGCTGGGCGAGCTGCTCGACGCGATCACGGCTACCGCGGGCCAGCAGGGGCGCCGGCAGGTCGTGGTGCGCCACCCCCTGCAGCCCTTCGACGCCCGCAACTTCGCCCCGGGGGCGCTGGGCGTGCCCGGCCCGTTCAGCTTCGACCGGGCCGAGCTGGCCGGGGCCGTGGCCGCGGCCCGCCCGGCCGTGCCGCCGGCGCCGTTCCTGGCCGCCCCGCTCGACCCGGCCCCCAACGGCACCGTCGCCCTCGACGACCTGGTCACGTTCCTGGAGCACCCGGTCAGGGGCTTCCTGCGCCAGCGGGTGGGGCTGTCGCTGTTCGCGGGCGAGGACGAGCCCACCGACGCCCTCCCGGTCGACCCCGACGGCCTGGGCCGGTGGGCGGTGGGCGACCGCCTCCTGCGCGACCGCCTCGCCGGGCACTCGCTGGAGCGCTGCCGCCAGGCCGAGTGGCGCCGCGGCGAGCTGCCCCCCGGCGCGCTGGGCGAGCGGCTCCTGCACAGCGTCCTCGACGACGTGGAACCGCTGGTCACCGCGGCCATGGCGCACCCGGCCGGGCCCGGCGGGGCCACCGACCGCGACATCGACGTGCCGCTGCCCGGCGGCACGCGCGTCGTCGGCACCCTCGGCGGTCTGCACGGGTCGGCGCTGCTGCGCGTCGAGTACTCCCGGCTGGCGGCCAAGCAGCGCGTGCGGGCGTGGGTGCGGCTGGTCGCGCTCACCGCGTGCACCGGCGAGCGGTGGACGGCGGTCACGCTCGGCCGGGGCACGGGCCACGCGCTGATGAAGGCCACCGCCGGCCCGCTCGACCAGGCCCGCGCCCTGGCCGTGCTGGCCGACCTGGTCGACCTCTACCACGACGGCCTGCGCGCGCCGCTGCCGCTGCCCACGGTGGCCGGGCTGACCTACGCCTCGGTCCGCCGAGGCGGGGCCGACCCCGACGCCGCCCTGGAGGAAGCCCTGCGCAAGTGGACCACCGGTGCGGGCGCCGAGCGCCGCGAGCCCGCGCACGCGAAGGTCTGGGGCCCCGACGGCGCCGACCTCACCCGCGAGCCCGGTGGCCCGGGCGGCGAGCCCACCCGGTTCGGCACGCTCGCGCTGCGGCTGTGGGCGCCGCTGCTCACCGCGGAGGACGTGGTGCGGCTATGACCCCAGTGACACCAGTGACACCAGTGACCCCGGTGACCCCGATCCGCGCGGGCGTCCAGGCCCCGACCGCGCGGGCCGGCGCCCGCACCCTCGGCCCGGCCCCGTTCGACCTGCGCGGTCCGCTGCCCAGCGGCACCACCGTGCTGGAGGCCAGCGCCGGCACCGGCAAGACGTTCACCATCGCCGCGCTGGCCGCCCGCTACGTCGCCGAGGGCCGGGCCGAGCTGCCCGAGCTGATGCTGGTCACCTTCGGCCGCGAGGCCACCCAGGAGCTGCGCGAACGGGTCCGCGAGCGGCTGGTCGACACCGCACTCGGCCTGGCCGACCCGGGCGCCGCCCGCGCGTCCACCGACCCGGTGCTGTCCCTGCTGGCCGACGCGCCCGACGCGGAGGTCGCGCTGCGGCGGGATCGGCTCGTCCGCGCGCTCGCCCAGTTCGACGCGGCCACGATCGCCACCACCCACCAGTTCTGCCAGCAGATGCTGGCCGGGCTGGGCACCGCCGGCGACGCCGACCCCGACGCGGTGTTCGTCGAGTCCATCGACGACCTGATCGCCGAGGTCGTCGACGACTTCTACGTGCGCAAGTACGGCGCCCGCACGGCCGGCACCCCCGAGTTCTCCCGGGCCGACGCGCTCGCCCTGGCCCGCCGGGCCGTGCACGACGGGCAGGCCCGGCTGGAGCCCGCCGACGCCGAGCCGGGCAGCACCGCCGAGGTCCGGTTCCGGTTCGCCACGGCCGTCCGCGCCGAGGTGGCGCGGCGCAAGACCGCGTTGCGCGTCTACACCTACGACGACATGCTCACCCGCCTCGCCGACGCGCTGGCCGACCCGGCCCGCGGCGCCGCCCGGCGCCTGCGCGACCGCTACCGCGTGGTGCTGGTCGACGAGTTCCAGGACACCGACCCGGTGCAGTGGGAGATCCTGCGCCGGGCCTTCCACGGCCACACCGCGCTGGTCCTCATCGGCGATCCGAAGCAGGCGATCTACGCCTTCCGCGGCGCCGACGTGGTCAGCTACCTGGAGGCCACCGAGGCCGCCACCCGGCACGCCACGCTGGGCACCAACTGGCGCAGCGACGCCCCGCTGCTGGCCGCGTTGGACACGGTGCTGGCCGGGGCGGCGCTGGGCGACCGCCGGATCACCGTGCACCCGGTCGAGTCCGCGCACCCGTCTGCACGGCTGCACGGGGCCCCGGTGGACACCCCGTTCCGGCTGCGGGTGGTGGGCCGAGAGGGCCTGCCGAAGGCGCCCCGCCGCGATCTCGTGGTCGTCAGCGGGGCGCGCGACGTGGTCGCCCGCGACGCCGCCGCCGACATCGCGGCCCTGCTGGGCAGCGCGGCCGAGGTGGCCGGGCGGCCCATCGCGCCGGCCGACGTGGCCGTGCTGGTGCGCACCAACGACCAGGGCGGCAAGATCCGCGACGCGCTGGCCGCGGTCGGCGTCCCCGCCGTGCAGACGGGCACGGCCAGCGTGTTCGGCGCGCCGGTGGCCGGCGAGTGGCTGACGCTGCTGGAGGCGCTGGAGCAGCCGCGCGCGTTCCGCACCCGGGCCGCCGCGCTGACCTGCTTCCTCGGCCACACCGTCGCCGAGCTCTGCGGCCCGGGCGCCGACGACCTGTTCGACCGGCTCGGCGCCACCGTCCGCGCCTGGTCGGCCGTCTTGCGCGAGCGCGGGGTGGCCGCGCTGCTGGAGGCCGTCACCACCGCCACCGACCTGCCCGGGCGGCTGCTGGCCACGGCCGACGGCGAGCGCACCCTGACCGACCTGCGCCACATCGGCCAGGCCCTGCACGCCGCGGCCGTGGAGGGCCACCTGGGCCCGGCGGCGCTGGCCGACTGGCTGCGCCACCGGATCGCCGGGGCCGCCACCGACGTCGGCGCCGACCGCAGCCGCCGGCTGGACTCCGACGCCGCCGCCGTGCAGATCATCACGATCCACCGCAGCAAGGGCCTGGAGTTCCCGATCGTCTACCTGCCCTTCGCCTGGGACCGCAACGTCCGCGATCCCGAGGTCCCGCTGCTGCACGACGAGCACGGCGCCCGGGTCCTCGACGTCGGCGGCGAGAGCGGCGAGGGCTGGAAGGAGCGGTGCGCGCGCCACCGCGCCGAGGAGGCCGGCGAGGACCTGCGGCTGCTCTACGTCGCGCTGACCCGTGCCCGCTGCCAGGTCGTCACGTGGTGGGTGCCGGCCACCACCACCGCCGCCTCCCCGCTGCACCGGTTGCTCATCGGGCGCCCCGAGCCGGGCACCGAGCCGCCCGAGTTCTGCCGCGTCCCCGCCGACCACGCGGCGGTCACCGCACTGCGCCAGTTGGGCACCGGCGCGAACGCCGGCCGGATCTCGGTGGAGCGGGTCGACGAGCGCCCGGCCCCCGCGTACCGCCGCCCGGCCGACGCGCCGGCCGCGCTGGCGGCGGCCCCGTTCGACCGCGCCCTCGACACGGCGTGGCGACGCACCTCCTACACCGCGCTCACCGCGGCCGGGCACGGCGCCCACGGCGCCCCCCATGCCGGCAGCGAGCCCGAGGAGCGCGTCACCGACGACGAGGGCTCCGCGCTCGACACCGACGCCGACCTCGTCGCCGCGGGGGCGGCCACGCTCGACGCCGCCGACGCGCTGCCCTCCCCGATGGCCGACCTCCCGCTGGGCGCCGCGTTCGGCACGCTGGTGCACGCCGTCTTCGAGACCGCCGACCTCACCGCCGCCGACCTGCCCGGCGAGCTGCTCGCGCACTGCCGCGACCAGCTCGCCCGCCACCCCACGGGCGGCCTGCGGGCCGAGGAGCTGGCCGCCGCGCTGGAGCCGGTGGCCCGCACCCCGCTCGGACCGCTGGCCGGCGGGCTCGCGCTGGACGGCATCGCCCCGCGCGACCGGCTCGCCGAGCTGGAGTTCGAGCTGCCGCTGGCCGGCGGCGAGGAGCGCGGCACCCCGGTCGCGCTGGACGCGCTGGTGCCGCTGCTGCGCCGGCACCTGCCCGCCGACGACCCCCTGCGCGACTACCCCGACGCGCTGGCCGAGCTGCCCGACCAGCGCCTGCGCGGCTACCTCACCGGCAGCATCGACGCCGTCCTGCGGCTGCCCGGCGACCGGTTCGCCATCGTCGACTACAAGACCAACTGGCTCGGCCCGGTCGGCCCCGACGGGCGCGCCCCGCTCACCGCCGGGCACTACCGCCCGCCCCGGCTGGCCGAGGCGATGATCGCCGCGCACTACCCGCTGCAGGCCCTGCTGTACGGGGTCGCGCTGCACCGGTACCTGCGCTGGCGACTGGCGGGCTACCGGCCCGAACGCCACCTCGGTGGGGTGCTCTACCTGTTCGTGCGGGGCATGTGCGGCCCGGACACCCCCGCGTACGGCGGCACCCCGTGCGGGGTGTTCGGCTGGTCGCCCCCGGCGGCGCTCACCGTCGAGCTCTCCGACCTGCTGGCGGGGCCCGCATGACGCGCTGACCCCCACGATCCCGCTCCCCGCCCGGCCACCCGCGACACGGCCGTCCTTCCCCGGCAGGTCCCCCATGGCAGCACCCACCACCCCGCCCACCACCCCGGTCGCCCCGCACGCCCTCGCCGACCCGGCCGACGTCCGGATCTCGCGCGCCGCCACCGGCCTGCTGGGCGCGTTCAACACCGCCGGGGTGCTCGACGCCTCCGACGTCCAGGTCGCCACCCGGGTCGGCCGCCTCGGCGGGGAGACCGACGAGCGCGTGCTGCTGGCCGTTGCGCTGGCCGTGCGCGCCGTGCGGCTCGGCTCGGTGTGCGTCGACCTGGCCGCCGTCGACCGGACGGTGCTGGGCGAGGGCGACGAGCTGGTCGACGTCTCGGCGCTGCCCTGGCCGGAGCCGCGGGCCTGGCTGGCGGTCTGCGTGGCCGGCCCGCTCGTCGCCGACGGCGAGCAGGCCCCGCCCGGGCGCCCGCTGCGGCTGGTCGACGGCCTGCTCTACCTCGACCGGTACTGGCGCGAGGAGGAGTCGGTGCGCCGGTCGCTGGCCGAGCGGGCCGCGCTGCCGCCCCCGCCGTACGACCCCGAGCGGGTGCGCGCGGGGCTGCACCGGCTGTTCCCGGAGGCCGACGCGGCCGGCCAGCGGGTGGCCGTGGCCGTCGGGGCGCTGCGCCGGGTGCTGGTGCTGGCCGGCGGCCCGGGTACGGGCAAGACCACCACGGTGGCCCGCCTGCTGCAGGTGCTCTACGAGCAGCCCGGCGCGGCGCCGCGGATCGCGCTGGCCGCGCCCACCGGCAAGGCCGCGGCGCGCCTGCAGGAGGCGGTCGCCGAGGAGTTGCCGGCCGAGCTGCGCGCGCGCATCCCCGAGGCCGCCACCCTGCACCGGCTGCTGGGCTGGCGCCCGGGCACCCGGCGGTTCCGCTACGACCGCACCCAGCGCCTACCGTTCGACGTCGTGGTCGTCGACGAGACGTCGATGGTCTCGCTGACCATGATGGCCCGCCTGCTCGACGCCGTCCGCGCCGACACCAGGCTGATCCTGGTCGGCGACCCCGACCAGCTGGCCTCGGTCGAGGCCGGCGCCGTGCTGGGCGACCTGGCCCGCGCGGCGGGCCGCCCGGAGCCCGGGCTGCAGTCCGCGCTCGACGGGCTGGGCCTGACCGGCGGACGACCCGTGGTCAACGGCGTGGTCACCCTCGACCACGTCTGGCGCTTCGGCGGCGCCATCGCCGACTTCGCCCGCGCCGTGCGCGACGGCGACGCCGACACCGCCGTCGCGCTGCTGCGCGCCGGCCACCACGACCTCGGCTTCGTCGAGCCCTCCCCCGACGGCCCACCACCGGCCGAGCTGCTGGCCGGGGTGCGCGCCGACGTCGTCGCCGCCGGCCGCGCCCTCACCGACGCCGCCCGCGCGGGCGACGCGTCGGCGGCGCTGACCGCGCTGGAGCTGCACCGGGTGCTGTGCGGGCACCGCCGCGGACCCTTCGGGGTGACCCGCTGGACCACCGACATCGAGCGCTGGCTGGCCGAGCGCCGGCTGGGCCCCGACCGCGACGCCGGCCCCTGGTACCCCGGCCGCCCGGTGCTGGTCACCGAGAACGACTACGACGCCGGGCTGTTCAACGGCGACACGGGCGTCGTGCTGAGCCGCCCGGAGGGCCTGCGGGTGGCGTTCGCCCGGGGCGGGCCGCCGTCGCTGCACCCACCGTCGCGGCTGGGCGAGGTGGCCACCGTGCACGCGATGACGGTCCACCGCGGCCAGGGCAGCCAGTTCCGCCGGGTCACCGTCGTCCTGCCGCCGGCCGAGTCGCCGTTGCTGACCCGGGAGCTGCTCTACACCGCGGTCACCCGGGCCCGGGAGTTCGTCCGCGTCATCGGCACCGCCGAGGCGGTGCGGGCGGCGGTGCAGCGGCCCGTCGGCCGCGCGAGCGGGCTGCGCCACCGGCTGGCCCGCTGAGGGTGTCCGTAGGAATGCGGTACTACGGCGCGTGACCGTGCCGTACGAATGGGGGCATGCGCTCGCCATCGGCTCCCGGCCCCGTGCCGGACGGAGACGCGGGGTCCGAGACCGATGAGCAGCGCGAGTTCACCATCCACATCGTCGGCCGCCGCGGCGCGCCGCGGGAAGGCGCCCGGCTGTCCCGCGTGCTGGCCGTGGCCCTGTTCGTGGCGGTCGCGGCGACCTCCCTCGTCACGCTCGCCACCGGGAACGCCGACCCGGTCCCCCCGATCGTCTGGCTGTCGACGGCGCTCGGCCCCTTCGCGCTGGCCGTGGCGTTCCACGTGGCCCGCCTGGGCGCCGCGCGGGCCAGGGCCAGGGCCGCGGCGCCGAAGCCCACCCGCGTCCGGGTGGTCCGCCACAGCGACCGCACCGGAAGCCCCGCCGGTGAGGCCCCCGAGCTCATCCCCGGCGCGCGGCCGGTGCCGCCGTCGGCCGTCCTCGGCGAAGGGGTCGGACGGGGCGACCGGAGCTGGTCGGGGGCCAGGCAGCGGTTCGCCCGCCTGCGCGGCGAGTACGCCGCGTTCGAGTGCGACCCGATGCGGGTGCTGCGGCTGCCCGCGCTCACCGACGTGTCGGTGCCCAGCACCGCCCGGTTCGTCGACGCCTTCGCCGACGCCCAGTCGCTGGCCACCGACCGCTACCCGGGGTCGGAGCACGCCCGCCGGTTCATCACCGCGGCCGACCACGCCGCCCGGACCTGGACCGCCGCCCGGGAGGCCGCCGAGCGCATCCGGCTGTCCGGCCTCACCCCGGCCGAGCGCCGCACCGTCGAGCGCGTCATCAAGCTCCTGACCACCGCGCGCGAATCCGACAGCGAACCCGAACGCCTCGTCGCCTACGCCCGTGCCCGCACCGAGCTCGCCAAGCTCGACCGCGACGGCGTCGTGCACGTCCCCCGCGCCGCCCGGGCCGCCCTCGGCGACGCCGCCCGCGGGCAACTACCCGGCTGAACCCACGCCCACGACAGGCGCACCAACCGCCCCGTCCACGAGGATGGGCGGGATGGCGGACTCACGCCGTGCTCGACAGCGAGCGGTCCGCTCGCGCCTGCGGGGTCGCGGGGTTGCTGGTTAGCTCGTCGGTGGAGGGCGGTGCGCATGGGGCTCAGCTGGACGGACGTCGTCCGGGCGACGACGCTCGGGCCGGCCGTGTTCGAGGTGGCGCCCGTGCACCGGCAGCGGGTGCGCGACTGGTTGGCCACCCAGGACCTGCCGCACGCCGTCCAGCGCGACGTGCACGCCCCCACGGTCGAGGGTTGGGCCCTGCTGGACGGCGGCGTCACCGCCGTCTCGGGCTACGGCCTCACCTCGCTGCCGCACGGCGTCCGGGTGCTGGGCTTCGCGGCCCTGCGGTTCCTGCTGGCCGGGCTCGGCGTCGAGGGCCCCGCCGAGCCGTTCCCCGCCGAGCGCCCCGTCGACCTCGCCGAACTCGACCGCCGCCACCGGGCGACCGCGCGCGACTCCCCGGAGGTCCGCGAGCAGGCCGAACTGCTCACCGTCTGCCGCGACGCCGTCCTGCTGCGCTGGGTGGCCGCCACGCTGTTCCAGGAGGCGATGGCCGCGCCGGCTCCGGCGGCGCCACCGCAGCCGCCCGACCGCCGGCCCGACGAGTCGACCGTCGAGATGCGCCCGGTCGACCCCGCGGCGCTGGTCTCCGCCGAGTCCACGCCACCGGGCGGCTCGCGACGCTAGCCGCCACCTCCGCAACGGCCGGTCACGCCGCGGAGACGGGCTCCCCCGACAGCGCCGCCGCCCGGCGCAGCGCCCGGTACAGCACGCCCGGCTCGCCCATCCGGCGGCGCAGGGCGCGCTCCAGGCCGGCGATCGGGTAGAGGTTCTGCGGGGCCCGCGAGTCCTTGTACTCCGTCGAGGCGAACCGGCCCAGCGTGACCTGGCTCGTCGCGGCCAGCGCCGCCGCCTCGGCCGCGGACAGCTCGGCGCTGCAGTCGACCCGGACCACCCCGGCCCAGGGCGCGCCCGGGGCGCACGGCAGGCGCAGGTACCAGGTGTAGACCTCGAAGCGGCTGCCCACCCGGAACACCGGGGTGCGCTGGCCCGCGCGCAGCGCGGCCACCACCCCGACCAGCCGCTCGGGCAGGTACTCGCTGCGGTGGGTCTTCACGAAGCCGATCGCGCGGGGCAGGCGGCGGCGCTCGTGCAGGGGGCCGTCGACGACGAGCAGGTCGTCGGCGGTGCTGTGCGCGGTGCGGGCCTGCTCGGCGGCCTCCTGCTCGGCGGCCATCAGGCCGCGCTGCAGCGCCAGCGACAGCAGCTGCATGGGCGCGACGTTGGCGGTCTCCGGGGTGCGGGTCTCGGTCTTGACCGCCTCGTAGCGGCCGGCGGCGGTGACCAGGTCGGCGCCCTCGTCGGCGGTGGTGAACAGCCCGCGCCGCACGTCCGCGCCGACCAGGTGGGCGCCCTGGTCGGGGCAGCAGCAGACGACGCCGGCGGCGTAGGACGCGCACAGCGCCGGAGCGGCTTCCCCGCTGGGCCCGTGCACCCAGACCTGGGCGTCGACGCGGCGCACCCCGTCGACGAACAGCACCGCCGACGGCGGGGCCAGCCCGGGGCTCGGGTCGACCGGGGCCCACTCGGCCGCGGGGACCTCGACGTCGACGTCGACCTCCGCGCTGGACTCGCCGCGCTGGCTGCCGGTGCTGGTCCCGTAGGCCGGGTCCCACGGGTCGACGCTGAACCTCACCGGGTGATCCTCACCCCGGTCGGGCGGCCGCAGCGGGAGGCGCGCCGTCACGCGTCGTCCTCGATGGTCGACCCCTCCCGGGTGACCGAAGAGGTGCGCTGGTCGCGGCGGACGGCGAAGCGCACCGGAACCCGCTCGGCGAGCGCCGGCACGTGCGTGATCACCCCGACCATCCGGTCGCCGCGGGTGGCCAGCGTCTCCAGGGTGCCGGCCACCGTCTCCAGGTTGGCCTCGTCGAGGGTGCCGAAGCCCTCGTCGAGGAAGATCGACTCCAGCCGGGCGGCGCCCTGCGCGGCCAGCCCGGACATCTGCGCGGACAGCGCCAGCGCCAGCGCCAGGCTCGCCTGGAACGTCTCGCCGCCGGAGAGGGTCTTGACCGGGCGGCGGGCGTCGGCGTCGGTGTGGTCGATGACCAGGAACTCGCCGTCGGCGTGGGTGAGCTCGAACTGCCCGCCGGACAGCTCGGCCAGGCTGACCGAGGCGTCGGCGACCAGCGCGTCCAGCGCGGAGGCCACCAGCCAGCGGGGGAACCCGTCCGAGCGGAGCAGCCGACCGAGCATGTGGGCGACCTGCTGGGCGCCCTCGGCCTCGTCGCGCTCGGCGACGAGCTTGCCGGCCTGCGCGCGGCGTTCGGCGATCCGGTCTCGCGCGCCCCGGGCGCGCTCGGTGGCCGCGGCGGCCGCGGGCAGCGCGGCCCGGACCAGCGGACCGCTCACCGCGACCTGGTTGGCGGTGAGGTCCTCGGCGAGGCGGCGCTCGATCCGCTCGCGCGCGGCCGCGGCCGCGGTGACCTCGGCCTCGGCG
>NZ_JAHDTH010000087.1 GCF_018531445.1 Pseudonocardia lacus
ACACCGTCTTCAGGTTCGCCAGCGTCTCCACCGAGCTCCCCGGGCGGATGCCCTCGTCCCTGCCGACCACCGTGCCGTCATCCAACCTCACCGGCGCGATCTGACCCTCGAAGCGACCCTCCTGCTGAGCCGCGGCGGCCTTCTCGTGCGAACCCACCGAGAACTCGTCGACCTGGGTCCGCGAGAAACCCCACTTCTCCGCGATCATCTCCGCCCCGACGCCCTGGTTCGGGAAGACACCGTCGTAGCGGGCCAGGAACTTGTCGCCGAACGGGTTGGCCCCGCCCCCGCCGATGGACGAGCCCATCGGCACCCGGCTCATCGACTCGACCCCACCGGCGACGACCACGTCGTACTGCCCCGCGATCAGCCCGGCCGCCGCGAAGTGCACCGACTGCTGCGAGGAGCCGCACTGGCGGTCGACCGTCACGCCGGTCACGGCCTCCGGCCAGCCCGCGGCCAGCACGGCCGTGCGGCCGATGTCCATCGTCTGCTCGCCGACCTGGGACACGCAGCCCCAGATGACGTCCTCGACCAGCGCCGGGTCGACGCCCGCGCGCTCCACGAGCGAGTTGAGCACGTGCGCGGACAGGTTGACCGGGTGCACCCCGGACAGACCACCGTTGCGCTTGCCGACCGGTGTCCGGACGGCCTCCACGATCACTGCGTCCCGCATCTCGACCCCTTCGTCGCGGTTCCGGTCGGTCCCGGTCGGTCCCGATCGGTGCCATTCCGGTCAGTGCTGCCTGTAATGGCACCGCTTCGCAGGATAGGGGGCGACCCGGCGGGCTCCCAGCGATCCGTCTCACACCCCCGGCCTGCGCCCGACCACCGCCACCGCGACGGCGACCGCGGCGGCCACCGAGACGGCCGCGACGACGAAGGCGATGCGGTAGCCCGCGCCCAGGGCCTCCGCGGTCGACGTGCCGGCCGCGGCGCGCCCCCCGGTCACCGCGGCGGCGACGGCGGCCAGCACCGCCGTGCCCAGCGCGCCGCCGACCTGCTGGCTGGTGTTGGCCAGCCCGGAGGCGAGACCGGCGTCGGCCGGGGTCGCGTCGGACATCATCACCGTGGTCACCGCGGGCAGCGACAGCCCGGCGCCGATCCCCAGCACGACCAGCGAGGGCAGCACGTCGAGCGCGTACGCGCCGACCGGCGGCCGGGCCAGCGCGAGCAGGCCAACCACCAGCAGCACCTGCCCGGCCACGAGCACCCCGAACGCGCCGAACCGCCCGATCAGCCGGCCGGACAGGGCCAGCGAGACGGCCGCGATGACCAGCGGGATCGGCAGCATCGCCAGCCCCGCGGCGGCCGGCTCGTAGCCCAGCGAGTTCTGCAGGTACTGCGCGGCGATGAACTGGAAGCCGAGCATCCCGGCCACCGTCAGCAGCTGCGCGGCGTTGCCGCCGGAGACCGCGCGGGAGGCGAAGATGCCCAGCCGGACCAGCGGCTCGCGCACCCGCCGCTGCCACAGCACGAACGCGACCAGCAGCGCGGCGGCCAGCACCCCGGTGGCGGTCCGGACCGCGGGCCCCGAGGTGTCGACGATCGTGAGCACGGCCAGCACGAGACCCGCGGTCACCAGCACCCCGCCGAGCACGTCGGGCCGGCCGGTGGCCGGGCGCGGCCCGTCGGGCGCGACCGCCCAGCGGATCAGCAGCACCGCGGCCAGCCCGATCGGCACGTTGACCCAGAAGATCCACGGCCAGCCCGCGGTCTCGGTCAGCACGCCGCCCAGCAGCACGCCGATCGAGGCGCCGGCGGCGCCGACGAAGGCGTAGACGCCCATCGCCTTCGCCCGCTCGGCCGGCTCGGGGAACAGCTCCACGACCATCCCGAGGACCACGGCGGAGGCCAGCGCGGCCGCGGCGCCCTGGGCGAACCGGGCGCCGATCAGCGTGGCCGGGTCGGGAGCGAGCCCGCACAGGATCGAGGCGAGCACGAACAGCACCAGCCCGGTGAGCAGGACGCGGCGGCGGCCGAGGAGGTCGCCGAGCCGGCCGGCCAGCAGCAGCAGGCCGCCGAGGGGCAGCAGGTAGGCGTTGACCGTCCAGGCCAGCGCCGAGGGCGAGAAGCCCAGGTCGGCCTGGATGGCCGGCAGCGCGATGCTGACGATCGTGCCGTCGAGGATCACCATCAGCAGCCCGAGGCAGAGCGCGCTCAGCGCCACCCAGCGGGAAGGGCGCCGCGGCTCGGCGAGCGCCTCGATCGGTCGTGCAGGACTGGTTCCGGTCATGACGGAACCGTAGCAGATGGTTCTGTTCGGGACGATCTATTTCTGCACTAGACCGAGCGGGACGACCTCCGGGTGCGCCGGACGCCCTCGGGCGCCGGCTTCGCGACCCGCAGCGGCCCGTCGCCGCCGACCAGCGCGACCATGCCGTCGAGCAGGGTCTCCCGCTGCTCGTCCGGCAGGACGCCCAGCACCTCGGCGTACACGCCGTCGATGATCGTGCGGGCCTTCTCGACCACCCGCCTGCCCTCGTCGGTGGTCTGCACGATCCGGGCCCGGCGGTCGGTCGGCGACGGGTGGCGGCGGGCCAGGCCCGCCTTCTCCAGGTGGTCCATCGTGACGACCATCGTGGTCTTGTCGAGCAGCGCGACCTCGGCCAGCTCGCCCTGGGTGAGCTCGCCGGGCAGCGCCTTGGACAGCACGCAGTAGCCGCGCGGCGTGATGCCCAGCTCGGCCAGCGCGGCGTTCATCCGCGCGGTCAGCACCTGGCTGGCCTTGTCGAACAGGTAGCTGAGGTCGGCGCGGATCTCGGCGTCGCTGCGGTTGTCCACAGCCCCAGGATAGGCGATGTTCCGCTGCGGAACCGTTCTGAAACCGATCGTCCCGTTATCGGACGGTTCCGCGGGCCAGTAGTTCGGCCGCGGTCAGCTCCGGCGCGGTGACCATGGCGTCGTGGCCGGTGGCCAGCTCGGAGAAGCCCCAGCCCTCGCGCCGCGCGATGGCGTGCGCGCTGTGCACGGCCGGGTACGCCGGCGCCGTGCAGCACACGTAGTGCACCGGCACGCCCGCGCCCAGCGGCGCCCGCAGCCGGAACGGCTCCGTGTAGGCGCGCAGCGGCTGCGGGGTGAGCCGCCGCGCCAACCACGCCTGGTCGTCGGCGTCGTCGACGCCGAACACGTGCGGCTCCGGCGGCGGGTAGGACAGCCCGCCCGACGTCCGCTCGGCCACCGCGATCCGGGCGGCCACGGCGTCCGGCGGCAGACCGGCGAAGCCGGGCTCCCCGGCCTCGACGACCACCCCGTCGAGCAGCACGATGGCGCGCAACCGCTCGGGAACGGCGTCGGCGACCCCGAGCGCCACCAGCGCCCCGAAGCTGTGCCCGACGAGCACGACGTCGGTCAGCTCCTCGCACTCCAGGACCGCCACGACGTCGCGCACCAGCGTCGCCGGCCCGACGTCTCCGGTGAGCAGGTGGGCCCGCTCGCCGAAGCCGGTCAGCGTCGGGGTGAACACCTCGTGGCCTGCCGCGCGCAGCAGCGGCGCCACCCGCCGCCAGCACCACCCGCCGTGGCAGGCACCGTGGACCAGCACGAACGGGCTCGTCACGCCGACACCTCCGCCACCGCTTCCGGTTCCGGCTGCCCCAGGTGGGTCAGCCAGCCGCGCAGCACCCGGTGCAGCGCCTCGGCGCCGACGACCTCACCGGGCGCGGGCAGCTCCGCCGGGTACAGCAGGAAGCCCCGCGACTGCGGGCCGCCCAGCCCGCCGTGCGAGCCGACGTGCGGCTCGAAGGCGGACGCCTCCTCGGTCACCGGGTCGAGCCGGCTGTTGATCACGATGTCCGGGCAGTGGGCGAAGCCGTCGGTGCGCCGGACGAGGTCGGCGGCGTGCGGACCGTAGTCGGCCAGCGGGTCGTCGCCGATCACCACGTCGGTGGCCAGCCTGCGCAACCCGTCGCGGGCCAGCACCACCGGGCCGAACTCGGCGCTGCGCACCAGCAGGAACCCGACCCCGGCGTGGTCGACCAGCGAGGGCAGCAGCTCCGGGTACTCGCGCTCGATGGTCTCCAGCTCGACGCGGCCCTCGTGCTCGGTGAACGACACCATCGCCACGTGCCCGGAGTCGACCACGACGACGCCCGGCGCGACCCTGGTGACGGCGTCGTGGGTGCCCTCGACGACCGGCGGGCGGCCGTCGTAACCCTGCACCCGGGCGCGCAGCCTGCGGGCGATCGGGCCCGCGGAGTCGGTGGCCTCGGCGAGCACCGCGCCGACCTGCCAGCCCTCCGCCGACCGGCGCGAACTGCGCCGCACCGGCGGCGGGTCGCCCCCGCAGAGCCGGCCCACGACGTGCTCGATGGGCTCGCCGAACCGGTCGGCGAACGCGTGGCCCTGGGTGAGGCCGTGGTCGGACAGCGCGACGATCCGGTACTCGCGCGGGGCCAGCTGGGCGGCCCGGTGCAGCCGGCCGAACTGCTGGTCCATCGCGCGCAGCACGGCCAGCGCGTCGAAGCGCTCGATGCCGGAGTGGTGGCCGACCTCGTCGTAGCCGAGCAGGTCGGCGTAGACGACCGAGCGCCCGGCCAGCATGTCCTCGACGATCGCCGAGATGACGATGTCGCGGACGATGACGTTCGTCGCGGCCCGGGCGAACGGGTAGAAGCCGCCGCGGCCGACGCGCGGGCGCACGTCGGCCCGCCACTGCCGGATCGCCGCCGAGACCTCGCGGGCGACGTCGACCAGCGCCGCGACCAGCGTCCGCACGCCGTTGCCCGGGTTGGCGAAGTAGGCGTAGTAGCCGGCGCCGACGCCGTCGCGGCTGCGCCGCCACCGCGACCCGCGCACCACCGGCACCGCGCTCATCGTCAGGCTGACGTGCTCGGCGTCGCCGGTGAAGAGGTTCCCCCGGCTGGCGCCGTTCACCGCCAGCAGGCCGCGCCCGTTCGAGTGGCGGCGCTCGATCTCGGCGGCGTCGACCGGGTGCGAGCACGCCATCACGTGGTCGCGGTCCTTCTCGTACCAGCGGAAGCCGAGGATGTCGTCGTTGTCGCCGTGCAGGATGCCGCAGACGCTGGCCCCGGTCTGCGAGCTCCAGTCGCAGTGCCACTCGGCCAGCCGGTGGCTGCCCTCGGCGAGCCAGCGGGCGAACGTGGGCATGTCGCCGTCGCGCACCGCGCGGCGCACCGTGTCCACGCCCAGCCCGTCGACCTGCAGGAAGATGACCCCGGGCGGTTGCTCCCCGGCGGGCCCGGTCCCGGCGCGGGCCCGGCGCCGGCCGGCCCGGCGGAAGAACAGCTCGTCCTCGTCGAGCGCCAGCAGGCTGCTGATCACGGCGCCGACCAGCGCCATCGCGACCGCCACGAGCACACCGGTGCGCAGGTCCGCGATCTCCACGCCGGGCACGGCGAACGCGATCGCCAGCACGCCCGCGCCGAGCAGCAGGTACGACCCGACGCCCAGGGTGAACAGCGCCACCGGCAGCGCGACGCGCAGCACCAGTGGCCACACCATCGCGCTGAGTACGCCGAACAGCAGCGCGAACACCGGCGGCTGCCACCAGCCCGCCATCCGGAACCCGGTCAGCAGGTCGTCCAGCAGCACCAGCGCGCCCGCCGCCAGCGCCCACACCAGCAGCACCCGCGCCACGACCCGACCGCCGCGCAGCAGCCGGCCCCCGGTGCCGTCGCCGCTCATCGCCCTCCCTCGCCGCTGCGCCCGGTCAGCGCTTCGCGCACGCACTGTGCCGATGATCCGCCCGCAAGCTCACTCACCGCGGGCCCGCCGCCGTCGTGCGCTCGCGCCGGCGCCGCAGCAGCGCCGCGACCAGCGAGGACAGCGCGCCGACCAGCAGCACGACGACCGCGGCCAGCAGCGGGGCGACCAGCGGGTCGTCGAACAGGCCGCCGGTCGCGACCCCGAGGGCCGTGTAGACGGCCGACCACAGCAGGCAGGCAAGCGCGGCCGCGGCGGTGAGCCGCTGCCACGGGTAGCGCAGCGCGCCCGCCGCCAGCAGCACCGGCACCCGGCCGGCGGGCAGCAGCCGACCGCCCACCACCAGCAGCCAGCCGTGCTCGGCGAACTGCCGGCGGGCGGTGTCGAGCCGCTCGGGGTGGTGCCCGCGGGCGATCCAGCGCAGCGCGGCGTCGCTGCCGACCCGGGCCGCGCCGAAGGTGATCAGGTCGCCCAGCAGCGCACCCGCCGCGGCCAGCACGACCACCAGCGGCAGCGACAGCTCCCCCGACGTGACCGCGACGGCCGCGGCCGCCCCGACGACGGCCCCGGTGGGCACGACGGGGATCACCGACCCGAGCAGCACGCCGCCGAACAGCGCCGGGTAGCCGATGGCGGACGTCCCCGGCCAGCCGTCGGCGAGCACGGTCTGGCTCAGCACGGTCCACCTTCCGGGACGGCGTCGGGCAGCCGCACCTGCTCGCCCGGCTCGGTGACCACGACCCTGGTGGGGCCGTCGGCGCGCGCCACGGCCGCGGCGAACTCGCGCGGCGGGTCCACCAGCAGCCTGCGCATCCGGGCGCCCGCCCGGCCGGGGGCCCGGACGAGCCCGGCGAGCGCCAGCGTCCCCCAGTGCACCGGCACCGCGACCCGCGGCCGGATGCGGGCGACGGCCTCGGCGGCCCGCACCGGGTCCAGGTGGCCGGGCCCGAGCGTCGGCCCCCACCCCCACACCGGCAGCAGCGCCACGTCGAGCGGGGGGAGCCCGGCCATGGCGGGGAACAGGTCAGTGTCGCCCGCCGCGTAGACGGCGCGCCCGCCGCCCTCCAGCAGGTGGCCCATGGCCCGCGCCTGCGGCCCGCGCGTCGACCGCGGCCCCCACCGGTGCCCGCTGTGCGCGGCCTCGACCCCGGTGACCCGCAGGTCGCCGTGCTCGAACACCTCCCCGGCCGCCAGCTCCTCGACCCGGGAGACCCCCTTGGCGCGCAGCCATTCCCCCGCCCCGCGCGGCACCACCACCCGCGCCCCCAGCTTGCGCAGCGACGGCAGGTGCAGGTGGTCGCCGTGCAGGTGCGACAGCAGCACGACGTCGACGTCGGCCCAGTCGGCCGGCGCGGGCGGGCGCGACGCGCGCCGCAGCGGCCCGACGGCCCCGGTCAGCACGGGGTCGGTGAGCACGACCGTCCCGGCCAGCTCCACCCGCACGGTCGAGTGGCCGAGGAACCGCAACGCGAGCCCGGGCACCGCAGCAGTATCCCCCGCCGACCCGCCGCGACTACCGCTCGACCCGCCTCAGCCGCCCCGACCCTCCCGGACGAACCTGCCCTCCCGGACGAACATGGCCTCCGCCGCGTCCGCCGTCCGCTCCACCGGCCCACCCGGCTCCCACGCGTCCAGCAGCCACGCCGCCGGCTCGGCGAACGGCGGCTCCCGCCGCGGCAGCACCAGCCGCGCCGACGCCCACCGCGGCGGCCGCTCCGGCGACCCGGCCAGCACCCGCACCATCTGCGGCTCCACGGTGCGCCGCACCGGAGCGGCGTCGCCCAGCACCGCGCACGCCTCCACCGACCCGTCCGCGCCGAGGCGCAAGCTGTCGGCCCGCTCGGTGACGAACTCCCACAGCCCCGTCCGTTCGAGCTCCCGGCGCTCGTCCGGCACCTCCGGCGCATCGGTCATGGCCCCACCCCTGCATGTTCGGCGACGTGTGCCCGACAGCGTCGCGGCCGGAGATCGGCTCCGGTATTCCCGAACCGGGTGGCGCAAACACACCCTCCCCACCCCGTCGAGAACGAAGTTGTCGTGATCCACAAGCCCTGTCGATCACGACAGCTTCGTTCTCGACGGGACCTGGTGCCGGGGGAACGTGGCTGGTTGGACGAGAGCCGCGCTCGTTCGGCCGAGGCGGCGAGGGAGGGCCGTCCTCGTAGGGCTGGCGGGGACCTCGCAGCGCTGGCGGGAGACGTCGCAGCCCTGGCAGGGTCGTCGCAGCACGCCGGCGGGCTGCGACCACACACCCGGCGCTGCGAGCACACCCCCGGCTCTGTGAGCCCGGCCCCCTGCTTGAGCCGAGGTCGCCCTCCGCGTAGGAGCCGCCGGAGGCGCAGTAGACAGCGACCTGTGTGGGCGGCGTGCCCAGCACGATCGGGACGTAACGGCGCCTTCGGCAAGTCACGCCCAGGCGAACAGCGAGCGTCTGAGCAGGGAAAAAGCGCCTCCGCGGCGGGCGACCTCTGATCAAGCAGGGCCTTCTCGCAGGGGGTGTGGGCGTCGTGGGCCAGGCGTGTCAGCCGAAACGAACCGGCTGCCCCGTCGCCTCCAGCACCGACAACCACAGGTCGCCGTGGGGGTCGACCTGGTTGCGCCGGCTGACCGCGGTGCCCATCGGGATGTGCACGAACCGGCGCCGATAGCGGCCGACCACCATCTCGGTCCGCCCCGACATCGCCGCGTGCACCGCGGCCTGCGACAGCCGCACGCAGTAGACGCTGTCGTAGGGGTTGGCGGGGACGCTGCGGATGGCGTAGCTGGGGTCGATGTAGCGGATGGAGGTGTCGATGCCGGCGTCGGCGAAGTGGTCGGCGATGCGCCGGCGCAGGTAGGGGCCGATGTCCTGGAGGCGGGTGTTGCCGGAGGCGTCGTGGCCGGCGTGGGGGTCGCCGACGAGGTCCTGGCCGGCGCCCTCGGCGACGACCGCGACCGCGTGGCCGCGCTCCTCGACGCGTCGGCGCAGGTGGGCGAGCACGCCGTTCTCGCCGTCGAGGGCGAACGGGACCTCGGGGATCAGGACGACGTCGGCGCCGCTGCGGGCGAGGGCGGCGTAGCTGGCGATGAAGCCGGAGTGGCGGCCCATGAGCTTGACCAGGCCGACCCCGTTCGCGGTGGACTTGGCCTCCACCTGCGCGGCCCGGATGGAGTCGCTGGCCAGGCCGAACGCGGTCTGGAAGCCGAAGCTCTGGTCGATGTAGGGGATGTCGTTGTCGATGGTCTTGGGCACGCCGACGACCGAGATCAGCAGGTTGCGCTCGGCGATCACCCTGGCGACCTGCATGGCGCCGCGCATGGAGCCGTCGCCGCCGACCACGAACAGGATGTTGACGTGCAGCCGCTCCAGGCAGTCGACGATCTCCTCGGGGTCCTGGGGGCCGCGGGAGGTGCCGAGCACGGTGCCGCCGTCGGTGGCGATGTCGCGCACCGACTCCGGCGTCAGCTCGACGACGTCGTGCCCGTAGGAGGCGCAGAAGCCCTGGTAGCCGTTGCGGATGCCGACGACCCTGCGCACCCGGTAGTGGTGGGTGAGACTGCGCACCAGGCCGGCGATCACGTCGTTGAGGCCGGGGCAGAGCCCGCCGCAGGTGACGATGGCGGCGCGGGTCTTCGCCGGGTCGAAGAAGATCTTGCGGCGGGGTCCGCACGGCTCCATGCCGGGCAGCGCGTCGGCCGGGACGCCGCGGGAGGCGACGCCTGCGACGGTGTCGTCGAGCAGGACGCGGTCGTTCTCGTGGGCGTAGTGCTCGCTGGTGCGGCGGGCCCCCAGCAGCGGCTCCATCGGCGAGGTGATGCGGGCGGGGCCGAGGGTCCGCACCCGCATGTCCGGGACGGGCTCGGTGCGGGGCAGTTCGACGACATCGGCCGAGAAGTCGTCGGCGCCGACATCGGCACTGTAACCGTGGCTCGGGTCGAAGGCGCTGGTCACGGCACTCCCAAGGGGACGGGGCTGCGATCCGGGTGTGCGGGGCCCGCGCCGCGCCGGTGAGGCCGCGACCCGCGTCTGTACCGTTCCAGTGTGCCCCGTCACGGCGGCCGGACCAAGGGGGTTCGCCGAGTTCGCCGACGGTCAGCGCGGGCGCACGGACAGCGACTCCGGCCGGTCAGCGCAGGCCCATCGCGCGGTTGACCGCGATCTCGATGACGACGCGCTCGGGGTTGACCCGCGGCTGCCGGTAGCGCCGCGCGTACCGGGCGACGGCGTCGGCCACGGCGTCCGGGTCGTCGCGGACGACGGCCGCGCCCTCCAGCGTCGACCACAGCCTGCCCTCGACCTGGGAGACGACCGCCGTGCCGGTGGCGCGCACGTTGCGCACCTTCTGCGACCCGCCGCCGCAGATCACCCTGGCCAGCCCGGCGTCGACGTCGAGCGTGACGCCCACCGGCACGACGTGCGGGCTGCCGTCGCGGCGCAGCGTCACGAGCGTCGCGAGCCTGCGGACGGCCCAGAAGTCGACGAACTCCGCGGATGCCGTCCGGAGGTCCAGGGTGTGTGACACAGCTCGACCCTATTCAACTTGCTAATGGCAACTATCTCGTGGTCACCTGAATCGGTGCCGGACCCCGCGCCTCCCGCTCCACCAGCGAAGCGAACCCCCCGCCCGTCCCTCGTGATCCTCGTGCTGGCCTCCTGCGGGTTGGCCGTGTCGCTGATGCAGACCCTGGTCGTGCCGCTGCTGCCGCAGTTCCCCCGGCTGCTGGACACCTCCCCGGCCACCGTGGCCTGGCTGGTGACCGCGACGCTGGTGGCCGGCGCGGTGTGCGCGCCGCTGCTGGGCAGGCTCGGCGACATGTACGGGCGGAAGCGGATGCTCGTGCTGGCGCTGGGGCTGGTCACCGCGGGATCGGCGCTCGGGGCCGTGGCACCGGGGGTCGAGGTGCTGATCGTGGCCCGCGTGCTGCAGGGCGCCTCGCTCGGCGTCGTGCCGCTGGGCATCAGCATCATGCGCGGCGTCCTGCCCGAGGGGCGCGTGGGCAGCGGGGTCGCCCTGATGAGCTCGTCGCTGGGCATCGGCGGGGCGATCGGCCTGCCGATCACCGGCCTGGTCGCCGAGCACCTGGGCTGGCGGTGGCTGTTCGCCGGGGCCGCCGTGCTGTGCGCGGTGCTGCTGGCGCTGGTCCAGCGCACGGTGGCCGAGTCGGCGCAGCGCACGGGCGGCCGGTTCGACCTGCTCGGCGCGATCGGACTGGGCGCGGCGCTGGTCAGCCTGCTGCTGGCGATCTCGAAGGGCAGCGAGTGGGGCTGGGGCAGCCCCCGCGTGCTGGGCCTGCTCGTCGCGGCGGTCGTGCTGTTCGCCCTGTGGGGCCGGCTGGAGATGCGGGTGCGCACCCCGCTGGTCGACCTGCGGATCTCGGCGCGCCCGGCGGTGCTGTGGACGAACGTGGCCTCGGTGCTGATCGGCTTCTCGATGTTCGCCGGCTTCCTGCTGACCACGCAGGTGCTGCAGGCGCCCACCTCCACCGGCTACGGCCAGGGGCTGTCGCTGATCGCGGCGGGCATGGTCCTGCTGCCCGTCGGCGCGGTGATGGTGGTCTTCTCGCCGATCTCGGCGCGGATCTCCGACCGGCGGGGCGCCCGCACCACCCTGATCATCGGCGCGGTCATCCTGACCGCGGGCAACATCTGGCAGGCCACCATCCCGCCGACGGTCCCGCTCATCATGGCGGCCACCACGGTCACCTCGATCGGCGCCGCACTGGCCTACTCGGCCATCCCGATGCTGATCATGGACGCCGTGCCGTCCTCGGAGACGGCCGCCGCGAACAGCCTCAACTCGCTGATGCGGATGCTCGGCACGTCCTCGTGCAGCGCGTTCACCGCGGCCGTCGCCTCCGGGATGGTCATGCGGGTCGACGGGCACGCGGTGCCGACGGCCGGCGCGTACACGCTCGTGTACGTGGTCGCGTCCGGCGCCGGGCTGGCCGCCGTGGGCATCATGGCGGCGCTGCCGCGGCTGGCGCGCGCCCGGCGGGCCGCGGTCGTCGCGCCCGCCACGGCGTCGGCCTGACTCAGCGCTCCGGCCGGAACACCATGCAGCTGCTGGTGGCGTGCGCGACCAGCCGGCCCTGCGCGTCCAGCAGCCGGGCCTCGGCCAGCGCGGTGCGCCCGCCCAGGTGCACCAGCAGCCCCTCGCAGCGCACCCGGCCGGAGCCGGCGCGCAGCGCCCGGATGAACTTCACCGTGAGGTCAAGGCTGGTGTAGCGGGCGCCGGCGGGCAGCGCGCTGTGCACCGCGCAGCCGCAGGCCGAGTCGAGCAGCGTGGCGTAGACGCCGCCGTGCACGGAGCCGATCGGGTTGAAGTGGTACTCGGCCGGCTCGAACGAGAACACCACCCGGCCCTCGTCGACCTCGTCCACGGCGAAGCCGAGGGTGCCCGCGATCGGCGGGCCGGGCACCTCGCCGGCGGCCATCATCCGCAGGAAGGTCAGCCCGTCGACCTCGGCGGCGGCCGCCGCGGTGCGCAGCGGGTCCTCCCAGGTGTGGGTGCGCCGGCGGGTGCCGGTGGTGGTGGGGTCGGGTTCGGTGACGGTCACGCGGTCTCCAGGGTCGCCGGGGTGGGTGTCGGGGCAGCGGTGCGGGTGCGGCCCACGGCGAGGCCGCACCCGACGGTGAGCAGGGCGGTGGCCGTCATGACCAGCCAGCCCGCCCGGAACGTGGCCGGCTCGGCCGCGCCGGCCAGTGCCGAGAGCAGCACGGCGATGCCCAGCACGGCGCCGATCTGGCGGGCGCAGGTGCCGACCGCGCTGCCGGTCGCGAAGTGCGCGGCGGGCAGCCGCGACACGCTGGCCGTGGCCAGCCCGGAGTAGACGAGGCCGACCCCGGCGCCGGTCAGCAGCGTGGCCGGCAGGAAGGCCGCCAGGTAGGCGGGCTCGGGACCGACCCTGGTGGCGAACAGCACGCAGCCCAGCGCGAACAGCAGGCCGCCGGGCACGATCGCCAGCCGGGCGCCGAACCGGTCGCTGATCCGCCCGCCGATGGTCGACCCGGTCGCGGCCAGGATCGGGCCGGGCGTCACCGCGACGCCGGCCAGCAGCGTCGGGTAGCCCCAGACCTCGGTCATGAACAGCACGTTCGACAGCAGCAGCGCGTAGAAGCCGCCGGAGAAGACCAGGTAGCCCAGCACGGCAGCGGAGAACGGCCGGATGGCGAACAGGGCGGGCGCGACCAGCGGGTTCGGCACGCGCCGGCTGCGCCACGCGAAGAGCGCCACGAGCGCCGCGCCGCCGAGGAGCGGCCAGAGCGTGGCCGGCGCGCCCCACGCACCGCCCTCGCCGTTGACGATGCCCAGCGACACGAGCGCGACACCGGAACCGAGCAGCAGCACGCTCAGCGGGTCGGGCAGGCCCGCGCCCTCCCCGCGCGACTCGACGAGCACCCGCAGCGCGACCACCAGCGTCACCGCCACGATCGGCAGGTTGATCAGGAAGACCGCGCGCCAGCCGAACGCGTCGACGAGCAGCCCGCCCAGCGCCGGCCCGGTGGCCGCGGCGATGCCGCCCATGGCGCCCCACGTGCCGATCGCGGTGCCGCGGCGCTCGGGCGCGAACGCCGGCAGCAGCAGCGCCAGCGACGCCGGCACCAGCAGGGCGGCCGCCGCGGCCTGCAGCACCCTGGCCGCCACCAGCAGGCCCGCCGTCGGTGCGACGGCGCAGGCGAGCGAGGCGACGGCGAACACGCCCAGTCCGGTGACGAAGACGCGGCGGCGGCCGTACAGGTCGGCGGCGCGCCCGGCCGGGATGAGCAGCACCGCGAACACCACGTTGTAGGCGCTGAAGACCCAGGACAGGTCGGCCAGCGAGGTCGAGCCGAACGACCGGGAGATCGCCGGGAACGCGATGTTCACGATCGTGACGTCGAGGAACGCCATGAAGACGGCCAGCGACGTGACGGTCAGGACGGCGCCGCGCCGCTGGGTCCCCATGAGAAACGCAGCGTAGAGAGCTGGGTTGTTGATAGCAACCCCGCTACGCTGTGTCCGTGGACTGGTCCAAGATCGACAGCCAACGCTGCTCGGTGGCCCGCGCCGCGAGCGTCGTCGGGGACGCGTGGACCGTGGTGGTGCTGCGCGACCTGTTCAACGGCATCCGCCGCTTCGACGACCTCACCGCGCACCTCGGCATCGCCCGCAACGTGCTCACCCGCCGCCTGGCCACCCTCGTCGACGAGGGCATCGTCGTCCGCGTCCCGTACCGGGAGCCGGGCAGCCGCGAGCGCCACGAGTACCGGCTCACCCAGGCCGGCCGCGACCTGCGCCCGATCATCCTGGCCATGCTGGCCTGGGGCGACGTGCACCGTTCCGACGGCTTCGGCCCGCCGATGCGCGTCGAGCACGCGGAGTGCGGCGCCGGGGTGCACATCGAGTTGCGCTGCGACGACGGCCACCTGCTGACCCCGACGACCCGGCTGCGGGCCGTCCCCGGCCCCGGCGCCCGCGTCGCCGCCGACTGACCCACCCCCTGGCCGTCGAAAACGAACTTACGGTCGATTGGACCGGTCCAAACTCACGACAACCTCGTTCTCGACGTCAGGGGCGCAGGGTGGCGGCCAACTCCTCGGCGATCGCGAGGTCGCCGGCGAGCACCTCGCGCTCGGCGTCGGACAGGTCCATCCCCGCCACCTCCGCCAGCAGCGCCGCGGCGCCGTCGCGGTCGTCGGTGCGCACCAGCAGTTCGATCAGGAAGACCAGCGCCGGCACGCGCTCGGTCGCCGGGGCGTCGGCGTGCCGGTCGAGGCCGTTGCGCAGCACCCGCACGCCCGCCGCCTCGTCGCCGTGCGAGTCGGCCTGCCGGGAGGCGTTGGCCATCACCCGGCTCAGCCGGTCGTCCGCCGACCCGCCGCCGTCGTCGGCGAACGCGCTGATCCGCAGCCAGTTGCCGCCCGGGTCGACCACCGAGAAGCCGGCCGACGTGCCCTGCTTGGAGCGGGGCCGGGTCATCCGCGGGATGCCGGAGAGCGGTACCCGACCGAAGGCCTCGCGCAGACCTGCCGCGAACGCCCGGTGCAGGGCCCCGGTGTCGGGCACGAGCACGACGACGGTGCCCATCGAGTCGGCCGGGTCGAACCCCTCGACCGCGAAGAAGTGCAGCTGGATCCCCCCGCGCCGGACGGCGGCGAACGGGTTGGGCCGCTGCTGGCGGTAGGTCACCTCGAAACCGAGCGCGTCGTAGAACGGCAGGACGTCGTCGAGGTCGCGGCAGGGCAAACCGGGGATCACGGTCTCGGGGCGCACACCAAACATCGTACAGTGTTCGGAGTATTTCCTGGAGGTGGCCGATGGTGGACTACGCCGGGCGCGGCGACGCCGAGCGCACGATGGCGCTGCTCTGGGACGGCGTCCCGGCCCCCCGCCGCGGCCCCCGCCCCCGCCTCGACCTCGACCGCCTCCTCGACACCGCCGTCGCCGAGGCCGACCGCGCCGGACCCGACGCCCTGTCCATGCGCGCCCTCGCCCAGGCACTCGGCATCGGCACGGCCTCGCTGTACACCTACGTCCCCGGCAAGGCGGAACTGCTGGAACTGATGGTCGACCGGGTCGTCGGCGCCCAACCCCTCCCCCGCCCCGACGCCGGGTGGCGCGCCGGCCTGCACGACCTGGCCACCGCGGACCTCGCCGCCTACCGCGCCCACCCGTGGCTCCTGCAGGTCGCCACCTCCCGCTCGGTCTTCGGCCCGCACGTCATCACCCGCTACGAGGCCGCCCTCGCCCTCCTCGACGGCCACGGCCTCCCCGCGGCGGACGTCGTGCGCGGCGTGGCGGCCGTCGAGTCCTACACGCGCGGCGCCGCGGCGGCCGTCGTCGAGGCGGAGCAGGCCCCCGCCCGCACGGGCAGCAGCGACGACGACTGGTGGGAGCAGCGCGCCCCCCTCCTGGACGACCGCATGCGCGGCCGATTCCCCCGACTGGACGCCCTGGACCGGGCCGGCGGGTTCGCGGTCTCCGGCACCGACCTGCCGTACACGCTGCAACGCGCCCTGGACCGCTTCACCCACGGCCTGGACCTGGTCCTCGACGCCCTAGCCGCCCGACTCACCCCCTCCCCTTCCCCCTCCCCCTCCCCCACCCCCACCTGACCCCCCTCACCCCACCTGACCCCCCCACCCCCTCCAGGGCGTCCTCGCAGCACCGGTGTGGTCCTCGCAGGGTCCACACACCCTGCGCGGACCCGACCGCCCCTGCGAGGACGTCCGGGCCTGGGGGTCACCGCGCTCCTGGATGACGGGTCGGCGTCGACACCGCCGAAGGGGTCAGAGCGTGCGCTGGTCGCGGCGGATGGGGTGGTCGGCGGGGACCTCGACCAGGACGATCCGGGTGCCGTCCGGGTCGGCGACCCACATCTCGTGCAGCCCCCACGGCTCCTGCCGCGGCTCCCGCACGACGTGCCCGGCGAGCTCCCGGTGCGCGGCGGCGAGGTCGCGGACCTGCAGCCACAGGGCCACGGCGGGGCCGGCGGGCTCGGCGACGCTCCCGGAGAGCTCGAGGTGGCCGCCGCCGAGGAAGAACACCGTTCCGCCGGGGAACTCGCGGGCCACGGCGAGGCCGAGGACGTCGCGGTAGAACGCGAGGCTGCGCTCCATGTCCACCGGATGCAGCAGTACGCGCGCGGCCAGGACCTCCATCGGCCCCTCCTTCGGGTTCGGTGGCGGATTCGGTGGCGCCGGTCAGCTCGGGTACGCGGCCAGGTGCTCGGCGATCAGCTCGGCGAGCTGGGCGGGGGCCTGGTCGGGGACCCAGTGGCTCACCCCGCGCAGCTCGACGAACCGGAACGGCGCCTCGACGTAGCGGTCGGCCAGCAGTGCGGCGTCGCGGGTGATGGCGGTGTCGCCGTCGCTCCACACGAACAGGGTGGGGACGCGGACGCGCCCGGGCGAGCCGCCGCGGGCGAACCGCATGGCCCGGTACCAGTTCAGGGCGGCGGTCAGGGCGCCGTCCTCGGCCATCGCGGCGGCGTCGCGCTCGGCGGCCGGCGCGGACTGGCCGCTGCGGCGCAGCATCGTGGCGAACCGCGACCCGGCCAGGCCCCGCTCGGCCAGTCCGGGGACCTGGAACGCCAGCATGTACCAGGACGCGAGGGCTTGCCGGCCGCGGCGCATCGCGCGCAGCATGGCCGCGGGCGGGGGCACCGAGACGGCGGTCAGCGAGCGGAGCCGGTCGGGGTGGCGGCCGGCCAGGGCCCAGGCCACGGCGGCGCCCCAGTCGTGCCCGACGACGTGCGCCCGCCCGTCCGGGCCGGCGACGTCGTCCAGGACGGCGAGCGCGTCGGCGACGAGTTCGTCGACCACGTAAGCGCGCGCCCCGGCGGGTCGCGCGCCCGGCGAGTAGCCGCGCTGGTCGGGGGCGACGCAGCGGTAGCCGCGCCCGGCCAGCCGCGACGCGACGCCCGCCCAGGACGACGCGTGCTGCGGGAAGCCGTGCAGCAGCAGCACCGGGTCGCCGTCGGCCGGGCCGTGCTCGACGACGTCGAAGGTCAACTCACCGCGGGTCACCGTTCGCACGAGCACATCCTGCCCTTCCCCACCCGGATCGGCGTGATCACGCCCGACCGGGGGAACACCTCCGTCGCCCGGACGCGGGTTGTGCGACCGGGTGGCCTCTAGTTCAGTGGTGGCCGCCCGCGCGGCTACGGTCCTGCGGTCGGGTGCACCGGATCGGTGCAGAGTCGACTCCATCGGAGTCGACGCAGTGCGGGACCGGATCGGGAGGCGCGCCACCAGCAATGGGAGTGATCAGGTCGTGACGGTGCAGTCGTTCCAGCGAGTCGCCATCGTGAACCGGGGTGAACCGGCGATGCGGCTGATCAACGCGGTGCGGGAGTGGAACGCCGAGATCGCCTCGCCGGGGTCGGCGCTGCGGGCGGCCGGCCGGCCCCCGCTGCGCACGATCGCGATCTACACGGCGGTCGACCGGCACGCGATGTTCGTGCGGGAGGCCGACGAGGCCGTGCTGATCGGCCCGGACGACCCGGACCAGGCCTTCGCCGCCAGCCCCTACCTCGACCTCGCCGAGCTGGAGCGGGGACTGAAGGCGGCCCGCGCCGAGGCGGTGTGGCCGGGGTGGGGCTTCGTGTCGGAGCGGGCCGACTTCGCGCGCCTGTGCCGCGACATCGGGGTCGTGTTCATCGGGCCGTCGCCGGAGGTGATGGAGCGGCTCGGCGACAAGATCGCGGCCAAGGAGCTGGCCGAGCGGGTCGGCGTGCCGCTGGCCGCGTGGAGCGGCGGCGCGGTCGCCGACGTCGACGCCGCCCGCGAGCACGCCGAGCGGATCGGCTACCCGCTGATGGTCAAGGCCACCGCGGGCGGCGGTGGGCGCGGCATCCGCCGCGTCGACTCCCCCGACCAGCTGGCCGAGGCGTTCGAGCGGGCCGGGTCGGAGGCGGCCAAGACCGCGGGCGACGCCACGGTGTTCCTGGAGCGGGCCATCCGCGGCGGGCGCCACGTCGAGGTCCAGGTCGTCGCCGACGCGAGCGGCGACGTGTGGACGCTGGGCGTGCGCGACTGCTCGGTGCAGCGGCGCAACCAGAAGGTCATCGAGGAGTCGGCGTCCACGGCGCTGGACGCCGAGCAGGAGAAGCTGCTGCGCGAGTCGGCCGCCGACCTCGCCCGCGCCGCCGGCTACGTCAACGCCGGCACCGTGGAGTTCCTCTACGAGCCCAAGGAGCGGCTGCTGTCGTTCCTGGAGGTCAACACCCGGCTGCAGGTGGAGCACCCGGTCACCGAGGCCACGACCGGCGTCGACATCGTCAAGCTGCAGCTGCACGTGGCGATGGGCGGGCGGCTGGCCGACTCCGGCGCGGCCGACCCCGACGGCGGCGCCCCGCGCCCGCGCGGGCACGCCATCGAGGCCCGGCTGACCGCAGAGGACCCCGAGCAGGACTTCGCCCCCGCCCCGGGCCGCATCGAGCACCTGGCGCTGCCCAGCGGGCCCGGCGTCCGCGTGGACACCGGCGTCGCCACGGGCGACCTGATCCCGCCGCAGTTCGACTCGATGATCGCCAAGGTGATCGCGTGGGGCCGCGACCGGGCCGAGGCCAGGGCCCGGCTCTCCCGGGCGCTGCGCCAGACCGCTGCCGTGATCGACGGCGGCACCACCAACAAGGCGTTCCTGCTCGACCTGCTCGACCGCCCGGAGATCCTCTCCGGCGAGACCGACACCACCTGGCTCGACACCATGATGGCCGCGGGCTACGCCCCGCCGCAGCGGCTCGACGTCGCGCTGCTGGCCACGGCCGTGGAGGCGCAGGACGCGCACGTCGCCCGCCAGCGCCAGCGGCTGTTCGCCTCGGCCGAGCGCGGGCGCCCCGAGGTCGGGCACGACGCCTGGCACCAGGTCGACGTCCGGGTGGCGGGCGAGTCGTACCGGCTGCGGGTCGCGCAGATCCGCGGCGGGCGCTACCGCGTCGAGCTCGACGGGGTCGTCGTCGACGTCGACGCCGAGCGCACCGGCCACGTCGAGCGCAGGCTGACGGTGCAGACCGAGCGCGGCCCGGAGTCGTTCGCGGTGCTGGCGGTCCCGCCGCACGGCAACTCGTCGGACTACCTCATCGAGGTCGACGGGGCCGTGCACCGGATCTCCGGTGGGGAGGCCGGCCTGGTCCGGGCTCCGGCGCCGGCGATGGTGGTGGCGCTGCCGGTCGCCGAGGGCGACCAGGTCGCCGCGGGCGACGTGGTGGCGATCGTGGAGAGCATGAAGCTGGAGACGGCGCTGCGCGCGCCGGTCTCCGGCCGGGTGCGCGAGGTGCTGGTCGCGGCGAACACCCAGGTCGAGGGCGGCACGAAGCTGGTGCGCCTGGAGCCCGACGCCGACTCGGCCGCCGGCCCCGCCGGCAAGCGCGCCGACCTGTCCGGGCTGGCCAGCCCGCCGGCCACCGGGGAGGCCGCCGCCGACGTCGCCGCCGACGCGCTCACCTCGCTGCGCTACCTGGTGCTGGGCTACGACGTCGACGAGCGCGACGCCCGGCCGCTGCTGGCGGCGCTGCGGGCCGCCCGGGAGGCGCTGCCCGCCGACGACCCGGCCGTGCTGGCCGGCGAGACCGCGGTGCTGCGCATCTTCGCCGACATGTGCGCCCTGTCGCGCAACCGGCGCGGCCCCGAGGACGAGACGCAGCCGGTCGACCCGGCCGGCGAGGAGGCCCGCAACCCGCAGGAGTACCTCTACGCCTACCTGCGCTCCCGCGACGCCGACGCCGAGGGGCTGCCGGAGTCGTTCCGGGAGAAGCTGCGCCGGGCGCTGGCCAACTACGGCGTGCCCGACCTGGAGCCCTCCGACCAGCTCAGCACCGCCCTGTACCGGATGTTCCTGGCCCACCGGCGGGCGTCGTCGCAGGTGCCGGTGGTGCTGGAGCTGCTGCAGTGGCGGCTCACCCACCCCGACTCGCTGCCGCCCGCGGCCCGCGAGGCCTACCAGGCGATGCTCGACCGGCTCGTCACCGCCACCCAGCTGCGCCACCCGGTGATCGGCACGTTGGCCCGGCGGGTGCGCTACACGTGCTTCGACGCCCCGCTGATCGCCGACGAGCGGGCGCGCGGCCAGGCCCGGGTGCGCGAGGAGCTCGATCGGCTCTCCGACGACCCGGCCGAGCGCTCGGTGCAGATCGACCGGATCGTCGCCGCGGCCGAGCCGATCCTGGGCGTGTTCGGCGAACGGCACCACGCGGCGATGCTGGAGGTGATGACCCGGCGCTACTACCGGGTGCGCTCGCTCACCGACGCGACGGTGCAGGACCGCGGCGGCCGCCCGCTGCTCACCGCCGACTACTCGCACGACGGCCGCGACATCGTCGTGCTGGCCACCACGGTGCACACCGCCCCGGACGCCCCGGCGTGGGGCGACCCGATGTCCGTGCAGGGCGACCTGCGGCGGATCATCTCGCAGCTGCCCGACGGCAAGGTCGCGGTGCTCGACCTCTACGTCATCGCGGGCGAGGCGCCCGACGCCGACGCCGAGCGGTCGGCGGAGAAGATCCGGGCGATGCTCGGCCCGCTGCCCGAGCGGCTGACCCGGGTCGCGGTGGCGGTGCGCCGCCCCGGCGGCGACGAGCGCTCGGCGTGGTTCACCTTCGTCCCGGCCGGTTCCGCGGCGGGGGCCGGCTCCTCGCCGAACGACCGCCGCCCCGTGGAGGACCGCACGCTGCGCGGCCTGCACCCGATGGTCGCCGAGCGGCTGGGCCTGTGGCGGCTGGACGGGTTCGAGCTGACCCGGCTGCCGTCCCCGGTCGACGTGCACCTGTTCCGGGCGGTGGGCCGCGCGGTGCCGGCCGACAAGCGCCTGATCGTGCTGTCGGACGTGCGCGACCTGACCGTCCTGCGCGGCGACGACGGCCGCATCCGCGCCCTGCCCCAGCTGGAGCACGTGCTGGACTCCTGCCTGGAGGCGCTGCGCGCGGCCCGCGCCGCCGACCGCGACGACGCCAAGCTCGACTGGAACCGGGTGCTGCTCTACGTCTGGCCGGTCGTCGACGTGCCGCTGGAGGAGATGGACTCCGTGGTGCGGGTGCTCGCCCCGCGGACGCTGGGGCTGGGCCTGGAGCAGGTGCTGGTGCAGTTCCGCTCCGCCGACCAGGGCGCGGAGCCCGCCCAGTACATGCTGCGGATGTCGCGCCCGCCGGGCGCCGGGTTGACGGTGCGCGTCACCGAACCGCCCACGCAGCCGCTGCGCGAGCTGGACGCCTACGCGCAGAAGGTGATCCGGGCCCGCCGCCGCGGCGCGGTCTACCCCTACGAGCTGGTGCCGATGCTGCTGCGCAACCCCGACCGGGGCGGCGCGCAGGGCGCGTTCACCGAGTACGACGTCGACGCGGCGGGCGCCCCGGTGCCGGTCGAGAGGGCGCCGGGCGGCAACACGGCCAACATCGTGCTGGGCACGGTGACCACGGCGACCGAGCGCTACCCGGAGGGCATGACCCGGGTCGTGCTGATCGGCGACCCGACCAGGGCGCTGGGTGCGCTGGCCGAGCCGGAGTGCCGGATCGTGCTGGCCGCGATCGCGCTGGCCCGCCGCCTCGACGCGCCGATCGAGTGGTTCGCGGTGTCGGCCGGCGCGAAGATCGCGATGGACTCCGGGACCGAGAACATGGACTGGATCTCCCGGGTGCTGCGCGGGATCGTCGAGTTCACCCAGGACGGCGGCGAGATGAACATCGTCGTCACCGGGATCAACGTGGGCGCCCAGCCGTACTGGAACGCCGAGGCCACGATGCTGATGCACACCAAGGGCATCCTCGTGATGACGCCCGACAGCGCCATGGTGCTCACCGGCAAGCAGTCGCTGGACTACTCCGGCGGGGTGAGCGCCGAGGACAACTTCGGCATCGGCGGCCACGACCGGATCATGGGCCCGAACGGGCAGGCGCAGTACTGGGCGCCCGACCTGGCGGGCGCGGTCGACGTGCTCCTGGCCCACTACGAGCACACGTACCGCGCGCCCGGGGAGCGCTTCCCGCGCCCGGCCCCGAGCACCGACCCCGTCGAGCGCGACGTCTCCGACTCCCCGCACAGCGGCCCGGGCTGCGACTTCACCACGGTCGGCGAGGTGTTCACGGCCAACCCGGGGCGCAAGAAGCCGTTCGACATCCGCTCGGTGCTGGCCGCGGTCGCCGACTCCGACCACCCGACGCTGGAGCGCTGGGTGGACATGATCGACGCCGAGGGCGTGGTCGTGCTCGACGCCCACCTGGGCGGGCACCCGGTGGCCCTGCTGGGCATCGAGTCGCGCCCGCTGCCCCGCCGCGGCCCGGTCCCGGTGGACGGCCCGACCACGTTCACCGCCGGCACGCTGTTCCCGAAGTCGTCGAAGAAGACCGCCCGGGCGATCAACGCGGCCAGCGGCAACCGCCCGCTGGTGGTGCTGGCCAACCTGTCGGGCTTCGACGGCTCGCCGGAGTCGCTGCGCCAGCTGCAGCTGGAGTACGGCGCCGAGATCGGCCGGGCGGTCGTCAACTTCGACGGCCCGATCGTGTTCTGCGTGGTCAGCCGCTACCACGGCGGGGCGTTCGTGGTGTTCTCCGGCACGCTGAACGACAACATGGAGATCGCCGCCGTCGAGGGGTCCTACGCCTCGGTGCTCGGCGGCGCCCCCGCCGCCGCGGTGGTGTTCGCCGGCGAGGTCAACAAGCGCACCGCGGCCGACCCGCGCATCGCCGAGCTGGAGGCCGGCATCGCCGCGGCCGCCCGCGCGGGCGACGGGTCCGAGAGCGCCCGGCTGACGGCCGAGCTGGCCACCGTGCGCCCGGGGGTGCGGGCGGAGAAGCTGGGCGAGATGGCCGACGAGTTCGACGCGGCGCACAGCGTCCAGCGCGCCCAGCGCGTCGGCTCCGTCGACCAGATCGTGCCGCCCACCCGGCTGCGCCCATACCTGATCGACGCCGTCCGGCGCGGCATGGCCAAGGCCGGCTCCACCCGCTGAACCGTTGTCGGGAAAGCCACCATCAGGACGTCGGACGTCCTGATGGTGGCTTTCCCGGCACGGGGGCGACGTCGCGTGGGGGACGGGCGTATCGGTCGAACGATGGACCCCGGGACGGACCGGTCTTCCTAGGGTCGAACCCATGACCACCGGCACCGACGCGGGCGCGACACCGATCGGGGCCCGCGCCCTCGCACCCGATCTGGCCCGCGGCGGCATGCTGCTGCTCATCGCGCTGGCCAACGTCCACCTGTTCGCCTACGACCACCCGGTCGGCCCGCGCGGCTACCCAGGCGACGTCGAGGGGGTCGACAGCGTCGTCGCGCTGCTGCAGGTGATGCTGGTCGACGGGCGGGCGTACCCGTTGTTCGGGCTGCTGTTCGGCTACGGGATCGTGCAGCTGACCCGGCGGCGGGCGGGTGTCGCGGTGGAGGCCGTGGTGCGGCTCGTGCGGCGGCGGGGCGCCTGGATGGTGCTCATCGGCGCGGTGCACGGGGCGCTGCTGTGGTCGGGCGACATCGTGGGTGCCTACGGGCTGCTCGCGGTGCTGATGGCCGGGTTGCTCGTGCGCGGCTCCGACCGGGCGCTCGTGCGGGTGGCCGCGATCGGGACCGCGCTGACGACCCTGTTCTACGCGGGGTCCGGGCTGGCGGCGGCGGGCGACTCGCGGGCCTTCCTGACCTCGATGACGGTGGCCGACCCGGTGCAGGCGCTGGTCTCCCGCGCGCTGGAGTGGGTCACGTTCGGGCTGCCGGTACAGGCACTCGGCGTGTTCGGGGCGGTCGCCGTCGGCGCGTGGGCGGCCCGGCGCGGCCTGCTCGACGCACCGGAGCGGCACCGGCCGCTGCTGCGCCGGGTGGCCGTCGCGGGCCTGCTCGCGGCCGTGCTGGGCGGGCTGCCGATGGCGCTGGTGGCCGCCCAGTACTGGACGGCGCCGCCGCTGTGGGCGGTGCTGGTGGCGGGCTCGCTGCACGCCCTGGGCGGGTACCTGGGCGGGTTCGGGTACGCGGCGCTGTTCGGGCTGCTGGCCGTCCGGCTGGCCGAGCGCGGCACCGGCCCCGTCACGGGCGCGCTGCAGGCGTGCGGGCAGCGCTCGCTGAGCTGCTACCTCGCCCAATCGGTGGCGTTCGTGGCGCTGCTGCCCGCCTGGACGCTGGGGCTCGGCGAGGGCGCGCACCTGTGGCAGACGGCGCTGGTCGGGGCCGGGGCGTGGCTGGTGATCCTGGTGGTGGCGGCGGTGTCGGCCCGCACCGGCGTGCGCGGCCCCGCCGAGGTGCTGCTCCGCCGGCTCACCTACGGCGCCCGCCGCACCGCCCCCGTCCCCACCTCCTGACGCGCCCCGCCTCCCCCTCCCCTCCGGCCCGGCCCGGCCCGGCCGCCCGCCCGGTTCAGGAAAGCCACGATGCTGCCCTCTGCGGGCAGCATCGTGGCTTTCCTGAACTCCGGGGGCGGGGGCGGGGTGGGGGCGGGGTGGGGAGGCGGCTAGCCCGCCCGTAGCCACTCGGCGACCCGCGGCAGCAGCCTCTGGTCGATGCCGTGCCCGCCGTCGTGCGGCAGCTCGGTGACCTCCGCGCCGCGGTCGCGCAGCTGGCCGACCAGTGTGCTGGTCTGGTCGAGGGTCGCCATCGGGTCGCGCCTGCCGTTGGAGACCAGCACCCGTCGCCCCGCGAGCTCCCCCGCCGGCGGCCCGGCGCGGTAGGGCACCATCGCGGCCAGCAGTACCGCCGCGGTCAGCGAGTCGGGCCGGCCGAACAGCAGCGCCGAGGCGATGTTGGCGCCGTTGGAGAAGCCGACCGCGGTCCAGGCGCCCGCGGCCACGGCGTAGCGCGCCTCGGCGGCGGTGAGGAACGCGGCCAGCTCGTCGGCGCGGGCCCGCAGGTCGTCCTCGTCGAACACGCCCTCGCGCAACCGCCGGAAGAACCGCGGCATGCCGTTCTCCAGCACCGTCCCGCGCACCGACAGCACCGGGGAACTGGGGGCGAGGTGCTCGCGCAGGGGCAGCAGGTCGTGCTCGTCGCCGCCGGTGCCGTGCAGGAGCAGCAGCGGGGTCGGACCGGGGCCGGGCAGCCAGACGTGCGGCCGGTCCAGGGGGTCGGCCGTCACGACGTCGCCGGGGCGGGGTCGTCGGGCAGCCGCAGGGGCGGCAGCGCCGCGGCGATCTGCGCGCGGTCGGGCTCCAGCCACGGCGGCAGCTTGAGCGCCCGGCCCAGGGCCAGCAGCGGCTCGTCGACGGCGAAGCCCGGCTGGTCGGTGGCGATCTCGAACAGCACCCCGCCGGGTTCGCGGAAGTAGATCGAGGTGAAGTACTGCCGGTCGAGGACCTCGGTGACGTGCACCCCGGCGTCGAGCAACTGCTGGCGCCAGCGCAGCTGGGTGGGGCCGTCCGGGGCCCGGAACGCCACGTGGTGCACGGTCCCGCCGGCCTGCAGGCCCCTGGTGCGGGTCTCGGCCGCCACGTCGACCAGCGCTCCCGCGGTGCCGTCGCCCCCGTCGTCCATCGCGAAGCGGGCCCGGTCGCCGGACTCCACGTCCAGGCGCATCCCGAGCAGCTCGGAGAGCATCCGCTGGGTCGGTTCGAGCTGGCGCTCCGACAGCGTCACCGAGTGCAGCCCGCGCACCGCGTGCTCGGCCGGCACGCCGGCGGCGCCGTCCCAGCCGGAGCGCGCGTCGCCCGGGGCGGCCACCAGGTCGATCACCAGGCCGTGCGGGTCGCGCAGGGTCAGCACCTCGGCGCCGTCGCGGTCGACCGGGGCGTCGGCGTCCACGCCGAACCCGGACAGCCGGTTCTGCCACCAGCCGATCGACTCCGGCGGGACGCTGAAGGCGGTGGCTGTGGTGAGCCCGGCGCCGTTGCGACCCGGCGGCACGCCCTTCCACGGGAAGAACGTCAGGATCGTCGACGGCGAGCCCGCGGCGTCGCCGTAGTAGAGGTGGTAGGTGTCCGGGGAGTCGAAGTTGACGGTCTGCTTGACCAGCCGCAGCCCCAGCACGCGGGTGTAGAAGTCGACGTTCTCCTGCGGGTCGGCGGCGATCGCGGTCACGTGGTGCAGCCCGCTGGGCGCGATGTCGGTCATGGTGGGCCCAGCCTATTTGCCGCATCAACCGTCGGGCTCGATGAAATGCCCGCAAGTCGATGTCAAGGAGCGCAAGTTCTTGCGCTACCCTTGCGCCCATGACGAGGCGGCTCGCGGTGGTGGCGCAGAAGGTCGGCGTGAGCGAGGCGACGGTCAGCCGGGTGCTCAACGGCAAGCCGGGGGTCTCCGAGGCCACCCGCGAGGCCGTGCTCACCGCGCTCGACGTGCTCGGCTACGAGCGCCCCACCCGGCTGCGCGGCGAGCGCGCCCGGCTGGTCGGGCTGGTGCTGCCCGAGCTGCAGAACCCCATCTTCCCGGCGTTCGGCGAGGTCGTCGGGGGTGCGCTCGCCCAGCAGGGGTTCACCGCGCTGCTGTGCACCAGCTCGGCCGGCGGGGTCAGCGAGGCCGCCTACGTCGACCTGCTGCTGCAGCAGCAGGTCTCCGGGGCGATCTTCGCCGGTGGGCTCTACACCGAGGCCGACGCCTCGCACGAGCACTACCGGCTGCTACGCACCCGCAAGCTGCCCACCGTACTGGTCAACGCCGCGGTCGACGGGTTGGCGTTCCCGCAGGTCAGCTGCGACGACGAGGTCGCGGTGGAGCAGGCGTTCGGGCACCTGAGGGCACTGGGCCACCGGCGGATCGGGCTCCTACTGGGGCCCGCCGACCACGTGCCGTCCCGACGCAAGCTTGCGTCGTTCCGGACAGCGAGCGGCGGCAGCGCGGACCCCGAGATGGTCCAGCACGCGATGTTCTCGCTGGAGAGCGGCCAGGCCGCGATGCTGCGCCTGCTCGACCGCGGCGTCACCGGCGTCATCTGCGCCAGCGACCCGCTGGCCCTCGGCGCGATCCGGGCGGTGCGCCGGCGCGGGATGAGCGTCCCGGGCGACGTCTCGGTCATCGGCTACGACGACTCGGCCCTGATGACCTGCGTCGACCCCGCTCTGACCACGGTCCGCCAGCCGATCGAGGCGATGGGGCGGGCCGCGGTCGACCTGCTCGTGCACCAGATCGAGGGCAGCCGGGTGGGCACCGCCGAGTTGCTCTACGAGCCCGAACTGGTGGTGCGGGCGTCCACCGCGCAGGTCCGTTCTGACTAATTCCGAACCTACTTCTGTCAAAATCTTGCGCTGATCTGCTAGCCACCCGTACCGTCCCCGCCCACACGACAGGGCGCGACGGACGGGGGCTCATGGGCGAGCGGGAGTGGTGGCGCGACGCGGTGATCTACGAGATCTACCCGCGCAGCTACGCCGACGGGAACGGCGACGGCGTCGGCGACCTCACCGGGGTGCGGGCCCGCCTGGACCACCTCGTCGAGCTGGGCGTGGACGCCATCTGGTTCACCCCCTGGTACGCCTCGCCGATGGCCGACGGCGGCTACGACGTCGCCGACTACCGGCGCATCGACCCCGCGTTCGGCACCCTCGCCGACGCCGAGGCGCTGATCGCCGACGCCGCCGCGCTGGGCATCCGCACGATCGTCGACGTCGTCCCCAACCACGTCTCCGACCAGCACCCGTGGTTCCAGGCCGCGCTGGCCGCCGAACCCGGCTCGCCCGAGCGGGAGCGGTTCTGGTTCCGCCCCGGCCGCGGCCCCGGCGGCGACGAGATGCCCACCGGGTGGGTCTCGGAGTTCGGCGGCGAGCCGTGGACCCGCACCAAGAACGCCGACGGCACGCCCGGCGAGTGGTACCTGCACCTGTTCAGCAAGGGCCAGCCCGACCTCAACTGGACGCACCCGGACGTGCGCGCCGAGCACGAGGCCGTGCTGCGGTTCTGGTTCGACCGCGGGGTCGCCGGGGTGCGCATCGACTCCGCCGTGCTGCCGGCGAAGGACCCGGCGCTGCCCGAGGTGCCGGCCGCGCCCGGCCCCGGCGGGCACCCCTACGTCGACCGCGACGAGCTGCACGACATCTACCGGTCGTGGCGGGCGGTCGCCGATGGCTACCCGCAACCACGGCTGCTGGTCGGCGAGGTGTGGCAGCCCGACGCCGAGCGCTTCGCCCGCTACCTGCGCCCGGACGAACTGCACACCGCGTTCAACTTCGACACCCTGGCCCGCCCGTGGGACGCCGCCGAGCTGCGCGCCTCGATCGACACCACGCTCGCGGCGCACGCCCCGGTCGGCGCACCGGCGACCTGGGTGCTGTCGAACCACGACGTCACCCGCCCGGTCACCCGCTACGGCCGCGCCGAGACCGGATTCGCGTTCGCCGCCAAGCGCGCCGGCACCCCGACCGACCTCGCACTGGGCACCCGCCGGGCCAGGGCCGCCGCGATGCTGACCGCCGCGCTACCCGGCTCGCTCTACGTCTACCAGGGCGACGAGCTGGGGTTGCCCGAGCACGAGCAGCTCGACGACGAGCTGCGCACCGACCCGATGTTCCTGCGCTCGGGCGGCGTCGACCCCGGTCGCGACGGCTGCCGGGTGCCGCTGCCGTGGTCGGGCACCGCGCCACCGTTCGGCTTCTCCCCCGACGGCCGGCCGACGTGGTTGCCGCAGCCGCCGGAGTGGGCCGCGCTCACCGTCGAGGCGCAGGCCGCGGATCCCACCTCGATGCTCGCGCTGTACCGGGCGGCGCTGCGCATCCGCCGCGCCGAGCTGCCCGGGCGCCCGATGCGCTGGCTGCCGGGCGACCCGGCGGTGCTGGCCTTCACCCGCGGCGACACGTTCAGCTGCGTGGTCAACCTCGGCCCCGACCCGGTCGCGCTCCCGCCCGGCGACGTCCTGCTGGCCAGCGGCGACCTCGTCGACGGCCGGCTGCCCACCGACACCGCGGCCTGGCTGCGCACCCCGGCCCCCACCCAGTAGCGGCACCCGAGCAACACGACGGAGGAACGACGATGAGGTCCATCCGCACACCCGTCGCGGCGGTGACCGCCGCGCTGGTGCTCGCCGGCGTCACGGCGTGCAGCAGCGGCGGCGGGGAACCGACCACCACGCCCGACGGCAGGACCGCGATCACCGTGGTCAGCCTGAAGCCGGGCAGCGAGCCCGAGGCGTTCGCGGCCTTCGAGGAGCAGGTCCGCCAGTTCGAGGCGGCGAACCCGACGATCGACGTCACCTCGCAGGAGTACGAGTGGACGGGCCCGACGTTCACCGCGCAGCTGGCCGGCGGCACCCTGCCGACCGTCTTCACGGTGCCGTTCACCGACGGCGCGGGCCTCGTCGAGAACGGGCAGCTGGCCGACATCACCCCGCACGTCGAGGCGCTCGGCTACCTCGACAAGTTCAACGAGGCGGTGCTGGCCACCGGGCAGGGCGCCGACGGGCGGATCTACGCCCTGCCGACCGAGGCGTACGGCGTCGGCCTGCAGTACAACCGCACGCTGTTCCAGCAAGCCGGCCTCGACCCGGACCGGCCGCCGACCACCTGGGACGAGGTGCGGGCCTACGCCAAGCAGATCGCCGAGCGCACCGGCCAGGCCGGCTACGCCGAGATGACCCAGGACAACACCGGCGGCTGGATGCTCACCACGCTGACCTACGCACTCGGCGGCCGCATGCAGGCCGTGAACGGCGACAAGGTCGACGCCACCATCGACAACCCCGGCGCCAGGGCCGCCCTGCAGCGGCTCAAGCAGATGCGCTGGGAGGACAACTCCATGGGCGCGAACGTCCTCTACGACTGGAGCACCATCAACCAGGAGTTCGCCGCCGGCCGGATCGGCATGTACATGGGCGGTTCGGACGTCTACACCTCGCTCAAGCAGCAGAACGGCATCGACCCCGCCGCCTACGGGCTGGCCGTGCTGCCGCTGGCGCCCGGCGCCGACTCCGGCCTGCTCGGCGGCGGCACGCTGGCCGCGGTGAACGTCAAGGCCGGCCCCGAGCAGCAGGCCGCGGCGACAAAGTGGATCGACTTCTACTACCTGGGCAAGTTCGTCCGCGAGGACGCCGCCGTCCTGGAAGCCAAGACCCTCGCCGACAGCGACCAGCCGGTCGGCGTGCCCAAGCTGCCGATCTTCGACGAGGCCACGCTGACCCGGTACAACGAGTGGATCGAGCCCTACGTGAACGTGCCGCTGGCCCAGATGAGCTCGTTCACCGAGGGCATCCACGGCCAGAACCTGGCCGGGGAGCCGCCGGCGCAGGCCCAGGAGATGTACGCGGTGCTCGACACGGTGGTGCAGGCGGTGCTCAGCGACCCGAACGCCGACATCGACGCGCTGCTCGCGCAGGCCGACGCCGACGTGCAGACGATCCTCGACCGCGGCTGAGCGTCCCGTGCTGACGTGGATCCGGCGCGGTGGCCTGAGCACCCTGCTGTTCCTGCTGCCGCTGGTGGTGGTCTTCGGGGTGTTCTCCTGGTGGCCGATCGTGCGCGCCGCGGTGATGAGCGTGCAGCGCACCAACCTGGTCACCGCGCCGGTCTTCGTCGGCTGGGAGAACTTCCAGACGGTCTTCGCCGACCCGCTGCTGGGCACGGCGGTGCGCAACACGGCCGTCTTCGCGCTGATCGCGCTGGTGTTCGGCTACCCGATCCCGCTGGTGGCGGCGGTGCTGATGAGCGAGGTGCGGCGCTGGCGCGGGCTCTACAGCGCGGTGGCGTACCTGCCGGTCGTCGTGCCGCCGGTGGTGGCCGTGCTGATGTGGAAGGTCTTCTACGACCCCCGGCCCGAGGGAGTGTTCAACACCGTCCTGGGCTGGTTCGGCATCGCCCCGCAGGCCTGGCTGCAGTCGGCGGACACGGCGATGCCCTCGCTGGTGCTGGAGGCCACCTGGGCCGCCGCCGGCGGCACCGTGATCATCTACCTGGCCGCGCTGATCGCCGTGCCGCCCGAGCTGTACGACGCCGCCGAGGTCGACGGCGCCTCGATCTGGCGCAAGGTCTGGCACGTCACGCTGCCGCAGCTGCGCGGGGTGCTGCTGGTGACGCTGATCCTGCAGGTCATCGGCACCTCGCAGGTGTTCCTGGAACCGTTCCTGTTCACCGGCGGCGGCCCGGCCAACTCGACGATCACCGTGCTGCTGCTGATCTACGACTACGCGTTCTCGTCCAGCCTGGGCGGCGACTACGGGGCGGCGACGGCGCTGAGCCTGATGCTGGCCGTGTTCCTGGCGCTGCTCTCGGCGGTCTACTTCCGGCTCACCCGGTCCTGGAGCACGTCGTGACCATGCAGTCCACCAGAGCGGTTTCGCCCGGCCCGGTGACGGCCGCGCCCGCCCCCGCGCCCCCGCCGGCCGAACCGGCCCCCCGCCGGCGCCGGCGGCCCCGGCCCGACGAC
>NZ_JAHDTH010000007.1 GCF_018531445.1 Pseudonocardia lacus
CGTCAGCGCACGTCGTCACCGCACGTCGGACTCATGCTTCGACGTCGCGCGGCGCGCGCCCAGGGCCGAGGGACGGGTCGCGCACAGGCCGTCGGTCCCGCCGTTGCGGGCCGCTGCGCCCTGCCGGGGCGGGCGCGGGGCGGTCACGGTGGACGCCGACCGGGGAGCACCGGGCGGGCACCACCGCACCGGCCCCGCAGGCGAAGGAGCGGTGCGACGTGTTGGTGCGCGAGGTGATGACGCGGCCGGTGGTGACGGTCCGGCCGGATACCCCGGTCCGGGCCGCGGCGGTCCTGCTGACCGGGCGGGGCTTCACCGCCCTGCCCGTGGTGGACGGCGACGGCGAGCTGGTCGGCATCGTGACCGAGGCCGATCTGCTGCGCGGCCGGGTGCGGCACGACGCGCGCTCGATGCTGCCTGAGGAGCTGGCGACGATCCCGCCGTCGCGGGTGGGCGAGGTGATGACGACGCAGGTGCTGACGGTCACGCCGATCACCGACGTCGCCGACGTGGTGGCCCGGATGCGGGCGTTGGGGATCCGGTCGGTGCCGGTGGTCCGGGCCGGTGCGGGGCTGGTCGGCATCGTGAGCCGCCGCGACGTGCTGGCCACCTTCGCCCGGACCGACAGCGCGATCGCCGCCGAGGTGCGCCACCGGCTGGCCGCCTACGCCGGTCCGGGCCGGTGGGGGGTCGCGGTGCAGGGCGGTCAGGTCACGTTGCGCGACGCGCTCGCCGACCCGGCCGAGGAGCACCCGGCCAGCGTCGTCGCGGCGTCCGTGCGCGGGGTGCTGCACGTGCAGGTGCTGCCGGACGAGACCTGACCGGGACCGCACGCCCTCCGACCAGGGTCCGCGGACCCTGGTCGGGAACGGGCTGCCCGCCGACGCTGGGGCCAACCGCCGTGAGGAGGCCGCCATGACCAGCTCCACGTCGTCCCGCCCGCCGATCGTGGTGGGCGTCGACTCGTCCGACTCCGCGCGCGACGCCGCCGAGTGGGCGGCCGACCTGGCTGCCGTCCTGCGCTGCCCGCTGCACCTCGTGCACGTCGTCCCGGGCTATCCCCAGGACGCGGCCCCGGAGGGGGTGCCGGACTGGCTGCGGGAGATCGTGGACCGCGCCGTCCGGGCGGACGCTGAGGCCACCGACTCCGAGATCGTCGCCGGGGGGGACCGATCAGCTGCTGGTGCGACGGGCCGCGGGTGCCCGGCTGCTGGTGGTCGGCAGCTACGGCGAGGCCGCGTGGTCGGGCATGCTCGCCGGGCGGACCGGGTTGACCCTGATCGAGCGGGCTCCGTGCCCGGTCGCGGTGGTGCGGGGCAAGGCGCCCCTGGTTTCGCCGCCGCGCCGGGGACCCGTCGTGGTCGGGGTGGACGGCTCGCGGGCCTCGGTGCGCGCCCTGGTCCTGGGCGCCGACCTGGCCGCCGCGACCGGCGCTGAACTGCTCGCGGTGCATGCTTTCACCGACGTGTCCGAGGCCGGCGGCGCCCCGAGGCCGGCGGCGCCCCCCACCGGCGCCACGAGCAGTGGGCCCGGTTGGTCGCCGAGGCCGGGACCGAGCTCGACGACGCGCTGGCGCGGGCCCTCGACGACCGCCCGGAGGTGCGGTTCCACCGCCGGGTCGAGGCCGGCACGGCCCTGCGCGTGCTGATGGACCACGCGGCGTCGGCGCGGATGATCGTCGTGGGGCAGCGCGACGAGCGCGCCCCCGTCGGGGAGATGCTGCTCGGCTCCACCAGCCGCGGCCTCGTGGAGTTCGCGCCCTGCCCCTTCGTGGTGCTGCCGACCGCCGCGGCCCGCGGGACCAACGACCTGCCGGCTGCGGTCCACGGCCACTGACCGTCGACCTCCGACGACGCGCACGGTGTGTGCGGAAGCAGCGTCCGAGGAGGAGAAGATGACCGCATTCAGTGACCGGCCCGTCGTGGTCGGGATCGACGGGTCCGCCAGCGCGCTGGACGCCGCCCGGTGGGCCGCGCTCGAAGCACGCCGCCGTGGCGCACCCCTGCGCCTGATGACGGCGTACCCGTGGACGCGTCAGTTCGACGGGGGCGTCGGGCTCGGCGAGTCGCACCGCAGCGACCTGCAGAAGCGCGCCGAGCGGGACCTGGACGCCGCACGGGAGGTGGTCGAGGCCGCCTTTCCCGGCGGCCGCATCGACAGCGAGGGCGTCGTCGGCTCCCCCGTCGACGTGCTGGTCGAGGAGGCGGCGCGCGCCCAGCTGCTGGTGCTCGGCAGCCGCGGCCGGGGCGGGCTGACCGGGCTCGTGCTCGGGTCGGTCGCCGTCGCGCTTTCGGTTGCGGCGGCGTGCCCGGTTGTCGTGGTCCGCGGCGACACCCACGAGGCCACAGGTCCGGCGCCAGTCGTCGTCGGCGTCGACGACTCCCCGTCCAGCGAGGCCGCCATCGCGTTCGCCTTCGCGGCGGCCACGAGCCGCGGAGCCCCGCTGGTCGCCGTGCACACCTGGCTGGAGCACGTCTACGACGCGCACGTCGCCGCCATGATCGATTGGACCGCCCTGCGGGAGCAACAACGCACCAAGCTGGCCCAGCGCCTGGCCGGGTGGGCCGAGAAGCACCCCGAGGTGTCGCTCACCCAAGTCGTCGAGCGCGATTCGGCGGCGCACACGCTCGTCGAGCGCTCGCTCGACGCCCAGCTCGTCGTCGTGGGCTCTCGCGGGCGCGGCAACCTCGCCGGGCTCGTCATGGGCTCGGTCAGCCACGCCGTGCTGCAGCACGCCCACTGCCCGGTCGCGGTGGTGCGCCCGGAGGTGGGCTGAGCGGGGGACCAGTGCCGTCGCGGACGGACCGTTCGGCCCGTCGTCGCGGCCGCGCGCCGGCGCGATGCTCGTCGCGTACCGGCAGGACGGCCGGCGACGGAGACAGGAGCGCGAGATGACGGTCGAGAGGACAGCCGAGGAAGCCACCACCGGGGACGTCGTCGTCGGAATCGACGGCTCGCCCGGCTCGCGGGCTGCGGTCGAGTACGCGTTGGAGGAGGCCGCGCTGCGCGGGGCCGAGCTGCGGATCGTCGCCGTGGCGCCGGTACCCGACTACTGGGCGGTCACCTACGGGTTGAGCAGCCCTCCGCCACCGACAGAGATCGTCGACCGGACCCGCGCGGAGGCGCGGAAGTTCGCCGACGAGGTGCTCGCGGCCCACCCGGAGACGGCCGCGAAGGTGGCGGTGACGGTGGAGGCGCGCACCGGGGTCGCCTGGCACCAGCTGACCGAGGCGGCCAAGGGGGCGGCGCTGCTCGTCCTCGGGCACCGCGGACGCGGGGCGGTGACCAGCGCGCTGCTCGGGTCGGTGGGGCTGCAGTCGGTGCTGCACGCGACCTGCCCGGTCACGATCGTGCGGACCGACGCGCCCTGAGCCCTGGACGTGCGCTGAACCGGTGACAGCGGCCGGCCGGGTCCGCCGGGACCCGGCCGGCCGCTGCCGTTCCACCGGGTCCCGCGGGCCGGCGACCGAAGGCCCCCGGTCGAAGGGACGTCGGGCTCTGATCGCGGCACGGGCTCCCGGGTCAGGGTGGACACCGACGAGAGGATGTCCATGAACACCATGAAGGCCGCGGTCGTGCCCGCGCTGGGCGCCCCGCTGGAGATCCGCGACGTGGCCGTGCCCGAGCCGGGCCCGGGCCAGGTGCTGGTCCGCATGCTGGCCAGCGGCATCTGCCACACCGACATCCACGCCGCGCGCGGCGACTGGCCGGTGAAGCCCCAGCCGCCGTTCACCCCGGGGCACGAGGGTGTCGGCCTGGTCGAGCGGGTCGGCCCGGGTGCGGCGCAGCGCAGGGTCGGCGACCGGGTCGCCATCGCCTGGCTGGGTTCGGCGTGCGGGCGGTGCCGGTACTGCGTGTCGGGCCGGGAGACCCTGTGCGAGGCCCAGACCAACAGCGGCTACTCCGTCGATGGGGCCTACGCCGAGTACGCCCTGGCCGACGAGCGGTTCGCCGTCCCCGTGCCGGACGCGGTGTCCTCCTTCGACGCCGCCCCGCTCACCTGCGCGGGCGTCACCACGTTCAAGGCGATCAAGGCGGCCCGGGTGGAGCCGGGGGAGCGGGTCGGCGTGTTCGGCGTCGGCGGGCTGGGCCACCTCGCCGTGCAGTACGCGCGGATCGTCGGCGGGCTGGTGGTCGGCGTCGACGTCGAGGACGACAAGCTGGCGCTGGCCACCGAGCTGGGCGCCGACCACGTCGTCAACGTCCGTACCGAGGACCCCGTCGCGAAGATCCGCGAGCTCGGCGGCCTCGACGTCGCCGTTGCCCTGGCCGCGGCACCGGAGTCGTTCGAACAGGCCTACCGGTCGCTGCGCCGCGGCGGCCGGCTGGTCTGCGTCGGCCTTCCCGCCGAGGGAGCCCTGCACATCCCGATCTTCGACACCGTGCTCGGCGGCATCTCCGTCATCGGCTCCATCGTCGGGACCCGCCAGGACCTGGCCGACGTCTTCGCGCTGCACGCCGCGGGCCGCACCCGGGTGATCGCACGGTCGCGCAAGCTCGACGAGGTCAACGCCTGCTTCGCCGAGGTGCTGTCCGGCTCGGTCCCGGCCCGCATCGTGCTGGAGTTCTGAGCGGGGAGGAGACGTGCCATGGACAGCGCAGTCGTGGTCGAGGACCTGCGCAAGGCGTACGGCTCGAGGACGGCGCTCGAAGGGCTGAGCCTGTCGGTCGGCACCGGCGAGCTGGTCGCCGTCGTCGGCCCCAACGGGGCCGGCAAGACGACCGCCATGGAGCTACTGGAAGGCCACCGCCGCCGCGACGCGGGACGGGTGACGGTGCTCGGGTTCGACCCGCAAACCGGGGGCACGGCGTTCCGCGAGCGGATCGGGATCATGCTGCAGGACGCCGGGCTGGACGAGGCGTTCAGCACCCGCGAGCTGCTCACCCTCTACGCCGGCTTCTACCCCCGGCCGCGACCCGTCGATGACGTGCTCGCCCAGGTCGGGCTGGTCGACGCCGCCGACACCCGCACCGCGGCGCTGTCCGGCGGCCAGCGCCGGCGCGCCGACCTGGCCCTGGCCCTGATCGGCGACCCGGACCTGCTGTTCCTCGACGAGCCGACCACCGGGTTCGACCCGGCCGCCCGCCAGCACGCCTGGGACGTCATCGACGGCCTGCGCGAGCACGGCACGACCGTGCTGCTGACCACGCACTACATGGAGGAGGCGCAGCGGTTGGCCGACCGGGTCGGCGTCCTCGTCGGCGGCCGGTTGGTCGCCCTGGGCACGCCTGCCGAACTGGCCGAACGGCACATGGCGGGCGGGTCGACGATCGGGTTCCGGCTCCCGGCCGGCGTCGGCACGGCCCAGCTGCCCGACCTCGGCGACCGGCTGACGGTCACCGGCTCGGCCGTGCGGGTGCTCACCCGCGAGCCGACCCACGACCTGCACACCCTGACCTGGTGGGCGGTGGACCGCGGGGTCGAGCTGGAGGCGCTGAGCCTGGGGCGGCCGTCGCTGGAGGAGGTCTACCTCGACCTCGTGCGGGACGCGGAGCGGACCGATGGCTGAGAAGACGGTTCCCGCGCGCCCGCGGCGCGCTGTGCTCGCGCACGCCCGGCACGCGGCGCGTTCCTTCCTGCGCACGCCGCTCGCGGCGTTCTTCACGCTGGCGTTCCCGCTGGGCTGGCTGGGCACCGTCGTGCTGGTCGTCGGGAACCAGGAGATCGGCCCGCCGGGCGCCGGGGTGCGCCTGGCCCAACTGCTCACCCCGGTGGCCGCGGTGTTCGCCGTGGCGATGGCCGCGTTCGTCACGCCGGCGGTCACGATCGTGCTGGCCCGCGAGCGCGGTGAGCTCAAGCGCCTGCGGGGGACCCCCTCACCGCCCGCGGCCTTCCTGGCCGGGCAGGTCCTGTGCGCGACGGTCGTCGCCCTGCTCGGGACGGCGATCATGGTCGCCGCCGGCGTCCTGGCCTTCGGTGTGCGCGTCGACCTCGCCGAACTGCCCGGCGCGCTCGTCGTCCTGGTGGTCGGGATCGCGGCGCTGGCCGCGCTCGCCCTCGGCGTCGCCGCGCTCGTGCCCACCGGTGCGACCGCGCAGGCGGCCACCATCGGATCGGTCGTCGTGCTCGGGTTCGTCTCCGACATGTTCACTGCGGGCGGCGCGGCGCCGGGCTGGCTGGACGCGGTGGGCTGGTTCTTCCCGCTGCGGCACCTGGTGGCCGCGTTGCGCGACCCGTTCGACCCGTTCACCGCCGACGGCTTCGGGTGGGTGCACCTCGTGGTCGTGGCGGCATGGGGGCTGATGGGGGCCCTGGTGGCCTTGCGCGCCTTCCGGTGGGAACCCCACCGAGGTTCCCGACGGGCCCACGCCGCGTGGGGCGCCGCGGCGCCGCGCCGCCGCTCCGCGCTCACCCTGATCCTCGGTCAGCTCTCCTACGCCGACCGGACGCAGTGGCGCGACCCCGGCGCCTGGTTCTTCGCCGTGGTGTTCCCCGGGCTGCTGTTCGTGGTGCTCGGCGCCGTCTGGGGAGGCGCAGTGTTCGACGGGATCCCCTACCCGCAGGCGCTGGCCCCGGGCCTGGTCGCGTACGGCGTTGCGGTGACCGCCTTCGTCAACCTGCCCGAGGCGACGGCGGTGGCCCGCGACCGCGGGGTCCTGCGCAGGCTGCGCGGCACGCCGCTGCCGGCGTGGGCCTACCTCGCCGGTCGGGGGATGTCGGCCCTGGGCATGGGGGCGATCACCGCCGCGCTGGTGCTGGCCGCGGGGGTGGCGATGTTCGATGTGCGGATCGCCCCGCGCGGGGTCCCGGCGCTGCTGCTCGTACTGGTGCTGGGCACCGCCTGCCTGCTGGCCCTCGGCACGGCGCTGGCCGCGGCCATCCGCACGGGCAAGGCGTTCTCGGTGGTGTCGCTGGCCCTGCTGCTGCCGATGTCGTTCCTGTCCGGGCTCTTCCCGTTCGGTGCGCCGGAACCGGCCGTGGTGCGGGCGGTGGCCTCGGTGTTCCCGCTGCAGCATCTCGGCGACGCGCTCGACGAGGCCCTGCGGGCGGGCTCCTGGGCCCCGGTGGCCTGGCACCACCTGGCCGTGCTGCTGGTGTGGGGGCTGGTGGGCGCCGCGGTGGCGGCCCGGCTCCTGCGGCCCGGTCGCTCCTGGCGGGCCGTCGAACCCGCGCGGGCGCGCACCGGGCCCGACGGACACGGTCCGCGGCAGGTCGTCGCGGACCGCACCCACGAGGAGGTCTGAGATGGCGATCGGCAACGCGCGGAGCTGGAGCGAACTGCCGCCGGCGGGGCGCGCCGGCGTGGTGGTCGGAGCGACGGTGCAGGTCGGACTGCTCGTCGCGGCACTGGCGGACCTGCGCCGGCGCCCCGCGGCGCAGGTGAACGGGCCGCGCTGGGCGTGGGCGCTCGCATCGTTCGTCAACTTCGTCGGACCACTGGCGTACTTCGCGTTCGGACGGTGCGAACTGGGCCGCGGTCGGACGAGCTGATCGACGCGGCAGGACCAACGGCCCGCGGCCGGTCGACCCAGGTCCCGCCGGTGACAGGCGATGCAGCCCTGCCGGTGGGCCCGGCCGAGGCGCAGGCTCGTGCTGCGCGAACAGGACCGCGAATGCGCTCGCGGAGGGTTGGAGGAGGGACGGCATGGATGCGCTTGTCGTGGTGGAGTCGGTGTTCGGCAACACGCGCCGGATCGCCGAGGCCGTGGCCGCGGGGCTGGGGCAGCGGACGCACGTGCGGGTCGTCGACGTCGCGGAGGCGGTGGATGCGGAAGCGGCCGCCGTACGGTCGGCCGACCTGTTGGTGGTCGGCGGGCCGACGCACGCGTTCGGGATGACGCGCGCCTCGACGCGCCGGTCGGCGGCCGAGCAGGCCGGTGGCGGTGCCGTTCCGGCGGAGGTGGGGCTGCGCGAATGGTTGGCGGGCCTGCCGCCGGTCGAGGGCCGGCGGATCGCGGCGGCCTTCGACACCCGCGCGGACCGTCCGCGGTTGCCGGGTTCGGCGGCTGCTGCGGCGTTGCGCAGGTTGCGGCGGTTGGGCTTCGAGCGCGTCTGCGGGCCGGAGTCGTTCCGGGTGAGCGGGACCAAGGGCCCGCTGGTGGACGGCGAGGCGGAGCGGGCCCGGTTGTGGGGCGCGGCGCTTCTCGCCCGGGTCACGGCCCGCGAGGCGGAACGGAGCGGACGATGAAGGATCTCGCAAGGACGATCACGGGAGCGCTCCGGCAGGCGCTCGTCGCGGAGGCGCTGGTGGTCGGCGCCGTGACCGCGGTGGCCGCGGCCGGGGTCGTGCTGCGGCGCTCGCGCGACTGGGGCGCGCTGCCCACCGAGACGGGCGCACCGCTGCCCGGCGACGACCTGGTCCCCGAGCCCGCGCGCACCACGACGCGGGCGGTCAACGTCGACGCCCCGGCCGCCGAGGTCTGGCGCTGGCTGGTGCAGATGGGACAGGGCCGCGGCGGGATGTACAGCTATGACCGGCTGGAGAACGCGATCGGCCTGGACATCCACAGCGCCGACCGGGTGCACGAGGAGTGGCAGGACCTGGCGATCGGCGACCGCATCACCGTGGTGCCGCCGGGCTGGGGCCCGCTGCCCGACGGGTACGCGATGGTGGTGGCGCGCATCGAGCCCGAGCGGGTCCTCGTGCTGCGCCAGTCGCCGCCCGAGCACCCGTGGAACGCCGTCTGGACGTTCGAGATCGAACCGCTGGACGCCAGGAGTTGCCGGTTGCTGTCGCGCTCGCGCGCCCAACGGCCCGCGTCTCGGGCGCTGGGCCTGGCCACAGCGGCCATCGAGCCGGTCACCACCATCATGACCAGGCGGATGCTGCTGGGCGTCAAGCAGCGCGCCGAACGCGCCGTCTGGCCGGACGGGCGACAGGCGCCGCCGCGGCCCCGACCGGTGCGCAGCGCAACCACCGTCCTGGACGCCCCGGCGGGTGCGTCATGACCGCGGCGACCACCGGCGGCCCGGTCCGCATCGACGCCCGGCTCGACGAGCACCTGAGCCGGTGGCTGTGGCTGGTCAAATGGGTGCTGGTGATCCCGCACCTGATCGTGCTGGCGCCGCTGTGGGTGGCGTTCGCGGTGCTGTCGGTCGTCGCGTTCGTGGCGATCCTGGCGACCGGCCGCTACCCGGAGTCGATCTTCGAGTTCACCACGGGCGTGCTGCGCTGGACGTGGCGCGTCGCCTACTACGCCTACGGGGCGCTGGGCACCGATCGGTACCCGCCGTTCACCCTGGGCGAGGTGCCGGACTACCCGGCCACCCTGCACATCACCCGGCCGGAGCACCTGTCCCGCGGCCTGGTCCTGGTCAAGTGGCTGCTCGCGCTGCCGCACTACCTCATCACCGCCTTCTTCGTCGGGGGCGGCACGTACGCGGTGTGGCGCCTCGGCGAGTCGAGCTCGCAAGCCGGCAGTTGGTCGACCACCGCCGCCGGCGGGCTGATCGGGCTGCTGGTGCTGATCGCCGGGATCGCCCTGTTGTTCACCGGGCGGTACCCGCGCGGCGTGTTCGACCTGGTGCTCGGCATGCACCGCTGGGTGCTGCGGGTGGTCGCGTACGCGGCGCTGATGACCGACGCCTACCCGCCGTTCCGGCTCGACACCGGCGGGACCGACCCCGCCTCGATCACGGTGACCGGGGCCGGACCGATCGACACCCCCGCGCCGACGGCGCCGACCGGGACGTCCGTCGCACCACCCCCTCCGACCCCACCCACCCACGGGTGGAACGCGGGCCGGGTCGTCTCGGTCGTGGTCGGGTCGGTGCTCGTCGCGGCGGCGCTGGGCATGGCGGTCGGTGGTGGCACCCTGCTCGCCGCCGACCGCGTCGGCCGCGACGCCGACGGCTTCCTCAGCACGCCGGACCGGTGGTTCACCAGCCCGGGCCACGCGCTGCAGTTCGACGCCGTCGACCTCGTCCCCGCCGACGGCTCCCAGGTCCGCTACGTCGACCCGGCCTCGCTGCTCGGTGTCGTCCGCGTGCGGGCCGCCGCACGGGATGGGACCGTCTTCGTGGGCATCGGGCCGGCCGAGGACGTGCGGTCCTACCTCGGCGGTGTCGGCCGCGACGTGATCGGTGGCCCCGCCGCCGACGCCCGCCGCACGACCTGGGTGCCCGGCGGTGCCCCGGCCACTGCGCCCGGTGCGCAGGACTTCTGGGCGGCGTCGGTGTCCGGTCCCGGCGTCCAGCAGTTGACCTGGACCGCGGTCGACGGCCGCTGGGCGGTCGTGGTCATGAACGCCGACGGCTCCCGGCCCGTCGACGCCCGGGTGTCCGGCGGTGCGACCGTGCCCGGCCTGCACTGGGTGTGGACCGGCCTGTTCATCGGGGCCGGTGCCACGCTGCTGGCGGGCGCGCTGCTGGTCGGCCTGGCCGTCCCGCGGCGACCGGTCGGCTGAACGGGTCGGGGTCCGGGCCCGATGTCGGGCGGCCCGGACCTCAGCCCGTGCGACCCGTCTGCTTGCGCTCGGCGGCGTAGACGGCGGCCTCGGTGCGGCGCGACATCCCGAGCTTGTGCAGCAGGGACGAGACGTAGTTCTTCACCGTCTTCTCGGCCAGGAACATCTCGGCGCCGATCTGGCGGTTGGTCAGCCCGTCGGCGATCAGCCCGAGGATGCGCCGCTCCTGGGGGCTGAGCGAGGCGTAGCGCGGGTCCTCGGGTTCGTTGCCCTTGCGCAGCCGCTCGAGCACGGCGGCGGTGGCGCGGGGGTCGAGCAGTGAGCCGCCCGCGGCGACCGTGCGCACTGCGCCGACCAGGTCGGTGCCTGCGACCTGCTTGAGCAGGTAACCCGCGGCGCCGGCCATGATCGCGCCGAAGAGGGCCTCGTCGTCGGAGTACGAGGTGAGCATCAGGCAGGCCGGTGGCGGGTCGATCGCGGCACGCACGTCGCGGCACACCGAGACGCCCTCGCCGTCGGGGAGGCGGACGTCGAGGATGGCGACGTCCGGGCGCAGGGCGGGGATGCGGGCGAGCGCCTGGGCGGCGGTTCCGGCCTCGCCGATGACCTGGATGTCGTCCTCGCTCTCCAGGAGCTGGGCGATGCCGCGCCGGACGATCTCGTGGTCGTCGAGCAGGAACACGGTGGTGGTCACGCCTGTGACGGTAGCCAGGTGCCCACCGGACCGGAAGGCGAGCAGGTCCCGCCGTGAAGGGACCTTCGACCCGCCGCCTGGCCGCCGTCCGCCCCCGATCGTGCCCGACAGATCCCATCAGCGGCGCGGGCGGCCTCGGACCGCCGCGCGGTGCCGGGCACACCCGCACCGGTCGGGCCAGCTCGCCGACGGTCGGCACCGCCCCACCGCGATCGCCTGCACGATGTCGGTCTCGACCACACGCCCGCGCACCGGGCGCCATCGAGCACCGGCAGGAGCCGGACGCCGGCGACGGCCATCAGCTGCAGCGCGGTGGGGAGCCCGGGGGTGACGGCGACGACCGTGGCGTCATAACCGCGGTGACCGGGGGGGTCGTCCAGGGTCTCGGGTGGGCGGCGAGATGCCCGACCTCGATGGCGGCCTCCCTGATCGTGCTGTCCTCCCCAGGATCTGCGCCGGATGGCCGGCGGGGCAGGGCCGGAGGTCCCGGTCCGAACGGCCGGACGGTTGCCCGGTGACGTCAGGTCGTGCCAGGCTCGGTCACGCCTGGTGATCTCCGCGGCGGACATCGGACGAGGGGGGCGAGATGGCGGCGCAGGAGGGGGCCGGTCATTCCCGACCAATGTCGGACGTGTTGTCCGGGCTGCGCCTGGACGAGCTGCTCCGCGAGGTGCAGGACCGCCTCCAGGAGGTGATGCGGACCCGCGACCGGATGCAGCGGCTGCTCGACGCCGTGCTGGTCGTGGCCGAGGACCTCGACCTCGACACCACGCTGCACCGCATCGTGGAGGCGGCGGTCGACCTGGTCGACGCCCGCTACGGCGCGCTCGGTGTGCTCGGCCCCGGCGGAGGGCTCAGCCGGTTCCTGCACGTCGGGCTGGACGAGCAGACCCGCGCGCGGATGGGGCCGCTGCCCGAGGGCAAGGGCCTGCTCGGTCAGCTCATCCTGCACCCGCACCCGCTGCGGCTGCCCGACCTGGGCGCGCACGAGGCGTCGGTGGGCTTCCCGGAGAACCACCCGCCGATGCGCAGCTTCCTCGGCGTGCCGATCCGCGTCCGCGACTCCGTGTTCGGCAACCTCTACCTCACCGAGAAGGCCGGGGGCGAGGAGTTCACCCAGTCCGACGAGGCGATCCTGGAGGCGCTGGCCGCCGCGGCCGGTGTCGCGGTGCAGAACGCGGACCTGTTCGAGCAGGCCCGCGGCCGCCAGCTGTGGCTGGCCGCCTCCGGCGAGGTGCAGGCCGAGCTGCTCGGCGGGGCGAGCGAGGCCGACGCGCTGACGCTGATCGCGCAGCGCACGCTCGAGCTCACCCGCGCCCACGCCACGGCGATCCTGCTCGGGCGGGGCGACGGGGACGACACGTTCCACATCCGGGCGCTGGCCGGAGCGGCCGACGACGCGCTGGTCGAGCGGGAAGTCGGGATCCGGAACACTGTGCTGCAGGAGGTCGTGGAGGGGCGGGCGGCCGTGATCGCCGGCCCCGAGGGCGATGTGCTGACCGGGTCGGACGGCGCGCCCGGGCACGGCTCGGTCGTCGCGGTCCCGCTGCGGGCGCAGGACGGGGTCTCCGGTGCCCTGCTCGCTCTGCGCCGCGACGGCACCGATCCCTTCCAACCCGGTGTCGTCCCGCTGCTCACCTCGTTCGCCGACCAGGCCGCACTGGCCCTGCAGTTGGGGGAGAAGAACCGCGCCCAGCGCAAGCTGGACGTGTTCGCCGACCGCGACCGGATCGCGCGGGACCTGCACGACCACGTCATCCAGCGGCTGTTCGCGACCGGCCTGCAGCTGCAGAGCACCCTGCGCCGCATCGCGGAGCCGGCCGCCTCCGCGCGGATACAGCAGGCGGTGGCCGATCTCGACGAGACCGTCCGCGAGATCCGCACCGCCATCTTCGACCTGCACACCCTCGACGAGGGCAGCGCGGGCGGGCTGCGCAGGCGGCTGCTGGACACCGCGGCCGAGGCGGTGGGGGCGGGCGTCTCCCCGGCGGTGCGGATCTCCGGGCCCGTCGACGCGCTGGTCCCCGACGACATCGGCGTGCACGCCGTGGCCGTGGTCCGCGAGGGCGTGAGCAACGCCGTCCGCCACGGCCACGCGGGTGCGATCACGCTAACCGTGGAGGCGGGCGACGGTGTGCTCGTCGTCGACGTCACCGACGACGGCGTCGGGATCGACCCCCTGGCCGCCCGCAGCGGCCTGCGCAACCTCGAGCAGCGGGCGCGCGACTGCGGCGGGTCGGTGAGCGTGCTGCCGGTCGTCCCGCACGGCACCCGGCTCACCTGGCGGGTCCCGCTCGAACCCGCCTGATCCGCGTCCCGCCGAGCCGTCGGACCACCGCGAACCGGGACGAACGGCCCTGCTCGACCGTCGTGGACCGGCGCAGGATCGCCGTGACGGCCGGAGAGCCCGGTCGCACCCGACGGGACGGGGGACATCCCGGGGAAGGACACCGACATGGTCCCCGAGGAGAAGGTACAGCCGACGACGGAGGAGGAGCTGCGCGAACGCAGGGTACAGCGATTGCGCAAGCAGGCCGAGTTCCGCACCCACCTGGTCGTCTTCCTGGCCACGAACGCGCTGCTGGTGGACGATGGGGGCGGCGTTCTTCTGGCCGGTATTCCCCATCTTCGGATGGGGCATCGGCCTGGTCGCCCACGGCTGGGAGGTGTTCGGTCGCGACCGCCTGACCGAGGAGCGCATCCGGGCGGAGATGGACCGGCTGCGCTAGGCCCGGACCGCGGCAAACGGCCGCCCGACCGATCCGCGGTCGGACGGCCGCTGGTCGCGTGGACCGCGACGCGCTGCCGTGCCGCGCTGCCGTCCGGAGTCACCCTTCCGACTGCTGCCACAGTGATCGGAGGAGGTCGCGTTGTCCAGCTCTGACGTGCAACTGCCGCCGAGGGCGGCCGGATCCGGCCGGGGCGGCGGGCTGCTCGCCTACCTCGTGCTCGCCTACGGCCTGACGTGGGCCTGGCTCGCCCCGGTGTGGATCTCCGGTGGCGTGGTCTCGCCCGGTGACGGGTGGCCGACGCACTTCCCCGCGCTCCTCGGTCCGATGGTCGCGGCACTGCTCGTGGCGGCCCGCGCGGGCGAGCTGCGCGGGCTGGTGGCGCGGATGGTGCGCGTTCGCGTGCCCGCCCGGTGGTGGTTGGTCGCGGTGAGCCCGCTGGGCATGCTGCTGGTCGGCCTGCTCGTGGCCTCTGTGACCGGGGCCCCGCTGCCCGCGGTGGCGGACTTCGGGGTGATGTCCGGGCTGCCGGCGGCGTGGGGACCGCTGCTCGTCGGCCTGGTCGTCGTGGTGGTCAACGGAGTCGGCGAGGAGACCGGCTGGCGCGGGTTCGCGTTGCCGGCGCTGCAGCGCCGCCTCGCCCCGCTGGCCGCCATGCTGGTGCTCGCGGTCCTGTGGGCGGGGTGGCACGTCCCGATGTTCGGGCTCCTCACCTCCTTCCGGGAGTTCGACGCCGCGACGGTCGTGGGCTGGCTGCTCGGGCTGACCGCCGGCTCGATCGTGCTGGGCTGGTTGGTCAACCGCAGCGGGAGCGTGGCGCTCGTCGCCCTGTGGCACGGCCTGTTCACCATCGCCAGCGGCACGGCGGCGGGCACCGGGACGGTGGCTGCGGTGGTCAGCGCGCTGGTGATGCTGTGGGCGGCGGTGCTGGTGCTGCTGGAGCTGCGCGCCCACCGCCACGGTACGGCGAGCGTGCTCGGGCCACCGCCGCGCTGAGCGCGGTCAGCGCGCCCCGTCCAGCTCCGCCTGCAGCGCGTGCGCGATGCCGTCGGTGTCCGGGACGTGGCGGGGGTCGGCGACGACGGTCACGACCAGCCCGCCGGCGTAGGAGAGAGCGACGAACTGCACGGTCATGTTGCCGGCTTCGCCGACCGACACCGGGATCATCTCGCGGATGGTCGCCCCGCCGAGCCGCAGCGCCTGTTCGGGGCCGCGCACGTTGCTGAGCAGCGTGTGCATGCGGTGCTGGTGGCTGAGGTAGGCGCGGTAGAGCCCGGTGCGCGCCACCAATCGGAACAGCGGCTGCAGCGCCCCGACGCCCGGGCTCCCGGCGGCTCCCGCGTCCGCGGCGGCGCGCACCGCGGGCACGGCACCGGCGATCCGCTCGACGCGGTCGCCGAGCGGGCCCCCGGCCGGCACCGCGACCACCAGCGGACCGGTCGCGTTCCCGGGTTCCTCCGGTGACGCCGTCCGCCGGCCAGCCGCCACGACCGCGATCCGCAGGCTCTCGACCGCTCGCTCCCCGCGGGTGACCAGCGCCCGCCGCAGCGCACCCGCGACAGCCGCGAGCAGCACGTCGTTCACGGTGCCGCCGTGGCGGTGCGCCGTGCGCCGCACGGCGGCCAGGTCGACGCGCGCCACCGCCAGGCGCCGGTGCCGACCGGTGGGGTGCAGCAGGGACGTGGGGGTGAGCGTGCCCGGTACCCCACCGGCGGCTCGGACCCGGTGCAGCTCGCCGAAGACCGCGGGCAGCCCGATGGCGGCGCGGACGGCGTCGTGGGCGGCGTCGGCCGCGAGCACCCACCACCCCGGGACCGGCCGCGGGAAGTCCGCGCGGGGCCTTGCGCGCGCGGGGTCGAGGAGCCGCCCGAGCACGGCCAGCCCGCCGATGCCGTCGGCGACGCCGTGGTGCAGCACCAGCACGACACCCACCCGGCCGCCCGTCACCGGCACGACCACGGCCCGCCACAGCGGCTGCGATCGGGGCAGGGGGCGGGTCGTGGCCCGCGCGGCGACGTCGAGCAGCGCCGGCTCGTCGAGCGGCTCCGCGCACTCCGGCGACCGGATGTGGCTCTCGGCGGCGAACGCAGCGTCGTCGACCCAGAGCGGCCGGCCCAGCCCCGGCGGGAGCACCCGCAGCCGCTGGCGCAACCGGGGGACGGCGGGCGCCCGGGCCGCGAGCGCCGCGCGGGCTGCGCGCACGTCCACGCCGGGGCCCGCGTCGAGCACCAGGACCACGCCGATCTGCCCGGGAGCGCCGCGGCGGCGATCCGCGGCCAGCACGGTCAGGTCGGCAGGGCTTGCCCGGTCCAGCGCGGGCAGCGCCGTGCCGCTCACCGGCGGCGGGCCAGCCCGCGGTCGTCGACGCGGAAGCCCAGGTTCGCGACGACGTCGACGACGCCGTCGAGCCGGCGCACCAGGCGCTCCGCGGCCTCAGCGGTGCTGCGCCGGTCGACGGTGCCGACCATCTCGACCACGCCGTCGCGCACCTGCACGTCCACCTCTGTTGGGTCGTCCCACAGCAGGTGCACGAACACCTCGCCGAGCACGTCGGCGCGGATGTCGTCGTCGCTCCGTACGAACGCCTTGAGCAGGTCGTGCCGGCTCACCACGCCGACCACCCGGTCCTGGGCGTCGACGACCGGCAGGCGCTTCACCCCGTGGTCGGCCATCAGCCGGGCGGCCTGCGGGATGCTGCTGCCGGTGGCGATGGACACCGGCGCGGTGGACATCAGCCGGCCCGCGGTGTCGCCGGCAGCGCGGCGCACGGCGTCGCGCTGCTCCATCGGCTCCCACCAGTGCGGGCGCCGCGGGATCTGGTGGCCCTGCTTGAGGATCACGTCGGCCTCGGACACGACGCCGATCAGGCGGTCGTCGTCGTCCAGCACGGGCAGCGCGCTGACGCGGTGCTCGACCATGATCCGCGCGAGCTCCTTGACGGGCGTTCCGGCCCGGGCGGTGAGCACGCCCCGGGTCATGACGTCGGAAACGGTCAGGTTCTTCACGGTGCCATCGTCGACCGGCGGCGGCGGGGCGGGCAGGGGCTTCGGTCCGGATCCGACCGGGACCACGGCCCCGTGCCGTCCGGGCCCGCGCACCCCCGCCATCAGCCCAGGCGGCGCCCGGTCAACCGCTGCAGCGGGATGCTGATGACGTGCCCGGTGCGGCCGGTGGCCCACGGCGCCGGGATGCGCCCGGCGAGCTCGGCGAGCCGCTGCGGGTCGACGACCTCGTAGGCCTCGCCCACGCCGACCACGCTCCACCCCGTGCGGGTCACCGGGTCGAGGTCGTCGACCTCGAACGCGACGACGTGATGGCGCCCGGCCACCGCGAGCTTGCTGCCGCCGGAGGTCTGGAAAACGACCTCCTCGTCGTCGAGCAGGAAGCTGACCGGCTGGGCGGTGGGCAGCGCGGCCTCGGTGAAGATCACCCGTCCGACGGCGGCCGTGCCCAGCAGGCGCAGGCACGCGGCGCGGTCGAGCTCGACGAGCTCGCGGGGTTCGTCGCGGGGTCGGGCGGATCGCTGCACCACCGAATACTGCGGCACGGCGGCCCTGTCCGCTGGGGTCGAAGGTCCCGTTCGGATCATCCGAAGACCAGCCAGGGCTGGCGGCCCATCTCGGTGAAGATCCAGCCGACGCTGTTGGCCGCGAACGGGGTGATCAGCGCGGCCAGCACGGCGACGTAGAACCAGCGGGGGACCGAGCGGGTCGCGCGGCGCCGGGTGAACCACAGCCCGAGCACCGACACCAGCCCGGCCAGCGCCCCGAACCCGATCATCAACCGGAACGTCCAGTAGGTCGTCGGGATGTTCGGAGTGTAGTCGCCGGGCCCGTGCTGCTGCTCGGCCGGCGCCTGCAGGTCGTTGATGCCCTCGACCTCGCCGTCGAAGGAGCCGGCCATGAACGACAGCACCCGGGGGCACCCGGATGCTCCAGACCTCTTGCGACCCCGTCCGGGGTGCCGATGCTGAACAGCGAGAACGACGCCGGGGCGACGGTGTCGTAGAGCGCCTCGGCCGCGGCCATCTTCATCGGCTGCTGCTCGGTCATCAGCCGGGCCTGCAGGTCGCCGGTGACGACCACGCCGACGCTCGCGATCAGCACCGTGCCCAGGCCGAGCCGCATGGATGGCCGGAACACGTCGATGTCGCGGTCGCGGGCCAGGTGGTAGGGCTGATGGCCAGCACGAACACCCCGCCGGTGACGAAGCAGGTCGTGATGGTGTGCAGGAACGCCCCGACCGCGGTGGAGTTGGTCAGCACCGCGCCGATGTCGGTCAGCTCGGCCCGGCCGGTGGCGTCGTTGACGACCGAGCCGACAGGGTGCTGCATCCAGGAGTTGGCAGCCAGGATGAAGTAGGCCGACAGCACGGTGCCGATGGAGGCCAGCCAGATTCAGGCCAGGTGCACCGGCCTGGGCAGCCGGTCCCAACCGAAGATCCACAGTCCGAGGAAGGTGGACTCCAGGAAGAACGCCGGCAGGCCCTCGATGGCCAGCGGGGCGCCGAAGATGTCGCCGACAAGGCGGCTGTCTGCATGCCGGCGACCAGCAGCGACAGCCCGATCGTCAGCGGGACGAACAGGAAGTGGTACACGGTGGTGATCGCGAACTGCCACCGTGCGAGATCGAGGTTCATCGCTCCTCGGCAGGACCCGGCCGGCGCCCCGGCGCTCGTCGAAGAGCGTCGATCAGCACCCGGCGCGCAGGCAGGGGGCGACCGGGCCCGCCCGGCCGGACCAGCGGCCCGAACCCGACGGGCCGAACGGCCCTCAGTCGGCTTGCGGGCGGGTCAGCGCGCCCGGACGAGGTGGGCGTCGGGGCCGGGGAAGTACAGCGACTCGTGCCCGTCCTCCCAACGCACCCGGTAGTGCTCCCGCTCCCCGGTTCCGATGACCTCCACGATCCGGCCGCGCCGGCGCGGGACGTCCAGGGTCGTCGTGCCGATGACGATCTCGTCGCCCACGGTGGCGTTGAGCATCGCGTCCTCCTCGGTTCGGTCCACCGCGAGCAGGGTCCGCGGCCGGCCCCGCACGCGGCAGGGCCGCAGGGGTGCGCGGGGCGGGACCTTCGGCCTGCGGCGGGTCGTGCCCCGGTCGGGTGGCGGGTGCTCGGGACGAGGTGCCCCTGCCGAGGGGCCGATCGCCTCCTGCCCGCGCGGTCGCCCGACGGCCATCGTCGACCTCGAGACCGGCGACGGGAGGCCGAGATGAGCAAGCAGCAGAAGATCGTGGTGGGCGTGGACGGCTCGGACCATTCGCGGGCCGCCGTGCGCCACGCCCTCGCCGAGGCGGCGCGCCGCGGGGCGCGGGTGGTCGCCGTGCGGGCCTTCCAGATGCCCGAGACCTGGTACGAGGGCTACGAGGTCGTGGTCGCCCCCAGCCCGAGCGAGGTCACCGCGAATGTGGAGTCGCGCACCCGCGGGATGCTCCGTGCCGTCGCCGAGGAGCTCGGCGGCACGGCCCTCGCGGTTCCGATCGAGGCCGTGGGTCTGCTCGGGTCGCCGGCGAAGGCACTGGTGGAGCAGTCCCACGACGCGGACCTGCTGGTCGTCGGGCACCGCGGGCGCGGTGGCCTGGCCAGCCGGGTACTGGGTTCGGTGGGGCTGCACGTCCTGCTGCACGCGGCCTGCACGGTCACCGTCGTCCCGACGACGGCGGTCGAGGAGGCCGTGACCGAGCCGGCCGCCGACGCAGCGACCGCCCCGGCGTGACGGGCGCGGGGCGCACGGACGCGGACGGGGCGGCGCGACCGGGGGAGCAGCGGTGAGGACGCTCTCGGCGCCGATAGGCCGGCTGCCGCCGGAGGCCGCGCGCGTCGGCGTCCGCGCCGCCGCGGCCGGCGCCGCACGCCCGACCGTGCGTAGGCTCGACGACCTGAGCGAGGCAGATGCCGCCGACGTCGGTGCGGCAGCCGTGGAACTCGCCCGGCTGGAGCGCGCCGGCCTGCCGGTGCACACCGGCTTCGCGGTGACCCGTGCCCCGAGCCGTGGCGGCAGATCGCTCAGCGGGCGAACGCGACGCGCACGACGGAGGCCGCCATCACGCTGCCGTCCATTGCGCTGTCGGAGGTGAGGACGACGGCGCCGCGCTCGGCGCGTGGCCGGCCGATCGCGACTGCGCCCTCGAAGGGGCGCAGCTCGTCCCCGCCCCCGGTCACCCAGCCCGTGCCCAGCGGCTCGGCGGAGGCGTCGTCGACGACGCTCACCGCGACGGTGCCCTCGAAGGCGAGCGCGCGGCCGGTGAGCGCGACCGACGGCGGCGCGAGCACGTCGCCGGCCCTCGGGGTGTCGAGCTGGATGTCGGCGGAGGCCGCGCCGAGCACCCACCACCGGTCGTCGCTCATCCGGCGGACGAGGACGGTGGTGACCGGTCCGCGCCGGGTGGGGCGCACGTCGACCTCGCCTGAGCGGCTGTCGCCCGCTCGGTATGGGCCGACGACGGGGTCGGCGAAGCCGACGAACCGGGTCGCGAAGCCGCGGGCCGCGGCCAGCGGGTCGTCGTAGCGCGTCGCCACCGCGGCTGTCGGCCACACCGCGGTGCTCGCGTCGGGCGGCACGACCGGCGGTGCGGTGGTGGGTGCCGCGGTGGGCGGTGTGGTTGCCGGTGGGGCGGTGGTCGGCACGACCGTGACGGACGGGGCCGGCGCGGTGGTCGGGGCCGGTGCGGTCGCCGTGGGCGTCGGCGCTGGGGCCGCCGTCGTGGTCGGGACCGGGACCGGCGGCGGATCGGGCTCCGGCGCATCGCCCGCCAGCACGATCGCGAGGACCACGACCGAGACGGCCACCGCGATCGTGGCGAGGACCGCGGCGGCGGTGGCCCAGCGGCGCCGGGCCGGCGAGGGCGGCGGGGGTGGTTGGGGCGAGGGCTGCTGGTCCTGGTCGGGGGGCAGGATGACCGTCATGGCGGACCTCCTCGGGTGGGGCGGGGGCGGCTGGACCCCGGTCAGCCGGTGAGCAGGACCGGGCACGGCGCGTAGTGCAGGACCGCGTGGCTGACCGAGCCCAGCGGCACGCCGCGAAGGTGCGCCCGCCCGCGCCGGCCGACCACGAGCAGCCCGGCGCCGCGGGCGCGCTCGAGCAGCACGGCCGCGGGTCGGTCGACCGCGACGACGGTGCGCACCGGCACGTCCGGGTACTCGCGGCGGGCGTCGGCGAGCTCCCCGTCCAGCAGTGCCGCGGCCTTCGCCCGGACCAGACGCAGGTCGAGCCCGGGGAGCGCGCCGAGGGCGTCGACCGGCAGGTCCAGCCAGGCGTGCACGGCCTCCAGCGGGCGACCGTCGCGGGCCGCCGCGGCGAACGCGGCGTGCACCGCGGCGGCGGAGCAGGGGGAACCGTCCACGCCGACGACGACCGGAGCGCCCGAGGGCGGGCCGGGGGGAACCCGGCGGACCACCGCCAGCGGGGTGACCACGCGGCGGCTCAGCTCGGCGGCGGTGGATCCGAGCAGCACGTCGGGGTGGGCGGTCTGACCGCAGGAGCCGACCACGAGCAGCGCGGCCTCGCCGGCCAGCTTCGCCAGCAGCTCGACCGGGTCGCCGACCAGTTCCTCGGCGTGCACGTCGAGGTCGGGGGCGGTGTCGCGGCAGGCGAGGACCGCGGCGTCGAGGGCCCCGCTCGCGGCGCGCTCGGCGTCGAGCACGTCCGGCGGCAGGTCCAGCCCGCTCAGCTCGGGGACCGGCCAGCGGCGGACGGTGGCGACGCGCAGCGGGCGGCCGGTCCCGGCCGCCGCCGCGGCCGCCCAGCGCGCCGCCACGTGGGCGGCGGCCGAACCGTCGTGGGCGAGCAGGACCGGGCGGTGGTCGACGGGATGCGCGGTGGTCGGGTGGTCGTGCGGGTGGGTGCTCGGGTCAGGGCGCATACCACCACGGTCGACCCGTGGTCGCCGTTCGTCCCGGGCCGCTGGGCCCGGTGCGGCGCGCCGCAGGTCCCGCGTCGCGCGCGCGTCGGGATAGTCGGTGCCGGAGCCGACGGCGGATGGTCGGCAGCACCCACGGCTCGGTGGTGCGTATCTGCGAGTGGATCCGCGACCTGCGGGCGCGGGCGTCCGCGGCGGAGTGCCGCGTGGTCGACCTGGACCCGGACCTGACCGGCGTCGAATGGTGCGTCGAGCTGGACACGCCGTAGGAACGCATCGCGCCGGACCGAGCAGGTCGGTCGTGCCCGGAAGGCCCGCTGCCGGAGGCGATCGACCCGGAGCCGCACCCGTCGCGCTGCTGTCGGTCGATCCGCGTTCCGGAACCGGCGCGGGTCGAATGACCCTCAGACCGCGGCTCTCCAGCCCTGCGCGCGGCGCCGGGCCCTGGATAGCGTCGGACCGCGAGCAGGAAGTTCCGACTCGAGATCGGGGTGTCCCATGGGAACGATGGAGCAGGGCGGCCCGGCGTCCGCCGTCGCGCCCGACGGCTGGTACGCGCGGCTGATGCGGCGGATGTACCGCGGCGGGCGGCCCGGCCGGGCCGCGCGGCTGATGAACCGGCCCTCGGAGCTGATCGGGCGCTGGGGTCTGCTGCCCTCGCGGCTGGTGTCGCTGGAGGTGGTCGGGCGTCGGTCGGGGCGAGTGGTGTCGCTGCCGCTGGTGCCGGTCCGCCTCGACGGCGAGGTGTACCTCGTGAGCATGCTCGGCGAGGCGAACTGGGTGCGCAACGTGCGGGCGGCCGGCGGCGAGGCCGTGCTGGAGCACGGCCGCCGCGACGCCGTGCGGCTGCTGGAGCTGCCGGTCGAGCAGCGTGCCCCGATCATCGCCCGGTACCTGGAGCTCGCCCCGGGCGGGCGCCCGCACCTGCCGGTGCGCCGCGGTGCCCCGCTGGCCGAGATCGCCGCGGTCGCCGACGCGATCCCGGTCTTCCGGGTCGTCCGGCGCTGACCGCGCACCGCTCCGGCGCCGCCCGCCGGATCGGCCTCAGGTCGGCTCCGGCAGGCCCCGGGCGGCGCGGTACGCCGCGACGGCGGTCGGCAGGGTCGGGAAGACGAGGTCCTCGCCGATCCGCCGGGCCAGCCCGCTGCTGCGCAGGTCGACCAGCAGGTCCTGCTTGGTCCGCGCCAGCGCGAGGGTGACCCCGCGCTGCTCGACGTCGTCGGCCAGCCGAGCGAGGGCGTCGACGGCGGTGATGTCGATGTCGGTAACGGCCTCGGTGTTGAGCAGCAGCCAGCGCGGGTCGGGATCGGAGTCCAGCGCGGCGAGCGCGCGCCGGCGGAAGTCCTCGGCGTTGGCGAAGCACAGCGGCGCGTCGTAGCGGTACACGACCAGGCCGGGCACCGTGCTGGCGAGCGGGTAGTCGTCGACGTCGTGCATGCCGGCGATGCCCGGGACGTAGCCGAGGATGCCGTCGTGCGGGCGGGAGACCCGGCGCAGCAGGTCGAGGATCGACAGCCCGATCGCGACCAGCACGCCGTAGAGCACGCCGAGGGCGAGCACCGCGACCGTGGTGAGCAGCGCGATGGCCAGCTCGGACCGGCGGAACCGGGCGAAGCGGCGCAGCTCACCGGCGTCGATCAGGCGCAGGGCGGCGTGCACGACCAGCGCGCCGAGCGCCGCAGCCGGGAACGCCGACAGCAGCGGCCCGGCGGCGACCAGCACGGCGAGCACGGTCACCGCGCTGACCAAGGACGTCAGTTGGGAGCGCCCCCCTGACGCCTGCCCGATCGCGGTGCGGCTGCCGCTGCTGCTGGCTGGGAAGCCCTGGAAGAGGCCGGCGGCGACGTTGGCCGCACCCAGGGCCAGCAGCTCGCGGTCGGCGTCGATGTCCTCGCCGTCGCGCCTGCCGAACGCACGAGCGGTGAGCACGTCGTCGGAGTAGGCCACGACCGCCACGCCGATCGCCGGCAGCACGAGCGCGGCCACGTCGGACGCGCCGACCGCGGGCAGCGCGGGAACGGGCAGCCCGCCCGGGACGGTCCCGATGGTGCGCACGCCCAGCGCGTCGAGCGAGGCCACCGTGGTCACGGCGGCGGCCAGCACGACCGCGATGAGGGGTCCGGGCAGCCGCGGCAGCGCGGAACCGAGGAGCACGAGCAGCGCGAAGACGCCGGTCGCCACGGCCAGGGTGGGCGGGTGCGCGGTGCTCAGCCCGGTGGCGAACGAGGCCACCTCGGCCAGGATCGTCCCGCCCTCGACGTGCACCCCGGTGACGTTGCCGAGCTGTCCGACGATCATCACCAGGGCGATCCCGGCGAGGTATCCGACCAGCACCGGGCGCGACAGCAGATCGGCGAGGAAACCGAGCCGGACCACCCGGGCGAGCAGGCACACGCCGCCGACCAGCAGGGTGAGCACCGCGGCGAGGGCCGCGTAGCGCGTGGCGTCCCCGCCGGCCAGCGGGGCCACCGCGATCGCGGTCATCAGCGCGGTGGTGGACTCCGGCCCGGCCGACAGCCGCCGCGACGAGCCGAGCACGGCGTAGGCGACCAGGGCCACGACGGTGGCCCACAGCCCGGTCACCGGGGGCACCCCGGCCACGCCGGCGTAGGCGAGCACCTGCGGGACGAGGTACGCGGCCACTGTCACGCCGGCGACCACGTCGCCGCGCAGCGCGGGCGCGTCGCGCCGCCGCAGGGCCGTCAGGCCCGGCCGCAGCCCGGGACCGATCACCGTCGTCCGCATCCTGCGAGGATCGAGGTCGGCGCGGCGGGCCGACCAGCGGCCGCTCGTCCCGCGGCGCCAGGGGCGAAGGTCACGCGACCCGAGGGAGCACGCAGCAAGTCGGTGGCCTCGCGCGGCGTCGTGCGTTCGGCGCTGACGTGCACGGTCCGCGGGGCTTCACGGGCGCGGCACGACGAGCAGCGCGCACGGGGCGTACCGCGCGGCGCTGCGGGTCACCGGACCGAGCCGCTGCGGGTCGTCCGCCGGCGGACCGCCGATGACCAGCAGGTCGGCCTCCACCGGCGCGCCGACGAGCTCGTGCGGGCGGACCCGGACGAGCAGCGCCTCCTTCGGCGCCACCCCGGCCGCTGCCGCGCTCGCCGCCGCGGCGGCGAGCATGCGCTCGCCCCGGCGCACCGCCTCCTCCAACCCGACGCTGCGCTCGGCGAAGGACAGCGGCACCGCGTGGACCAGCACGAGCTCGCCGCCCATCCGCCGCGCGGCGGCCACGGCCTCGGCGAGGACCGGGCCGTCCCCGGGCAGCTCGTGCAGCGCGGCGACGACGCGCGGTGGTTCGTGCCGGCGGGGTCCGCCGATGCGCACGGTGTCGTCGGGGCCCAGCAGGGTGACGGTGCCGCGTCGGTAGGTCATCTCGGTCCTCCGCTCGGCAGGTGCCCCAAGGGGGTGGGCAGGCAGTCGGGACGCCAGGGTCGCCCCGTCGCACCCCCGCGGGTAGGGGCGGAGCGCGGGCGGCCCGCCGGCCGGGGGACCCGGTCGGGGCAGGACGAACGACCCACCGATTCCCGGCCGGCCGCCACTGACCGGAGCACCGCACCGCGGCCCAGCATGGTCGTGAGCACATCGAGAGGAGACGGCGATGACCGCGCAGGTCGCCACCGGTCGCCGACCCGTCGTGGTCGGCGCGGACGGTTCGGACAGCGCCTTGGAGGCGGTCCGGTGGGCCGCCGTCGAGGCCCGGCGCCGGGAGACCGGTTTGCGGGTGGTCACGGCCTTCGGCTGGGCACCCGACCACCACCACAGCGGCCGGACCGAGCGCTACCGGCATGAGCTGCTGGAGCGCACCCGCCGCCACGTGCTGGCCGGCGCGACCAGGGTGGCCGAGCGGACGGTCGACGGCGTGCCGATCTCCGCGGAGCTGGTGATCGGGTTCCCCGTCCGGGCGCTGCACGAGCGGTCGCGCGACGCACAGCTGCTCGTGCTGGGCAGCCGCGGGCTCGGCGGCCTGAGCGGACTGCTGGTCGGCTCCGTCGCGGTCGCCATGGTGGCGGGCGCCGACTGCCCCGTCGTCGTCGTGCGCGGGGAGGACCGCGACGCCTCATCACCGGAACCGGTCGTCGTGGGCGTCGACGGCACACCGATGAGCGAGGCCGCGCTCGGCTTCGCCTTCGCCGCTGCCGCGGCCCGCCGCGTTCCGCTCGTGGCCGTGCACACCTTCGGTGATCTGGTCCTCGACCCGCAGGTCGCCGCCCTGATCGACTGGGAGGCGCTGGCCGAGGACGCGCGCGCCGTGCTGGCCGACAGGCTGCGCCCCTGGACCGAGAAGTTCGCCGACGTCGAGGTCCGCCGGGTCGTCGTGCGGGGTCCCGCCGGCCGGGTGCTGGTGCAGGAGTCGGCGAAGGCCCAGCTGGTCGTCGTGGGCTCGCGCGGGCGCGGCAACCTCGCCGGCCTCGTGCTGGGCTCGGTCAGCCACGCCGTGCTGCACCGCAGCCACTGCCCCGTCGCCGTCGTCCGCCCGGACGCCGTTCCCGAGTCCTGACCACGCGAGGAGAGAACGATCATGTCCGCTCGGTTCGCGCCCGCCACGGGCCCCGTCGTCGTCGGTGTGGACGGCTCCGACAACGCCCTCACCGCCGTGCGCTGGGCCGCGGGCGAGGCGCGCCGCCGCCGCGCGGCGGTGCGCCTCGTCACCGCCTACGACGACGGGCCGGAGCACGTCGTGGGCATCCCGGCCCTGGGCGAGCAGCTCCGCCACGAGCAGCGCGCCGCCGCGCGGCGCGGCCTGGCCGCGGCCGTCGCCGCGGCCCGCGCCGCCGAACCCGATCTGGTCGTCGAGGACGAGCTGCGCGTCGGCTTCCCCGTCGGCCTACTGGCCGAGGAGGCCCGCCGGGCGCAGCTGCTGGTCGTGGGCAGCCGCGGGCTCGGGGGGCTGGCCGGGCTGTTGGTCGGCTCGGTCGCCGTCGGCCTCGCCGGACGCGCGCCCTGCCCGGTCGTGGTCGTGCGGGGCGAGCACCGGGAGACCGGAGCGGATCGGCCGGTCGTCGTCGGCGTCGACGGCACGCCCACCAGCGAGGCCGCCATCGCATTCGCCTACGAGGCCGCGGCCGTGCGCGGGGCTCCCCTGGTGGCCCTGCACACCTGGGCGGCCACCGAGTACGCGCCCGGCCTGGCGCCGCTCGTGGAGTGGGACCCGATCGCCGCCGAGGAGGAGGAGATCCTCGCCGAGCGGCTCGCCGGTTGGGGCGAGAAGTACCCCGACGTGCGGGTGCGCCGGCTCGTCGGGCGCGACGGCGCCGCCCGTGCGCTGGTCGACCTCTCGGCCGACGCTCAGCTCGTCGTCGTGGGGTCGCGGGGTCGCGGCGCCCTGCTCGGGATGCTGCTGGGCTCGGTCAGCCACGCCGTGCTGCACCGCAGCCACTGCCCGGTCGCGGTCGTGTCGCCGGAGACCCCCGGGGCCACTCCCGCGCGGGCCGGCTGATGCCGGCGCACGACGGCGGCCGGATCGTCGAGCCTGTCGCCCCCGCCGAGCGCCGTGCTCAGCTGCGGCGCCCCGGCGGAGGTGTCCACCGATCGGAAGGAGAAGGCCGATGCTGGCCCGAGACGTGATGAGCAGCCCCGTGATCACGCTGCGGCCGGACGTGCCGGTGCACGCGGCGGCCGCACTGCTGGTCTCGCACGGCTTCACCGGCGCCCCGGTGGTCGACCGGGCGGAGCGCGTGATCGGGATCGTCACCGAGGCCGACCTGGTCCGCGGGCGGATCGTGCCCGACGGCTGGGCCGTCCCCGAGCAGCCCGAACCCACCGTCGCCGACGTCATGACACCGGCCCCGATCTCGATGCAACCCGACGCCGACCTGGCCGACGTCGTCGCCCTGATGCTCGACGAGGGCATCCGCTCGGTCCCCATCGTCTCCGATGGCCGGCTGGTCGGCGTGGTCAGCCGGCGCGACGCGCTGCGCGTCGTGGCCAACCGCGAGCTGACCTCCGACGAGGTGCGGCGCCGCCGCGGCATCCCGGCCGCGGGCCGGTAATCGGGGTGCGCGCCTGGGCGGTCGAGTGCCCCGGGCCGCTGGGTGGACCCGGGCCCGGTCCGCTGGAGCGGATCGCGCTGCCCGAGCAGGCCCCCGGCCGCGGGGAGGTCGCGGTGCGGGTACTGGCGTGTGGGGTCTGCCGCACCGACCTGCACCTCGCCGAGGGCGACCTGCCGCCGCGGCGCCCGTCGACGGTCCCCGGCCACGAGGTCGTCGGCGTCGTCGACGAGCTGGGTCCCGGGGCCGGTCGGTTCGCGCTCGGCGACCGCGTCGGCATCGCCTGGCTGCGCGGGACGTGCGGGGCGTGCCGGTGGTGCCGCACCGGGCGGGAGAACCTGTGCCCGACCGCGCGGTTCACCGGCTGGGACGCCGACGGCGGCTACGCCGAGCGGACCGTCGTGCCCGAGGCGTTCGCCTACCGCCTGCCCGACGCGCTCGACGACGCCACCGCGGCACCGCTGCTGTGCGCGGGGATCGTCGGCTACCGTGCGCTGCGTCGCGCCGAGCTCCCGCCCGGAGGCCGGTTGGGCATCTACGGCTTCGGCGCGTCCGCGCACGTGGTGGCGCAGGTGGCCATCGCGCAGGGGGCGACGGTGCACGTCCTGACCCGCTCCGCGCCGGCCCGCGCCCTGGCGCTGCGGCTCGGTGCCGCCTCCGCCGGGCCGGCCGACGGCGCCCCACCGGAACCGCTGGACTCCGCCGTGCTGTTCGCCCCCGCGGGCGAGCTCGTGCCGGTGGCGCTGCGGGCCCTTGAGCGGGGCGGCACGCTCGCGGTGGCCGGCATCCACCTCTCCGACGTCCCGGCCCTGGACTACGACGCGGAGCTGTTCCGGGAGAAGCAGTTGCGCAGCGTCACCGCCAACACCCGCGCCGATGGCGAGGAGTTCCTGCGGCTCGCCGCGGCGCTCGACGTCCGACCCGAGGTCACCCGCCGCCCGCTGGACGAGGCCGACCGCGTCCTGGCCGATCTGGCCGCCGACCGGATCACCGGAGCGGCCGTCCTCGTCCCCTGACGGTCCGCGCCGGTCGGGGGCCAAGGACCCCCGGCCGCGGGCCCTGCGCCGCTGCCGGCGCGGACGGCGACGGCGCAGGCTGCCTGCTGAGACGAGGAGGTCGGACATGGACGCCGTACTGGGTACCGGGAGCATCCGCCGTGACGTGGTCGTCGGTGTCGACGGCTCCGCCGACGCACTGCGGGCCGTGCGGTGGGCCGCGCGCGAAGCGCGGCGCCGCGACCTGCCGCTGCGCGTCGTGGTGGCCCATGGAGCGGTCGGCGACGGCGCAGCCACGCACCGGATGAGCGAGCTGCGCTTCCGGGAGGTGCAGCGCCGCACCGCCGCCGATGCGGCCGCGGCCGCCGCGGCGGCCGCCGTCGAGGTGACCCCGGGCATTGCCGTCGAGCAGCGCGTCGTCGCCGGCGCGCCCGCCGAGGTGCTGCGCCACGAGTCGCGCTCGGCCCGGCTGCTGGTGCTCGGCGACCGCGGCCGCGGCCGGCTGCGCGGTGCCGTCGCCGGGTCGGTGGCCGTGGCCGTGACGACGACCGCGCAGTGCCCGGTCGTCGTCGTGCGCGGTGGTCCTCACCTTGACGTGGAGTCGTCGCTGCCCGTCGTGCTCGGCGTAGACGGGTCGGCGACCAGCGAGGCCGCCACCGAGTTCGCCTTCGCCGCGGCCGACGCCCGCGGCGTCCCGCTCGTCGCCGTGCACACCTGGTGGGACCCCGTGATCGGCCCGGTGGTGGCGCGCGTGATCGACGTCGCGGCGATCGAGGCCGACGAGCGGCGGATGCTCGTCGAGCGCCTGGTCGGCTGGAGCGAGAAGTACCCGCGGGTCGCGGTGGAGACGGTGGTCTCGCGCGACTTCCCGGCCCACGTCCTGCTGCGCCGGGCGACCCGCGCCCAGCTGCTCGTGCTCGGGTCCCGCGGGCTCGGCGAGCGCACCGGGCTGGTCCTCGGCTCGGTCAGCAACGCGGCCGTCCACCGCGCACCGTGCCCGGTCGCGGTCGTGCGCCCCGACGGCTCGGGGAGGGCGTGACCGTGGCGACGACGCGCAAGGCGCTGCCCCGTCGGGGAGTGGACCGGCTCGCGGACGCGCTCGCCGTGCTGACGGTGGTGGCGGCGTTCGCCTTGCTGCTCGCCGCGGGGGCGGCCGTGGTGGTGGTGCACGGTAAGGAGTCCCAGCGCGTCGCGGCCGAGCAGCAGGAACGCACGAGGGTCGGCGCAGTCCTGCTGGCCGACGCGACCCGGGAGGGCACCCCCGCCTCGGCCACCGCCGCCACGCCGGTCCGCGTGGCCGCGCGCTGGACCGACCCCGACGGGACACCCGTCACCGGCGAGGTGTTCGCACCGTTCGGGGCGGACGCCGGTCAGCAGGTGAACGGGTGGGTCGACGGAAACGGCCAACCGGTGACGGCTCCGGCGGACCAGGACGAGGTGTTCGCGTCGACCATCCTGACCGGGTTCTCGGTCATGGCGCTGGGAGGCATGCTGCTGCTCGGCGCGGGGCTGGGCGTCGAGCAGCTCCTCGCGCTGGCGCGCGGCCGCTACTGGGAGCGGGAATGGGACCGGGTCGAGCCGATGTGGCGGCACGGCCGTGCCGGGCAGAGCTGACCCGAGCGGGTCCTCGAGCGCTGTAGCGACGGGGGTGAGTAGGGACATCCGGGGCCTATGCGCGAGAGCTTCATCGGGTGTCGGTACGTGGAGAAGCCGGAGGAGGTCGAGGCGTTCTGTCGCGCCTTCGACGGCATGCGTGCGCAGGCGGTCCCCATCGAGGAGTTAGTACCTGGGATGATCGACGGCACCACGCCTTGGATCAAGGCGAGCATGAGCGACACCGGCACGTCCTGCGTCGAGCAGCGGCGTCACGAGGGCATGATCGAAGTCAGGGACACGAAGGACCGGGGAGGCCCGGTGCTGCGTTTCCGGCCTGACGAGTTTGTAGCCTCGCTCGATGGCGCGAAGCGCGGCGAGTTCGATCACTTGGCCTGAGCTCGCCAACCCGCGGCCCGGCGCCCGGCGGTCCCGGTCGGGCGCTCGGTGCCGAGCCGCGGTCGGGTCAGCGGGGCCGACTGCGGTGCGCCCCGACCACCCCGGCGGTGGCGGTGACCACGCCGACCACCACCAGCAGGACGGGCAGGACGACGTCCCACCCGATCGGCAGCGCGTCGTAGGCCTGCAGCAGCAGCGCGACGCCGGCGAGCACTGCGCCCAGGCCGGTGCCCAGGACGGCGGCCGGGTGGCCGCGGCGGGTCTCACGGACGGACATGACGGACCTCCACCTCACCGGCGCCGACGTCGACCACGGCGCTCGCCGCGCTGGTCGGGGGCCCCTGGGACCACCGCAGGTCGAAGCCCTCCCGGACGGTGCGGCCGTCGACCTCGACGGTGCCTGTCACGACGCGGACGTCGACGCGGACCGGCTCGTCGGCGGGCAGCCGCAGGACCACCGTGCCCGCGCCGACCGCCACGTGGGCACCGCCGGGCGGCAGGTCGCCCTGCACGAGGTCGAGCACCACCTCGCCGGCCGCCATCCGCACCGGGGCGGGCCAGCCGTCGCGCGCAGGCGCGATCGTCCGCTCGCCGGGCGGCCCGAGGTAGCGGTCCGCGCCCACCCCGACCGCGCTCGCGACCAGGAGCGCGAGGACGCCCACGACCACCAGGTCCGCCCGGCCGGTCCCGCCGGCCAGGCTGGCCAGCAGCGCGACGCCGATCACGATGAGCGCGGCGGCCGGTAGCGCGCGCCACGGCACGGCGACGCCGGCGTCGTCGAGCAGCCAGCCGACGCCCACGGCGAGCAGCAGCAGGCCGAGGACGATGCGGTCCCAGCGGGGCCGGCGCCGGTCGTGCGCCGGTTCGGGGACCGTCGGGACGGGGTCGACCAGTGTGCTCACGGCTCACCTCCGCGCCGAGACGAGCACGAGGATGCCGGCCGCGACGACGACCAGCGGCCAGAACAGGTGGGTGCCCAGGCCCGGGACCCAGGCCCGCAGCAGGAGCAGCGCCCCCATCCCGACGAGGCAGGACCCGACGGCGATGGCCACCGAGTGGCGGCTGGGCGGCGGGGCCTGCGGCACGGGGTCGTCGGCCCCATCGCCGCTGCCGGCCTCGGGGATCAGGATCCAGGCCGCCACGTAGGCGAGCACGCCGACGCCACCGGACAGGGCGAGCGCCACGGCGGCGATGCGCAGCAGGACGGCGTCGATGCCCAGCGAAGCGGCGATCCCGCCGCACACGCCGCCGATCATGCGGTCGGTGCGGCTGCGGCGGATGCGCCGGGGTCCGCCCGGTGGCGGCGTCGGCTCCGGCGTCGGGGCGGGAGACCGCGGGACGGGTCCGGTCATTGTCGTCCTCCTCGGGTGGGCCCGGTGGTCCGGGCGGTCCACGGGCTGAGCAGCACCCCCAGCACGTCGCGGATGGAGACGATCCCGACGACCTGCTCGCCGTCGTGCAGCACGACGTGCCGGATCCCGGCGTCGAGCATCCGGGCGCCGACCTCGGCGATGCTGTCGCCGGGCGCCGCGGTGACCAGTTCGGTGGTCATCAGGTCGACGGCCTGCACGGTGCCCGGCTCGCCACCGGCGGCGACCACGGCCGCCAGGTCGCGCTCGGAGATCAGCCCGCTGGGTCGGCCGGGGACGCGCACCACGACGGCGCCGATCTCGTCGGCGACGAGTTCCTCGGCGACCGCGCGGAGGGTCTGGGAGCTGTCGACCTCGGCGACGACGGTGGCCGCAATGGTCGCGATCGGGTCGGTGGGAGCGGTTGTCGTGTGCACGGGGGACTCCTCGGTCGGGGCCTGTGGCGCCGACACTCGCACCGGCGGGTGCGCGGCGGACCGGTCGGCGGTCCCGGCTCGGCCGGGACCTCCGGCCCCCGCCAAGACCGTCCCGGACCCCACGGGCTGGTCCCACCAGGACGGACGAGAGCGGGCGGCGGGGCGTGGCGGCAGCCGTGCCTCGCCGACGGCCGGCCACCGGGTGAGGTACGACCGCCCCGTCGGTCGGCTGCTCGGCGGTGGGCCAGCGCGGCCAGGTCGCGCAGCCAGGGGCGGTCGCCGGGTTCGTGCACGATGTGCAGCCAGGCGCCTCCTCCTGGGGGCGCGCCGCAGCGCGTACTGCTCGGGCAGGCCGACCGGGGCGTCGCTGAACGGGTGGCGGTTGGTGGGCCGTCGCCGCACGGCGTCGAGCAGCCGGCGCAGCTCCGCTGGATCGTGCGCCAGCGTGACGCGTGGGTGGATCACCGGCCGTGCAGCGCGAGGCGCAGGGTGAACAAGCGCGGCTCCGCAGGAGATCCGCAGCTCGCGGTCGTCGGGGTCGATCCCGGGCAGGCCCCACTCGTGGTCTACGACCAGCAGTATCGCCCCGGCTCGACGTGGAATCGCCACGGCTGCGCGTCGTGCAGCGACGGCGCCGCGGCCGCGGTGGCAAGCACCTCGTGCAGCTGTGCCCGGCTGAGGTCGAGGGCTCCCCGGTACTCGTTCATGCGGCCGTCCGCGCGCTCGCCGTTCGTGTCGCGGCCGAGGCTGCCGCTCGCCGCGGCGGCGGTACGGCCCGGAAGCCCGTCCCGCTCGGGGCGACGGGCGTCCGGGGCCTCCGGCCGCACCCGGCGCACGGGGGTCAGCGCTCGGACCGGCACCCGGCCGCCTGCAGGCGGGCGACGCGCCGCGCCGTGAGCAGCGCGAGCACCGCGACGGCGGCCACGACCAGGACGAGCCGGTTGACGTCGACGGCCGGCTGCCAGCGGGCGGTCCCCTGGCTGAGCACGAAGGCACCGACCGGGCGCCCTCCGAAGCCGCCGCCGGAGCCGCCCTCCTCTCCCGGGCCCGTGCCGGAGCCCGCACCGCCGCCGCCGCCGACCCGCGCCGCGGTCACGATCGTGACGCCGTGGGCGTCGATCGGTTCCCCGAAGACCCGGTTCGCCCGGGCCGCTGCCTCGACGCCGTCGAGCAGGGTGCCCACGTCCGGGGCCGGGGCGCCCGCCGCGGGCGAGGGCCGGGCGTTCCTGCTGTGCATCGTCGTGTCCATGACCCACCTCGATGTGGTCCGGGCGGTCGCGGTCGACCGCACCTGCCCCGATCGTGAGCGCGCGGCGGGCCGCTGCGCAGGGTCTTCGGTCCGCCTTCCCGGGGCGTTCGTCCCCTGCTCACGCACGGTGGTCGTCCCTACCCTGGCCCGATGGCGACCGCCGCTCCCGCCGGGCCTCCGCCCGCGACCGACCCGTGGACCGTGGTGTTCGACGGGTGGGACCCGGCCGACGAGGGGCGCCGCGAGGCGCTGTGCACCCTCGGCAACGGACGGGTCGCGACCCGGGGAGCGGCCCCGGAGTCGGCGGCCGACGGGACGCACTACCCGGGCACCTACGCCGCCGGCTGCTACAACCGGCTGGTCGACGAGGTGGCCGGGGTCCGGGTGGAGAACGAGAGCCTGGTCAACCTGCCCAACTGGCTCGACCTGCGGATCGCGGTCGAGGACGGGCCGTGGGTGGCGATGGCCGGGGTCCGAGTGCTGGAGCACCGGCTGGTCCTCGACCTGCGCCGCGGGCTGCTCAGCCGCGTCCTGCGGTTCGCCGACGGCGCGGGTCGGCGCACCACCGTGCGCCAGCGCCGCTTCGTGCACATGGGCCGGCCGTTCCTGGCAGGCCTGCACACCGTCGTCACCGCGGAGGACTGGAGCGGGCGGCTGCGGGTGCGGTCGGGCATCGACGGGGCGGTTACCAACTCCGGTGTCGAGCGCTACCGCGACATGGCCGGCGCGCACCTCGCCGTGACCGCGACCGGTCGCCCCGAGCCCGACACCGTCGTCCTCGCCGCCCGCACCACCCAGTCCGGAACCGCGATCGCCACCGCCGCCCGCACCCGGTGCTCGACCGGCGGACCACCGGTGGCGGTGCACGAGGACGACCGGCGCATTGCGTTGGAGCTCGCGCTGCAGCTCAAGGCCGGCGAGCCGGTCGCGGTGGAGAAGGTGGCCGCGGTCGTCACCTCCCGGGACCCGGCGGTGTCCGAGCCGGTGGCCGCCGCCGTCGAGCTGCTCGCCGACGCCCCCGGCTTCGACGAGCTGTTGGCCTCCCACGAACTGGCCTGGGAGCAGCTGTGGCGGCGGTTCCGCATGGAACTCACCGACGGCAGCGCCGTCACCACCGCCGAGGTCCTGCGCAACCTGCGGCTGGGCGCCTTCCACCTGCTGCAGACGACCTCACCGCACAACCTCGATCTCGACGCCGGCATCCCCGCCCGGGGCCTGCACGGCGAGGCCTACCGCGGCCACGTGTTCTGGGACGAGCTGTTCGTGCTGCCCGTGCTGTCGCTGCGACTGCCGGGGCTGGCCCGGGCGCTGCTGCGCTACCGGACCCGTCGGCTCGAGGCTGCGCGCCGCGCGGCGCGCGCGGCCGGCCTCGCCGGGGCGATGTTCCCGTGGCAGTCGGGCAGCGACGGCCGCGAGGAGAGCCAGCGCGTGCACCTCAACCCGCGCTCCGGGCGCTGGCTGCCCGACATCAGCCACCTGCAGCGCCACATCGGCCTGGCCGTCGCCCACAACATCTGGCACTACCACCAGGCCACCGGCGACCTGGAGTTCCTGGCCGACCACGGCGCGGAGGTGATCCTGGAGATCGCCCGGTTCTTCGCCGGCCTGGCGACCCACGACGCGGCCCGCGACCGGTTCCGCATCCGGGGGGTGATGGGCCCGGACGAGTACAGCACCCGTTACCCGGGTGCCGAGCGGCCCGGGATCGACGACAACGCCTACACGAACGTGATGACCGTGTGGCTGCTTCACCGCGCCCGCGACGTGCTCGACGTGCTGCCGCCGACGCGGCGCCGCGAGCTGGTCGAGTCCCTCGGACTCACCGCGGCCGAGCTGCTGCGCTGGCGCGACATCGGGCTGCGTATGTTCGTGCCGATCGGCCTGGACGGGGTGATCAGCCAGTTCGAGGGCTACCGGGAGCTCGCCGAGCTGGACTGGGCCGACTACCGGGCCCGCTACGGGGACATCCACCGCCTCGACCGCATCCTGGAGGCCGAGGGCCGCTCGGTGGACGAGTTCCAGGCGTCGAAGCAGGCCGACGTGCTGATGCTGTTCTTCCTGCTGTCCGCGGACGAGCTGCGCGACCTGCTGGGTGGGCTGGGCTACGCGCTGCCGCCGGAGGCCATCGTTCGCACCATCGAGTACTACACGGCGCGAACCGCGCACGGCTCGACCCTGTCCGCGCTCGTGCACGCGTGGGTGCTCGCCCGCGCCCACCGCGCGCAGGCGCTGGAGCACTTCGAGCGCGCCCTGCGCAGCGACGTCGCCGACATCCAGTCCGGCACGACGGCGGAGGGCGTGCACATCGGCGCCATGGCCGGCTGCGTCGACCTGCTGCAGCGCTGCTTCGCGGGCATGGAGGCCCGCCGCGACGCCCTTTGGTTCGACCCGCACTGGCCCCGCCGCTACGGCCGGCTGGAGTTCGCCGTGCAGTACCGCGGGCAGGCGCTGACCGTGCGCGTAACCGGGCGGGAGGTGGAGATCGCCGCCGAGGCCGGGCCCGGCGGGCCGGTCCGGGTGGGCTGCGCGAGGGAGGTGCGCGCGCTGCGCCCCGGCGAGACGGTGCGGTTCGACGCCGCGGCCACCGGCGCCGACCAGCCGTAGCCCAGCCGCCCATGCCCGCCGCGACCCGGCCGCGGGCCGATCGGCCCTGGTCGGTGCGACCCGGTGGGACGACCGTGGACGCGCCGGCCCCGCCGGGCGCGGGTCGGTCACCGAGCGCGGGAGCGAGGGAGGCCCCCGTGAGGCACATCGACGGCAAGGCGTGGACGTACATCGCGGCGGTCCTGGCCGCCGCACCGGTCGTCGTCCTCGCGTCCCTGTTCGGCCCGGCTCCGCGGCCGGCGACCGCCCCGCCGACCAGCGGGCCGACCACGACGGCACCCGCGACGGCGTCTACGGAGGGCCCTGCGTCGACCGCCCGAACACGAGCCCCTGCCGCACCCGCTCCGGTGGCGCCCCCGTCGACCACGCGGCTGCCCGCCCATGACGGTGTCATCGAGGACGCCGGGTACCTCGTCGCGTGCGCGAGGACGGCGACGGCCTGACCGTCGTCGTCGATCGCGTGATCTTCCTGACCGGCGACGACGCCGTGGTCGCCAACGGTGGGGTGCCGCCCGACAACGACCACCTGATCATCAACCGGAACGACCGGCTGCGGACCTACGCCGTGGCCCGCGACGCCGACCTGCGCGGGGTGGACCAACTCGGCGGGGACGACAGCGCGGTGAGCGCCGAGGCGAACACACCCGAGCAGTTCATCGAGCGCACCCGCGTGCTCTCGACCGCGGCAGCGGACCCCTGGTCGACGTCCGGCACCGCTCGACGCACGACGCGACGGTCGTCGCGATCCACGAGCGCCACGTGCCGTGGGGCACGGCGCGAGCGGTGGGGTGCCCGGCGGGCGCGAACACGATGGAGCCCGAGGGCAGCTGAGCGGCCGGGACGATCGGGAGGGGAGGCGGCCGGTGTCCGTCGCGGAGATCGGGCTGGCGCTGGGCATCCTGTCCGGCGGGCTGTTCGCCGGCCTCATGATGACCCTGTCGTGCTGCTGGACCCGATGTGGCGCGCGCCGGCGCCACAGGAGTACGTGCGGGCAATGCGGGCCTTCTTACCCGCGGCCAAGGGCAACCCGGTGATCACGCTGATCACCATGGCGCAGTTCCTCGCCCCGGTGCCCGCGCTGGTCGAGGCCATCGTCGTCGGGGACGTGGTGCGGGCGGTGCTGCTCGGGGCCGGTGTGCTGCTCGCGCTCGCGCCGCTGGTGGTCACCGTGCGGGCCAACTTCCCGATCTACGCCGCAGTGGTCGGCTGACCGGACGTGCCGCCCCCGGGTGGCGGGCCCTGCGCGGCCGGTTCCGGACGCTGAACGCGGTGCGGTTCGTGCTGGCGGCCGCGGCCACCGCTGCGTACCTCGTCGCGGCGCTGGGCTGAGGTCCCGGGTCGGACGTCGGGCTGTCGTCAGCCCTTCGACCCTGGGGCACGCTCGGGTGGCGCGGGAGGCTCACGGGTGCGGGGCGCGGCGGTGCCCGCGGTGCCGCCGACCGAGGGAGCGAGGCGGTGGCGATGAGGCACTGGATCGACGGGATGCCCGGTTGGGGCAACGTGATCATGATGACGGGCACGCTGGTGTTCTGGGCCGTGATACTGCTGATCGTCGTGGCGGCGGCGCTGCGGCTGCCTCGGGAGGACGGGAGCCGCGGCGGGCGCAGGGACCGACGGCCCGACGCCGAGCGGATGCTGGCCGAGCGGTTCGCGCGCGGCGGCATCGACGAGGCCGAGTACCGGGCCCGGCTGGACGTGCTGCGCCACGGCACGGCCGGGACGACCGGACCGCGCACCTGACGCGGGGCCTTCGAACCCCGCCCAGGGGCACGGGCAGGGCCGGCGAGCGGCCGTCCGCGACGTCGCCCGCCGGCTGGCCTGGCTGGCCGAGCAGTCCCCGAAGGTGGCGGAGGCCGAGGTGAACCCGCTGGTCCTGCGGGACGACGGGCCCGTCGCGGTAAACCTGCGGATCCGGGTGGAACCCGCGCCGGTCATCGACCCGTGGCTGCGCGCCCTCCCGGTCTGACTCCTGGCGGGTCCGCCGCGAGCTGCGGACCGCTCAGCCCTCGGTCCAGCTCAGCCCCGGTCCAGCTCGACGACCTCGACGCCGCCGACCGCGTGGATGCTGCGCCCGCTCGTCCGCTCCGCGACGAGCACCAGGACGAAGGGGCGCGGCTCGCGCACCCACGCCACGGGTCGACGAGGCGGGCCAGCCGCTCGGCCAGATCCTCGTCGTCCACCTCGTCGAGGGTGCCGTCGACGAGCACGGTCCACCCGCTGCGCAGGCCGGGTTCGATGTCCTCCACCTGGAACGCGACCCGCGACCGCGCACGGGCCACGGCGAGCAGGTCGGTGTCGCCGGTGCGCAGGACCACGGTGCGGCCGTCGAGCCCGTAGTTGACCGGGACGACGAGGATGCGGCCGTCCGGCGCCACCCACGCGAGCCGGCCGACGCCGGCCCGGGGGAGCAGCGCCCAGCAGGCGGCCTCACCGAGGACGGCGATGCCCACGCCGGCGAGGCCGAGCATGAAGAGCCAGTTGGCCCACCAGGTGCCGGCGATGGTCTGGAAGGTGGTGTCGAAGGGTCCGACTTCGACGCTGCTGAGGAAGCCCTTGGTGGGGGATCCGCGTTGATCCAGGCTCGTTCGGTGGTGGTGGCGTAGCCGAGGCCGAATAGCTTGTCGAGGAAGGCCCAGAGGAAGACGAGGCCGGTGGTGATGCGCAGCACCGCCAGCGACCGGGCCGCCGCGCTCGCCGGGACGACGGCCGCGGAGGTGGCGTTCTCGGGTGTGCGTCGGATGGTCATCGATGTGCTCCTCGCGCTCTACCTTGCGCTCCGCCTCGAGCAGGAGAACCATCCCGCCGCGGCACCCCCCCGCGCCTGCGCAACAGCCCGGATCCACCGGACCGAAGGTCACCGGCTGCGCTCCTCCGGAGGGGGCCGAGCGGTACCGCGCGGGCGGGACCTCCGGCCGTGCCCGGTGGCCCTACGCGCCCGTGCCGTCGCGCCACGCGGCGGCGGCGCGATCGACCGCCGCGGCCACGGTCCCCCCGGTCGGGATCGTGGTGGCGGTGGGCCAGGGGTCGGCCGCGGCCGCCATCGCCGCGGCGATCGCCGGCGTCGCGTCGGACGGCCCGCCCGTCCGCTCCAGGATCCGCCGCCGCGCCAGCGCTGCGTCGGCCTCGCAGCGCAGCTCGACCTCCCGGCTGGACGTGCGCCGGGCGAGATCACCCGCGCGTTGCCGCAGCGTCGCCGACGTCCAGGACGCGTCGAGCACCACCGACTCGCCGCGCCCCAGCAGGACCTCGGCCCGGTGCAGCAGCTCGGCGTGCAGCGCCTCCGTGCGGGCCGGGGAGTAGATGCCCTCCGCGTAGCCCGCGCCCGCCGGTGAGCCCGGGTCGAGCCCGGCCAGCTCCTTGCGGAGCCGGTCGCTGGACAGCACGACCGCGCCGAACCGGTCCGCCAGGGCGGTCGCCACCGTCGTCTTGCCGGTCCCGGGCAGCCCGCCGACCAGCACGAGCCTGACCTCGCCCGCGCGCAGGTGACGCAGCGCGAGCTCGGCGTGCGCCACCGCGTCGACGGCCGCGGCCGGCTCGCCCTGGGCGTGGCGCAGGCAGGCGACCTTCGCCCGCACGCCCGCCCGGTAGGCCACGTAGTGGTGGCGCAGGGCGGGCGGGGCGGGGTCGCCGGAGAACTCGACGTAGGCGTCGAGGAAAGCGGCGGCGAGGTCGGGCCGGTCGTGGCGCTCCAGGTCCATGACCAGGAAGGCCGCGTCGTCCAGGACGTCGACGTGGCGCAGCCGGTCGTCGAAGTCGAGGCAGTCCAGCAGCTGCGGACCGCGGTCCAGGCAGAACACGTCGTCGGCCAGCAGGTCGCCGTGCCCGTCGACGATCCGGCCCCGGGCCACCCGGTCGGCCAGCAACGGACCGCGCCCGGACAGGAACCGGCGCGCCCCCGTGGCGACGGCGTCGACCAGCCCGGGAGCGAGGACGGTACCGCGTTGAGCGGTGATATCGGCGAGGTTGGCCTCCCACCGGGCAGCGAGCGCGTCGCGCCCGCCGTCGGCGTCGATCTCGACGCTGCGGTCAGCGCGGGCGTGGAAGGCGACGAGCAGCCTGGCGACGGCGCGCAGCGCGTCCTCGGCGGGCGCGCCGGTGCGCAGGAGCTCGGAGAGCCGCCGGTCTTCGGGCATCCGCCGCATGACCAGCACGGGCTCCCCGGCAGCGCGGTACGGATCGCCGGCTCGGTCCTCGACGTCCCGGTCGTCGAGCGACGGGGGAGACAGGTGGGCGATCCCCAGGTAGGGCCAGGGCGCGAGGCGGCGGTTGAGCCGGAGCTCGCGGCGCAGCGCGGCGGAGCGCAGGGCGGGGGTGGTGAAGTCGAGGTAGGCGGTCCGCACCGGCTTCTTGACCTTGTAGGCGAGGTCGCCGACCAGCAGGACCAGGCCGGCGTGGGTCTCGCGGACAACCGCGTCGATCATGCGACCAGGGTCGTCCGCGCGCCCGGGCCGTCGGCAGGGCCGGAGGTCCCGTCGGGCGCCGCCGGAGGCCACCGCCGCGTCGGAGCGAACGGCGGGGGATGCCGGGCCCGCCGGCCGTCGACCGCACGGGCGGGCGGTCGGACACTCGCGCGATGACCCCTTCGCAGGTGAGGCGCAGCGTCGGTGGCGGCGTCGGTGGCCTCGTCGGCGACAGCGCGGCCATGCGGGCCGCGGTCGCCGGGGCCGTTGCGGTGCCGGGGGCCAAGCGGTGGTGGATCGAGCCGATCAGCGGCGGGGTGGAGGTGCATGGCGAGGTCACCGCGGGCGGGGGCGGTTTGTGGGTCCCCGACACCCGCCTCGCTGCTGGCTCCGGGCTGTTCGCCGTGCACCTGGAGGTCGTCGTGCGCGCCGTGCGCCCGGTCATCTCGTTGGCGCCGCGCACCCGGCGCCCGAGCCTGCTGGCGGTGCTGCGCTACGGAGCCGAGGCACCGCCCACGCCGACCGAGCGCACCCTGCAGGCCGTCCTGGCCGGGGCCCGGCCGCGCCCGCGCGTCGAGCTGCCCGGCATCCGGGCGCACCTGCGCCGGGCCGCCGAGGCCGAGGCCACCTGGGTGCGCAGCGCGGTCGAGCCCGGCGAGCGCGCCGCGGTGGGCGCCCTGCTCTCCCGCGGCGGCGCGGACCTCGACCCGGAGGCGATGCTGGTGCTGGTGGCCAGCCCGCACGACCTGCCGCCAGCCAACCCCGCACACCCACGGCTCCTGCCGACCACGCGGTCGGCAGGAGCCGTCGAGCGTTCGGACGCGGTCAGCGCGGCATGCGCTCGATGGTGTCGTCGACGGCACGCCGCGGCGTCGCCGGCAACGGCTTGCCGCCCGGGGCCCACCCCACGCGCAGCACCAGCTGCGGGGACAGCGTCCCGCCCAGCACGCGGTCGCGGACCACGATCCGGGTCTCGCCGACCTCCAGCGGCTGGCTCAGGGGGCAGGTCGCCAGACCGAGCCGGGTCGCGTGCAGCATCACCGCGCTGGCGGCCTCACCGGCCCGCAGCTGCGAGAGGGTGTCGTCGGACGCGGTGCCCAGCACGAGCAGCAGCGCCCCGTCGCCCGCTCCCTCGCCGTCGGGGCCCGGGCCCTGGTCCAGCGTGCCCGGGGTGAACCGGCGGGCGGTGTCGCCGCCCGTGCCGACCGGGTCGCGCAGCAGGTTGCGCGGCGGGACGCCGAGCCCGTCGACGGCCATGCCGGTCCACGCCGCGGTCTCCGCGCGGTAGCGCGGATCGCTCTCCTGGATGCGGGCGGCGTCGCGGATGGCGCCGAGCAGCACGCGGCGCGAGTAGCCGTCGGACACCACCCGCAGCACCGCGCCCTGCTCCGCCGCCCGCGCGACCATCTCGTCGACGAAGGCGGAGGGGACGTCCCACGAGCCGTAGCGCCGACGGTCGGTGCGCCGTTCGGAGATGGCGATGGCCAGCCCCAGGTCGGCTTCGGCGACCGCGCCGGTGCCCTTCGCCGCCCGCAACGTGACGGCGGCCAGGTGGTCGCCCTCGTCGGGGTTGGGCAGTCGGTGCACCTCGGCGGCCAGCCCGGCCGCGGAGAGCGCGACGCGCAGGTGGTGCAGGACCGCGCCGCAGCTCAGCGCCATGTCTCGGCCGTCGGCGTCGGTGGCGGGCAGCCAGCGCCGCAGGTCGGCGTAGAGGTGCACGCTGCGCGGGCCGACGACCCACCGCCACGGCTGGCTGTTGTGCACCGACGGCGCTCTCGACGCCAGGTCGATGGCCGCGCGGACGGTCCGCTCGTCCACGGCCGGACCGGTGTACTGGTTCATGACCCCTCCTCCTTCAGGTCCGCGGTGCGGGCGCTGTCGAGCCGGGCACCGCTGAGCGTGTCGAGCTGCGCACGTCCGGGTCGACGACCAGGACCGGGACCGGGCTGTGGCGCAGCACCGCCCGGCTGTGCGAGCCGAACAGCGTGCGGGCGGTGGCGCCCCGCCTGCGGGCCCCGACCACCAGCACCCGGGCCGCGTGCGCCGCGGTGAGCAAGGCGCTGGTGGGGTCCGCCCCGGGTGTGCGCAGGTCCACCGCGACCCGCGGGTACCGCCGCGACCACTCGGCGAGCGCCGCGCGCAGGTGCGCCGTGCGCTCCTCGTCGTGGGCGGCGTGGCCGGGTAGGTGCTCGCGCAGGCCGGCTCGCGCCTGCAGCACGACCACTCCGACCCCGTGCAGCGCGGCCTCGGCGAACGCCACGGCGAGCGCGGCGGCGTCGGCCCCCGGGTCGTCGACGCCGACGAGCACGGGCTCGGACCCGCTGCGGGTCCGACCGCGCACCACGGCGACCGGGCACGAGGTGTGGCCGACAACGGCGAACGCCACCGAGGTCGGCAGGACGTCGTAGGACGACTGGTCCGGGCGGTGCGGGATGCCCACGACCAGCAGCTGCGCCGTCTCGGCCGCGGCGACCAGCGCATCGGCCGGTCCCGCGGGCGAGGAGGCCGTGGACACCTCGACGTCGGGTGCGGTCCGGCGCGCGACCGTGTAGGCCACGCCCAGGATCGACCGGACCCGCGCGGCCGCGTGGCGGTCGCCGTCCACCGCGTAGGGCGCGGCGTGCACGATGCGCAGCGCGGCACCGCGGGCGCCGGCCTCGACGACGGCCCAACGCACGGCGTCGAGCGCACCGCGGCCGCCGTCGACACCGACGACGATCTTGTCAGCGGGGCCGGGAGGTTGGGGGGTGTTGCGTCGCTCAGGACGGGACGTGGTCTGCACGGCCGACCTCCTTCCGGTTCGGTCGGGTCCGAGCATCGGCCGCCGCGCCGCCCCCCGGCAGGTCCGCAGGGCCCGGACCCGCGGGCCGTGAGTCCCTTCGGCGGCCCCGTCGCCGCGGCCCCGCGCTGCCCGCGCACCGGACCCGGGACCACCGGCCGCGTGCATCCGGGACTTCCGCCCGTCGTGCGGGCGAGCCGGGTGCGCCACCGTGGCGCTGTCCCGGTGGACCGGGGCGTCGGCGGACGTGGAGGGAGCGCGGAGATGGACCGCACCGGCCTGGTCGTGGTGGGGATCGACGGATCGCCTGGGTCGCGGGCAGCGGCGGAGCACGCCCTGGCCGACGCCGCTCGCCGGGGAGCGCGCCTGCTGGCGGTCGCCGCGGCGCCGCAGCCCGAGGTCTGGTCACTCGAGTACGGCATCACCGCGTCGCCGTCCCTCGCCGAGGTGCTGGAGAGGGTGCGGATCGGGGCGCAGGAGCAGTTGCGCGAGCTCCTCGAAGCGCACCCCGACCTGGCAGTGAAGGTCGACGCCTCGGTCGAGGTGCACACCGGCGTCCCCGGTGACGTGCTGACGGCCGCGGCCGCGCACGCCGACCTGCTCGTCGTCGGGCACCGCGGGCGCGGTGCGCTGGCCAGCGCGCTGCTGGGCTCGGTCGGCCTGCACTGCGTTCTGCACGCCACCTGCCCGGTGACCGTGGTGCGGCCCAACGGTGACGCCGCGGTGGCGGCGGGTACCGACACCGCCGCCGCGCGCGCCTGACCGGCGACCGGCCGGGACCGGCCGTTCCGCTGTCAGGTGCGGTCGGTGCCGCCGCCCCGGGCGAGCACCACTCCGGCGGTCAGCACGCCGATCGCTGCGCCGACCATCCCGAGCACGAGCAGCACGCGCACGACGACCGCCCAGTCGAAGCCCGCGGGGTCGAACCGGAACGGGAACACCTGCCACACCCGCGCGGCCACGACCACCCCCATGGCGGAGGTCGCGACGTCACCCGCTGCGCGCAGCCGGGGACCGTCGATCAGGGCGTCGAGCGCCTGCACGACCATCGTGAGGACCAGCGACCCGGTGAACACGCCGAGCACCTGCGTGGTGGCCGGCGTCAGGAACGGCACGGCGGTCCACCCCGGCCAGACGTGCACGGCGACCAGCGTCACCGCGCTCAGCACCACGAGCAGCAGCGAACCGATCCGCCGGCCCGAGCTCGTCCGCTCGCGCATCGTCCCGCGGCCCGGGACAGTCATGATGACCTCCTCGTCGCTCTCCTCGCCCCGGACCGGTCGGTCACACGTGGACGTCGCCCTCGTGGGTGTTCTCGCCGATGTCGGCGGCCGCCGCGCCCAGCAGTTGGTCGCCGAGGTCGGTCAGCGCTCGCGCGACCGCGAGCTCGTCGCCGATCTCGGGCACCTCGTGGTCGGCGGGGTTGCACCGGGCCAGGCCGACGCCGACCCGCTCGCCGTCACGGGTGCGCAGGCGGGCCGTGGCCCGCGTGCGGCCGTCGTGCTCGTCGATGGTGATCACGATGTTCCACCGCTTGGCCTCGATCATGGCGTCCTCCTGGTGGTCGAACTGCGGTCGGAGTGGTCGGGACCGCATGGTCCCGCCGTCCCGGCGGCGCGGGAGCGGTCCTTGGGCCCACGACACCGGGACCGTTAGGCACCGGCGCTGCGGTGCGAGTCGGGGGCCTCGGGAGCGTCGGCGAGCCACTCCAGCAGGTGCTCGGCGAGCAGGTCGGGCACCTGCAGTTGGGGCACGTGCCCGACACCGCGCAGCTCCACATACCGCCACGCCGGGTGCCGCCGGGCCACCGCCCGCGCCGCGGCGACCGGCACGAGCCGGTCCCGGTCGCCGTGCACGAGCAGCACCGGCACGGCGATCGAGGACATCGCCGCGTGGTACACGCCCGAGCGCAGCAGCGCCCACAACAGCGACCGGGTGGCGGACAGGAAAGCCCGCTCCATGCCGGCGACGTCGTCGCGGTCCTCCACCAGCGCGACGGAACGCTCGACCAGCCCCGTCGGCAGCTGCGACGGGTCGACCCGCGCAGCCGCAGCGTGGCCGTCACCGTGCCGCGGGCGCCGTAGCGGCGCCGCCGCAAGTCGGTCAGCAGCTCGCCGAGCTGGCGTGGGTGGCGGGCTGGTCGGCGCTGCTGGTGGTGGCCCTGCTCAACGGGACACTGCGGCAGCTGGTCACCCAGCCGCTGCTCGGCGAGCAGGCTGCCCGCAGGCTGGCCACGCTGCTGCTGCTCGTGGTGCTCACGTCCTGGGCGTGGTGGTTGCACCACCGCTGGCCCATCCGGGGTCCGGGCGCGGCGTGGGCCATCGGCGGGGTCTGGGTGGCGCTGACGCTGGGTTTCGAGGTCGGCTTCGGGCGCCTCGTCGAAGGGCTGAGCTGGTCCGCCGTCTTCGCGGACTACGACCTCACGGCGGGTCGGATCTGGGTCCTGGTGCCGCTGTGGATGCTGGTGCTGCCCTCGGTGGTGCGGCTGCTGCAGGTCGAGACCCGGTACCCGGTGGGACGACGCTGACCGGTCGGTCAGCGCCGTCCCGTTGGTCAGCGCCGTCCCGCCGACCCGGTCAGCGGGTGAACGCGACCGGGCAGCGGGCGTGGTGCAGGGCCGCCTGCCCGACCGGGCCGAGGCGCTGCCCACCGAGGACACCGCGCCCGTGCGAGCCGACCACCAGCAGCCGGGCGTGGGCGGACGCGTCGGTCAGCAGCCGTGCCGGGTGCCGCGGCTCGACCCGCACGCTCACGGAGGCCTCCGGGTACTTCGCCGACCACGTCGCCACGGCAGCGGCGATCGCCTCCTCGCGCTTCGCCTGCTCCTGATCGACGGCGCCGGGGCGGCCGCTCGTGCCGTGCAGCACGGTGACGGTCAGCCCCTCGCGGGCGGCGGCCTCCAGCGCGAAGCGCAGGGCCGTCTCCGCGCCGGGCGACCCGTCCGCCCCGACGACGACCCGCGCGGCAACCGGGTCGGCCGACTCGCGCACGACCACGAGCGGGGACGCCGCGTGGTGGGCCAGGTGCAGGCTCACCGAGCCGACCAGCAGTTCGTAGCCGATCGAGTGCGCTCGCGCGCCGACGACGGTCAGCAGGGCGTCGCCGGACGCGCTCACCAGCGCCGGTGCGGCGGGCTGGTCGTCGATCTCCGACGACACCGGTCGGGAGAACCCGAACGGCAGTACTGCGCGGGCCGAGTCGAGGACCCGTTCGCCGCGGTGGCGCAGCCGGCGGTACTCCCGGGTGGTGGGCGGGAGCTCGCGGTAGCCGACGTCGAGGGCGTGCACCAGGTGCAGCGGCGCGGCGCGGCGGTCGGCTTCGTCGGCGGCCCAGCGCACTGCCAGCCGCGCGTCCGGTGCGTCCTCGACGCCGACGACGACGGCACCACGGGGTGTGCGCATCCTCGTACCTCCTCTCCCTCGCCTGGCCGTCACCGCCGGTGCAGCACCGGCGGTCGATCGTTCACGCCCCCGTCGTCCAGGGCGTAGACCAGCTCGTTGGTGACGTCGACGACGCCGTCCATCCGGCGGACCAGGCGCTCGGCGATCTCGACCTCGCTGCGGCGCTGCAGCTGGCCGGCCAGCACGACGATCCCGTGGTCGACGGACACACGCACCGCGTTCGCATCGGCCAGCAGGATGTGCACGAACACCTCCTCGACGACCGTCCGGCGCATGTCGGCGTCGCTGCGCAGGAAGCGCCGGACGAGGTCACCGCGGCTGATCACGCCGACCAGCCGGCCGTCGTCGAGCACGGGCAGGTGCTTGACCTCGTGGCGGACCATCAGGTCCGCGGCCTCGGCGAGGAGGGCAGTGGGCCGGATGGTGAGCGCGGGCGCGGTCATCACGTCGCCGACGGTGTCGCCCCGGGCCCGGCGGACCTCGGCGCGGGTCCGACGGCGCTGCCACCAGCGGGCGGGATCGGTCAGCGGGCGGGCCTGCTTGGACAGCAGATCGCGCTCGGACACCATCCCGACGACCCGGTCGTCGGCGTCGAGCACGGGCAGGGCGCTGAGTCCGTACCGGGCGAGCGACCGAGCCAGGTCCTTGATCGGCATCGCGGGGCGCGCGGTGCGGACGGTGGTGGTCATGACGTGGGCGACAGTGGCGTTTCGCATGACCGCATGGTCGCCCCGGGCCCGGTGACCGGGCAGGGTCGTCGGTCCGGGACCGCGGGGGCCGTCCGCCCTCCGGCCCGGCCGGCACCGCGTGCGGTCAGCCGCGACCCCGGACGCGGCCAGCGGGCACCCGGCGCCAGCTGGGCGGAGCTGCCCAGGGTGATCAGGTCGACCACTGCGCGTTGGGTGAGCTCGCCGGTCGGGTGCACCCCGACCATCCGCCCGAGGTGCAGCACCGCGACGCGGTCGGAGACCCGGAAGACGTCGTTCAGGTTGTGCGAAATGACAAGCACGGCCAAACCCCGGTCGGCCAGCCGGCGGATCTGGGTGAGCACGACCTCGGTCCGGGGCCCTGGACTGCGGCGCGCTGCTGCCCGCCGAGCGCAGGGCCGCTGGACGTCCTGACCGACGTCGCCCGGCGCGTCCTGGCCGTCGCCGGTTTCGCCCGTTACCCCGCAGAGCGATGAGCCGTGCGCGTGGAGGGCCGCTCGAGGGGTGACGAGGTGCCCGCGCTGGCGGGTCCTGCGCCTCATGTCCCGCCGCCACCTGCGGGGCATCGTGGCACCGAGAACCCAGGAGGAGGTCGCGATGACCGCGCAGCGAACGGTCGTAGTGGGTGTGGACGGCTCGCCGAACTCTCTGACCGCGGTGCGCCACGCCGCCGCGGAGGCCGCGCTCCGCGGCGCCGCGCTCGTCGCGGTCCAGGCGTACGAGCGACCCGAGACCTGGTTCGAGGGCTCACGGCCGATCACCGGACCCAGCGCGGGCGAGATGACGATCGGCATCGAGACGCGCCTGCGCCGCAAGGTCGGCGAGGTCCTGGCGGAGATGGGCGGCGCGGCGCGGCAGGTGCCCTACGACGTCATGGGCATCGTCGGCCGGCCGGGAGCTGTCCTGGTGGACCGCTCGCGCGGAGCCGAACTGCTCGTGATCGGGCACCGTGGACGTGGTGCGGTGGCAAGCGCTGTGCTCGGCTCGGTCGGGCTGCACTGCGTGCTGCACGCGACCTGCCCGGTGACCGTCGTGCCGCTGCGCCCGACGGCGGACAGATCGACGCCCGTCGTCGCCGCGGCGGCGGGTCGGTCGCGATGACTCCGGCCTGGAGCGGCCGTGCGGTCAACGGCCTGGTGGACGTGCTGCTGCGGACCCAGCGCGGCGGAGCTCTGGGGCGCTCGCTGTTGCTGCTCACCGTGACCGGCCGTCGGACGGGCAGGCGCTACCGGCTGCCGGTGCAGTACGCCCGCGACGGCGACGCGCTGTGGGTCCTGGTCGGTGACCACCCCGCGAAGACCTGGTGGCGCAACCTGACCACTGCCGCACCGGTCGAGCTTCACTTGTGCGGGATCCGCCGCCCGGGGTGGGGGCGCGCCGTCGACGGCGGCGTCGAACCGGACCTCGCCGAGCAGGGCCTGCGGGTCTGGCTGCGGCGGTTCCCCGCGGCGGCCCGGACGATGCGGGCCACCGACGAGGCCGGGATGCACGCCGTGGCCAAGCGGCTGCTGCTCGTGCGGGTCGATCTGGCGCCGGACCGCTCCGGTGCGGGCGCCGCGAACCGTGGACGATCCGAGGGAGGTGCGCGGTGACGCCGCGCGTGAAGGACGTCATGACGACCCCCGTGCTGAGCGTGCGCGAGGAATGGTCGGCGGCGCAGGCCGCGGACCTGCTCGCCCGGCACGGGTTCATCCTGCTGCCGGTCGTCGACGACCACGACCGGCTGCTGGGCGTCGTCGGCGAGTCGGACCTGCTGGAGGACCCCCTGAGCGGGCGCCGCGGCGCCCGGCCGCGCACGATCGGTGGGCCGCGGGCCAGCACGTCGACGTCACCGGCGCTGTCGTGGTCGCCGGTGACGCCGAACACCACGCGGTCGCGGTAGCTGAGGATCGACACCCCGGTGCGAACCGTCGAGGCGATGGGGACGTAGGGGATGATCTCGCGCGCGGCCCCAGGGCCGCTCGACGCGTGCGACCGGGTCGGAAGACCCCTCGCCGGAGGCGGTGGCGGGTCCTTCGGCCCTGTGCGCCCGTCCGGTGCCGCGGCAGCGTGGACCCATGTCCGAAGACAGGAGTACCGCGAGTTCCGCTCCCTCGCCCAGGCCCCCGCTGCGCCGTCCGCCGGACGGCGTCCTCGGTGGCGTGTGCGCCGCGGTCGCGGACCGCACCGGTGTGGCCGTCGCACTGGTCCGCCTGGCCGCGATCGCGCTGCTGGTCGTCAGCGGGGGGGTCGGTGGTGGTGGCCTACGTCATCGCCTGGGTCCTCATCCCACGGTCCGGAGCGACGGCAGCCCGCCCGGCTCCGTCGGCCGGCGGTGCGGCCAGGCCCGGCGTCCGCGAGGCGTGGCGCACGGTCGGCACGGAGCTGCGCTCGCTCGGCGGCGCGTTGCGGCCGGCGCGGGTTCCCGCCGACGGGGCCGCTCCGGCGACCTCCGCTGGACGCGGTCCGATCCGGGCCGCGGACGCGGTGCTGAGCGGCCTGGGGGAGCGGCTGCGCACTCCCGAGGTCCGCGAGCGCGCCCGCCGGGCGGTCGACAGCGTGTCGACGGCGGTGGGCGCGAGCATCGACAGCGTCGACCGCCGCGGCCGCGGTGGTGACCGCCCGACCTGACGGGATCTCACGGGCGGAGGACTTCCGCGCCGCACGGGACGGGACCTTCGCCCCGGGGCCGGATCGGTGGCGGGCGGGATGCTGGAGGCGTCCGACGGAGGTGAGGACCATGAGGTTCACCGGAAAGGACGTCGCTGCGACCGTGCTGGTCGCCGCCATCGTGGTGCCGTACGTGGGGTACCTGCTGGGCTGGGACGTGCCGCTTGTCCAGGACCCGCGGGGCATGGGCGCCATCGGTCTCGTCCTCGGCATGCTCGCCGCTCTGCTGGCCGGGCGTGCCGCGTTCGACGCCGAGCCCTGGCACCGCACCGCCCTGGTGACGGGGGTGGGTGCGTTCGGCCTCGGCGTCGCCGCGGTGTGGACGGAGAATGAGTACGTGCTGGCCGTGTTCGTGATCGCCATCGTGGCGACCTGGGCGCTGGCCACGCTCGTCGACACCGCGGTCCTGCCGCCCACGAGGACGGCGGGACGGGCGCACGGTCACGTCTGACGGTGCGCCCGGAGCCCCGATCCGGTTCGCCGGGTCGGGGCCCCGCGCCGTCCGGACGGGGCTCAGGCCCGCGGGAGCGGTCGGGTTCCGGTGCCGGTCTGCACGAGGTCGCGGGCGATCCGCAGCGACAGCACGTGCACGTAGAGGTGGATGCGGGCATCGGCGAACTCCGCGAGCGCCGCGCGGGCGGTCGCCGCGAGGACGGTGGCGTCGACCCCGGGGAAGTCCCGGACCAGCTCCGCGAGCAGCCGGCGCGACGGCTCGTCCGCCGTCTCGACTGCATCGGCGGAGCCGGCGGCGCGGGGACCGGTGACGGTCTCGGAGCGGGCCATGCCCCGATGGTCGGTGCGCTGCCAGCACGATGGACAGGGGCGACGGTCCGGGATCGTCCGGGTCCTCCGCCCCCTCCCAGCACGACGATCAGGACGCCTGCCGCCGCGGCACGTCGCGGGGCGCCGCGCTGCGGCGGACCCGGCGACCGGTCAACCGCTGCAGCGGGATGGAGAACGCCCGCTGCGCGGGTCCCGGCGTCCACGGTGGCGGGAGCCGCTCGGCCAACCAGGCCAGGCGGACCGGTTCGAGGATCTCGTAGGCCTCGCCGACCCCCAGCACGCTCCAGCCCGTCCACGTCGGATCATCGAGCTCATCGACCTCGAAGGCGACGACGTGGTGGCAGGTGGCGTCGGCCAGCGCGCTCAGGGCCGGGGTGGCGAAGACGACCTCCTCGTCGTCGACGAGGTAGGCCACAGGCTGCGCGGCCGGCAGGGCGGACTCGGTGAACACGACCCGCCCGATGCGGCGCGAGCCGAGCAGGCGCAGGCACTCGGCCCGGTCGAGGTCCACGAGCTCACGCCCTCCGGGGTCATGGTGGTTGAGCATCTGCATCCCGCCATGGTCGGGTCGTCCCCGATCCGGGACCGGTGTCGGAGGTCCCGCGGGCGAGCGGCGTTGGCCCTGTCCGGGTCGTCCACCGGCCGCGCCCGGGAGCGGGCGCCCGGTGGCGCAGGGTGAGCCAGGCCAGCGCACCGACCGGGATCGGCGCCCAGTAGCTGACCAACCGCCACCCCAGCACCGCGACCGCGGCCGCCTCCAGCGGCGTCCCGAACCCCACCAGCGCGGGCACCAGGACGCCCTCGACCACGTCGATGCCGCCCGGGGTCAGGGGCAGCACGCCCAGGACCCCGGGCAGGGCGTAGGCGACGAAGAGCTCCAGCGGATCGGCCGGGTGGCCGGTCCCGGCCAGGACGACGCCGAGCGCCGCCGCGTCGAGCAGTCAGTTGGCCGCGCCCCACCCGCACGCCACGGCCAGCCGCGCCGGGTCGCTGCCCAGTGCCCGCAGGTTGCTCGGCCTCCCGCACGACCACGTCCTCGACCCGCTGCGGGTCGACGCGCGGGATCCACGAGGCCAACCGCCGCACACCGCGCCGCGTCCGGGACCCCTGCCCGGGTGAGCACGACCACGACACCGCACGCCACCGCGATCAGCGCGGCGCCGGCGGTGGCCGCGCCGACGTAGAGGTCGCCGTGATCGGCGCCGTGCAGGGGGATCGAGACCAGCAGGGCCACGGAGAGCATGACGTGCGGCGGCAACGCCGAGCCGGTCCCGCACCCCTTACGGCCGAGGCCCTGGGCTGGCAGGCGGCACGTGGCCATGCCGGACGACCGTGTGGCGGCTGCGTTGTCGGGGCCCTGCCGCCGGCCTTCAGAGCGGCACCTGACACGTGCTCCGAGATGGTGGGCCGGTTCGCCGAGGCCTGAACCGCTTTGGCGCAGGCCGCGGAGGAACGTCCGGGAGTCGCTGGTGGTGTCGGTTGTCGAGCCGCTGGCCGTGCTGGCGGTCGAGGCGACCCGTGGTGGGCCCCGACGGAGCGGGGCAGAAGTAGTTCACGTTGTGGTAGGCGGTCTGGTCGCGGCGGGACCGAGCTTGAGCGACATGCTCGCGCCCTCGGGTAAGCGGATTCACCAGCCCGATCGGGACGGCGTCAACTCTGGCAGGGATCCGATCGCGGACTCTCGGTCCACAGTCGACGGTCTTGTGGCACATCTGTGGCACGAGAGCGCGGAAACCGCTGGTCAGATATGGCAGATGTCGCAAGATGTCCGGAGCATCGTCTGTAGTCGTCGACGCTCGAGTGCAGATCACGGAGCGACCTGAATTGCATGTTCGATCTGTGGTCGGTGTCGTCGACGATCATGGACGTCGACTCGACCGCAGGCCCGGCTCCGACGGTCACGAAGCCCTCGGACCTGCGGCGATGGTGCGCTGCTCAGTGCACCATCCACCCGCCCCGGCGGCGCACCGTCCGGTCGAGGATTCCCAGCGTGGCCTTCAGCGACGCCTCGGAGATGATCGGGAAGATGCCGCGCTCGCGCCACCGCTGGGAGATCTCCGACCAGTCGTAGTACTGCGTGACCAGCGTGCCGCCCTCGACGGGTTCGAGCCGGTAGCCGTAGACGTGCCCGATCGGCGGCCGCGCGACGCCGACGATGGTCCAGGCGATCTCGCGGTCCTGCTCGTAGGTGCGGATGCTCACCGTCACGTCGTACGTGCCGAGCTCGGGGAAGTCGCCGAGGGCCTCGCGGTCCATGTGCACGACGAACTGGTCACCCACGGCCGAGACCGGCTCGCCGGTGGCGTCCATCAGCATCCCCGAGGCGTCGATGTCGACGTGGCCCTGCGGGTCGCGCAGCACCGCGAACACGGCCGCTGGCCCGGCCGGGATCGTGCGGGACACCTCGATGCGCTCGCGCTGCGCTGTCTGGTCGTGCGGTGCCTCGGTCACCGGCGTGACACTGCCACGTGATCGCGGGCGGCGCAGCGGTGATCGGCCGCCGCCGGGTCGCGGCCGGCCGGCCGCAGCCCCTGCACGATCGCGACGCAGGACAGCACCAGCAGGCCGCCGAGCACCTGCACCGGGGTGAGGAACTCACCGAGCGCCAGCGTCGCCAGCGCCGTCGTCACGACGGGCTCGAAGGTCGACAGGATGGCCGCCGACGACGGGCCGACCCGGCGCAGCCCGGCGAAGAAGGCCAGCATCGCCACCACCGTCGACACGACCGCGATGCAGGCCAGCCAGAACCACGCCGCCGGCCCGAAGCCGAGGTCGATGCCGCCGGTCACCAGGCCGCGCACGGTGAGGGTGACCGCGGCCCCGGTCATCACCAGCGCCGCCAGCAGCACCGGCGGCAACCGGCCGACCACGCCGTCCGCGACGAGGATGTAGACGGTGTAGGCGAGCGCCGTGCCGAAGCCCAGCGCGGCGCCCACCGGGTCGACGTCCAGCCCGCCCGCGCCGGCGAGCACGAGCACGAGCCCGCCGGACGCGGCCGCCAGCGCCGCGCACCGACCCGCCGTCAGGCGGTCGCGGCCCAGCAGCACCGCCCCCAGGGTGACCAGCAGCGGGTAGCTGTAGAAGATCAGCGACAGCAGCGAGGCGCCCATCCGTTCGAGCGCCGCGAAGTACAGGCTGGCCTGGGTGGCGTACCCGACCGCTCCCAGCGCGAAGGCCGTGGCCAGCACCCCGATGGCCGCGCGGCCGCGCGGGGTCCGGGTGCCCGTCGGCATCGCGCGCAGACCCGGGCGCACGACCAGCAGCACCGCGAGCAGCACTGCGGCCAGTGCGAACCGCACCAGGACCAGGGCATCGGGGGAGACGCCCTCGGCGTAGGCGAGCTTGCCGAACACGGCCATCGCCCCGAAGCACGCCGCGGACAGCAGGCACAGAGCGGCTCCCATGCCGCCGAGCATCAGCGGCGGAAAGCTCCACGTCCAGTGACGATAAGTGGAGGTGAATGGTTAGCATCTGTGGATGGTCAGCTTCGACCTGCGCCGACTGCGACTGCTGCACGAGCTGCGGGAGCGCGGCACGCTCGGCGCGGTCGCCGCCGCGCTGGGCTACAGCCCGTCGGCGGTCTCCCAGCAGTTGGCGGTGCTGGAGAAGGAGGTCGGCGAGCGGCTGCTGGAGAAGGCCGGCCGCGGCGTGCGGCTGACCGACGCCGGGCTGCTGCTGGCCGGGCACGCGCGGACCCTGCTGGCCGCGGCCGAGGCGGCCGCCGCCGACCTGGCCGCGCTGGCCGGCGACGTGCGCGGCACGGTACGCGCCTGCGGCCTGCAGTCGGCCACGCGCCACATCCTGGTGCCCGTCGTGGCCCGGCTGATGGCCGAGTACCCCCTGGTGCGCACGGAGGTCTCGGAGACCGAGCTGGAGCAGGCGCTGCCCGAGCTGCGGCTGGGCGCGGTCGACGTGGTCATCAGCGACGAGTACGACGGCCACCCGCGCCCCCGCCCACCCGGGCTGCGCTTCGCGCTGCTGCACGAGGAACCGCTGCGGCTGGTGCTGCCGACCGCGCACCCGCTGGCCGCGGCCGGGGACCCCGTCGCGGTCTCCGCGCTGCGCGACGACGTGTGGGCCGCGTCCGACGCGGGCACGGGCCACCACGACATGGTCGTCGGGACGTGCCGGTCGCTGGGCGGCTACGAGCCCGACGTGCGCCACCGCTCCAACGACGCCGACGTCCAGCTGGAGCTGGTCCGGCGCACCGGCGCCGTCGCGCTGCTGCCCGAGCTGACCCTGCCGACCGGCGACCCGACCGTCGCGGTCCGCGAGGTCGCCGAGGTCGACGTGCGCCGGCGCCTGGTCGTCGTCACCCGCGACGGGCCGGCGGCCCCCGCGCTGACCGCCTTCCTGGCCGCCACGACGGACCAGGTCGCGTTGCTCCCAACAGGCGCCGGTGTTGATCGTGGAGACCCGAACGGGTAGACGTCGAACCCGGGAGCGGGGCCGACGACGATGGGGTGGGTCGACGACGTGGCAGTACTCGACGGAATCCGGGTCGTCGACCTGGGCCGTTTCATCGCGGGCCCGTACTGCGCCGCGCTGCTCGCCGATCTCGGCGCCGACGTCATCCGGGTGGAACGGGTGGGCGGCGGCGAGGACCGCTGGGTGGCCCCGGTCACCGAGGACGGCGTGGGCGCGACGTTCCTGCAGTGCAACCGGGGCAAGCGCTGCCTCACCCTGGACGTGGTCGCGCCGCGGGGCCGGGCGGTCGTCGAGCGGCTGGTGCGCACGGCGGACGTGGTGGTCGCCAACCTGCCCCCGAAGACCCTCACGACGATGGGCCTGGACCACGCCTCGCTGAAGGCGATCAAGCCCGACATCATCCTGACCACGGTCAACGCCTTCGGCTCCGGCGGCGACTGGAGCAACAAGGTGGGCTTCGACGGCCTCGCCCAGGCCGCGTCGGGCAACATGCACCTGACCGGCCCCGAGGGCAGCCCCTCCCGCGCGTGGGTGCCCTACGTCGACTTCTCGACCGCCGCCCTGGCCGCGCTGTCGACGCTGGCCGCCCTGATGCACCGCGAGCGCACGGGGGAGGGCCAGCTCGTCGAGGCCGCGCTGCTGCGCACGGCCCTGACCTGGAACAGCGGCACCCTCATCGAGGAGGCGATGCTCGGCCTCGACCGCGTCACCTCCCACAACCGGGGCCAGACCGCGGGCCCGGTCGACGTGCACCGCAGCCGCGACGGCTGGGTGATGTGCTTCGTCGTCGGCCGCTCCCAGTTCGCCCGCTGGGCGACGATGATCGGCCGCCCCGACCTCGTCGACGACGACCGCTTCACCGACGACCTGGCCCGCGGCGAGAACGGCGCGGCCCTGTCGGCCTACATGGGCGCGTGGTGCGCCGACCGCACCACCGAGCAGTGCCTGTCGGAGATGGAGCGGCACAAGGTCCCCGGCGGCCCGGTGCTCTCCCCGCGCCAGGTGCTCGACCTGCCCCACGTCGACCAGATCGGCGTGTTCGAGCCCGTCGAGTACCCGACCGCCGCCACCCCCGTGCCGTTGGCGAGGTTCCCGACCGTGCTGTCGGCGTCCCCGGGTGTGATCCGCGGGCGGGCGCCACAGTTGGGCGAGCACACCGACGAGGTCCTGGCGGAGCTGGGCTACGGCGTCGATGAGGTGAGCGCCTTGCGGGAGGCGCGGATCGTGTAGCGCGGGCTCGGGCTCCGAGGATTGGTGGGTGCACGCGCCCCACAACTCAGCGACCGGCATGGGTGAGCCTCCGAGCGGGCTCGGCCTGAATCGGGCACGGTGGATCCGGATCCGGTGCGATTCTCGGATGCCGGCGTGGTGTGCGATTTGCATCGACCCAGGCGGGAGGGATGAACTCCGGTAGTCCGTCGGCCGCGATTTTCACCGTCCAGGCGGTGGAATGGATTTCGCGGTGATGCAGCCGGCACAGCATGACCAGGTTGTCGACCCGGGTGGCTCCGCCTTGTGACCATTCGCGGATGTGGTGGATCTCCGACCAGCTCGGTGGTCGGTCACATCCGGGGTGGGCGCATCCGCGGTCCCGGGCGGTGATGGCCTTCCGGATGGCCGGTGGGATGATCCGCTGGGTGCGTCCGACGTCGAGGGGTTTCCCGGTGCCGTTCATGACGATCGGGGTGACCGCGGCGTCGCAGCACAGCATCCGCAGCCCGGCCGGGTCGAGGTGGCCGCCGAAGTCCAGGCAGGCGGCCTGGGCCCGGTTCTCCAGATCGCTCAACTCGACGGTGAGCAGCAGGTGCGGGCGCCATCCGCCGGTGCTGGGCAGGGTCTTGTCGCCGTGGTCGGCGACGAACCCGCACACCTCGGCCAGCGCGTCGGCGGCCCGCTCGGGGCCGGTGCGCTGGTCTTCCGCGGTCCGCGGCGCGGCTTTGGCGTCGATCACGGCGGCGATCGAAGCGAACCGGACCGGGTCTTCGATGATCCCGTGGATCTTCCCGCCACCACCGGGTAGTGGGGTCAGGTGCAGTTCGTTGACCTGCACCGGCTCCCGGTCCTCGTCGGAATCGACCCGGTCGTAGGCGTGCACCAGTTCGGTGCCGTACTTGGCCAGCTCGCGGGTGGTGCTGGTGCCCGCGGCGGCGGCGATCTGCTCTTCGATCCCGGCCCAGGCATCGGCCGGAAGTCGCCGCGCCGCAGTCGAGTCGGCGAGCTGGGCGATCCGGTCGACCTGCTCCAGGCTCGCGGCCCCCGCGCGGAATGCGGCGGCCATGGCAGGCAGTACCTCGCCCTGCCCGTCGTGCTGCGGCGTCACGTGTTCGGCAGCGCGCACGATCTCCCGTGCCCGCCCACGGTCGACCCCGAGCACCGAGGCGACAGCCGACTCCGGCCGAGCATGCCCGGCAGCGGCGAACGCCCCGCTGCGCCTGAGGTCGGCCACGATCTCGACCTGCACCTGCGACACCAGTCGGGACAGTTCCCGGGTGGCGGCGAGACCGGAGATCTTGTCCTGGTCGGATATCCCGGAATCGTTCTCGCGTAAACGCGCGGCGACCTCGCGGAGGAGGTCGCCGGCGGCGGCGAGTTCGGTCGGGATCATGTCTTCGATTCTACTCGCACAAACGTTCGGAGTCGAGGATTTATGCAGCGGGACAACAAGCGAGTCTTCGCGCAAGCAAATGGTGTGTGCGCACGCGAAATGAGCCCCTCCTGGGGTACGGCTCGCAGCGCAACCACGCTATCGATAAAACCCAACCGGACCACCGCGCAAACGCAACGGGAGCGAACTAAGAAGGACCACCCACCAGGCCCGCCCACAGTAGCCCGCCCTACGAGGCAGGTTCCCCACCCCACGACGCGCCACCAGCGCGCTGCGAGGACAAGTCCAGGGCTGCACGGTGTGCGTGCTCGGCGAGAATGACCGCATGGAAGACGCCTGCCCGTGCGGCTCCGGCACGCCGTACGGCCGATGCTGCGGTCCGGCCCACGCCGGGACCCCGGCGCGGACCGCGGAGGCGCTCATGCGCTCGCGGTACTCGGCCTTCGCGCTGGGCGACGTGGCGTACCTGCTCGCGAGCTGGCACCCGTCGACCCGCCCGTCCGACCTCACTCCCGACGACGACGTGACGTGGCGGCGCCTGCAGATCGTCGACGCCGTCGCCGGCGGGCCGGACGCCACCGAGGGCGTCGTCGAGTTCCGGGCGTCCTACCGCACACCGACAGGCGCGGGCCTGCTGCACGAGCGCAGCCGCTTCGTCCGCGAGGACGGGCGCTGGTTCTACGTCGACGGCGACGACCTCTCCTGACCCCGCAGGCGGGCCGCCTCGAGCGTGCACATGTGTCCCGCCCTCCTCTCCGATGTGGTGACTGGCGACCGCCCGGGGCCCGGTTGCCGGAGCAGTCCCTCGGGTACCTCCCGGCATGGCCGAGACCCACCCGACCCCGCGCCGGCGTTCGGCGCCGGCCCGGGCGCTCGTCGTGGTGTTCCTGGTGCTGGGGCTCGTGTCGGTCGGGCTCGCGCTGTGGCTGCAGACCTGGTGGATGTGGCTGATCGCGGCGGTGAACCTCGGCACCGCCTACCAGTTCTTCGCCGCGGGCACCGGCGGGAGGTCATCCACCCGCTGATCCGCGCGCCAGCTCGGGCAGCTCGGTGGCGCAGACGTGGCGCAGGGCGGCGAGGCCGGCGGCGATGGCGGGCCGGTCCGCCGATCCGGCCCGCACCGCGGTGAGGACGTGCCTCGTGGGCAGTGGGGGACCGGCGACGGGGATGCGACGCGTGTCGTGGCGGCCGGGTAGCTCCGCCAGGCGCGGCACGAGGGCGACCCCGAACCCCCGGGCGACCAGCGCCGCCCCGGTGTCCCACTCGTCGGCGTGGTGGGCGACGGCCGGCTGGAAGCCCGCGCTGGTGCAGGCCATCGTGACCAGCTGGTGGTAGGCACCGCCGGGGGTGCCGACGATCCAGGGGTCGCCGGCGACCTCGGGCAGGGCGACGGCGTCGCGGTCGGCCAGCGGGTGCGCCGGCCCGACCAGGACGTCGAGGGGCTCGGCGTAGAGCGGATGCTGCTCGAACGCGGCGTCCGACCTCGGGGGGATGTCCGGGGTGGCCACGACGACGGCGATGTCGACGTCGCCCGCCGCGAGGAGGTCGAACGCACGGGCGGGCTCGCTCTCGCGGAGCTGGACCCGCAGGGCCGGGTACCGCTCGCGCAGCAGGACGAGCGCCTGCGGGGCGACGACCGCGGCGGCGGTGGAGAAGCCGGAAAGGCGCAGCGACCCAATGAGGTCGCCCGCGCGGTGCGCGGCGAGGTCGGCCTGGGCCCTCTCCCACGCGGCGGAGAGCTCGGTTGCGTGGTCGAGGAGGGTGCGGGCGGCGGCGGTGAGCCGCACCGTGCGTCCCACGGGCTCCAGCAGGACCACGTCGAGCTCGCGGGCCAGTGCCTGCATCTGGTGCGACACCGCCGACGGCGTCAGCCGGCAGACCTCGGCGGCGGCGGTCACGGTGCCGTGGCGCGCGATCGCCTGCAGGACCCGCAGTCGCCGGTCAATCATGCGAGAACCGTACAAGATCAGCTGTAGGAACTTGCGATGGACGTGAACGGTTCTCGCCGCCGACACTCCTCCCAGGGGCACGGCCGTCCGCGAGACCGTCAGGAGTCCGGTGTGGACAGTTATCGCGCGATCGTCGTCGGCTGCGGGGGTCTGGGATCGGCGGCGCTGTACCGGTTGGCCCGCGAGCTGGGGCCCGGCGTGCTGGGGCTGGAGCAGTTCGAGCTGGGGCACGGCCGCGGGGCCTCCCAGGACCACTCGCGGATCATCCGACTCGCCCAGCACCAGCCCCGGTACGCGGCGCTGGCCAGGGCGGCGTACCGGGCGTGGGCCGAGGTGGAGGCCGAGTCGCTGCAGACGCTGGTGGTGCGCACCGGCGGGCTGGTCATCGAGGACCGCGACGCGCGGCAGGGCCTGGCGACCGGGACGCGCAACATCGAGGGCTACACCGAGGTGTTCCACCGCTTCGGCGTCGACCACGAGGTCCTCGACGCCGACGAGGTCATGGCCAGGTGGCCGCAGTTCCGCCTCGACGGCGGCGAGCGGGCCGTCCACCAGTCCGAGTCCGGGATCGTCGACGCCGCGCGCGCCAACGCCGTGCACATCGCGCTCGCCCGGGCCCACGGGGCGCACGTCCGCGAACGCGCCGCCGTGCGGGCGGTGCGCCCGGACGGGGCCGGCGTGGTGGTGGAGACCGACGACCGGACCTACCGCGCCGACCGCGTCGTCGTCGCCGCCGACGCCTGGACCAACCGGGTGCTGCGGGAGTGCGGACTGCGCCTGCCGCTGACCGTCCTGCAGGAGCAGGTCACCTACTACGCCACCCCGCACCTGGCGGAGTTCGCCCCGTCGCGGTTCCCGGTGTTCATGTGGCACGGCGAGCACAACTTCTACGGCTTCCCGGTCCACGGCGAGGTCGCCACGAAGCTCGGCCAGCACATGGGCGGGCACGAGACCTCGGCCGACGAGCGCACCTTCGAGCCCGACCCGGTGCGCCGCAAGCGCTACGAGCTGTTCGTCCAGCGGTACCTGCCGCGCTTCGGCGGGCCCGAGCTGTACACGAAGACCTGCCTGTACACCGTGCCGCCCGACCAGGACTTCGTGCTCGACACCGTCCCGGACCACCCCCAGGTCACGGTCGCGGTCGGGGCCGGGCACGCCTACAAGTTCGCCGCGCTCATCGGCGAGGTGCTCGCCGATCTGGCCATGGGACGTCGGCCCGCGCACCCGATCGACGACTTCTCGCTGACCCGCCCGGCGCTGACCGACCCCGCCTTCCCGCGTTCCTTCCACGTCTGAGCCGAAGGGGAGACCGATCGCGATGACGACCGAGGCCACCGATCCGCACGCGGCGCTCCCGGCCCGCCCCGTCGACCCGGCGCGGTTCACCGACGAGCGCCTTTACGCGCACACCAGGCTGCCGGTGGAGCTGGCCTCCACGCTGCTGCCCGACGCCTACACCAGCCCCGAGTTCTTCGCCCTGGAGCGGGAGAAGGTCTTCGCCGACGGGTGGGTCGCCGTCGCGTGCACCGCCGAGGTCGACCGGCCCGGGGCCTGCACGGTCGTCCAGGTGGCCGGGCGCTCGGTCATCGTCACCCGCAACCGGGACGGCGAGCTGCGGGCGTTCCACAACGTCTGCCGGCACCGGGCGACCGCGCTGCTCGCGCCCGACGCCGCGCACGTCGGGCGGGGCGAGCGGATCCGCTGCCCGTACCACGCCTGGGCCTACGACCTCGACGGCGCGTGCCTGGGCACCCCGCTGTTCGAGGGCTCCGACATCCCCGCCGGTCAGGAGGCGATCTTCGACACCTCGCCGGCCAGGGCGTTCGACCGGGCCGACCACGGCCTGCTGCCCGTCGCGGTGGACAGCTGGGGCTTCCTGGTGTTCGTCAACCTCGCCGCCGACCCGGCGCCGCTGGTCGAGCACCTCGGCGACCTGCCGGAGCGGTTCGCCGGCTACCGGCTCGAGCAGTGGCTGCCCCGGCGGCGGCGCAGCTACGACGTGGCGGCCAACTACAAGCTCGTCGGCGAGAACTTCATGGAGTACTACCACCTGCCCTGGGTGCACCCCGAGCTGAGCAGGGTCTCGAAGTTCTCCGACCACTACCGCTGGCAGGGCCCGGGCATGTACACGGGGATGTGCACCACCCCCGTCTCGGGCAACGGCGACGCGGGCGGCTGGGACGGGTTGGCCCCGGTCGAGGGGCTGACCGGGTCGGACGCCGACAGCGGCCGGTTCGTCTGGCTCTTCCCGAGCACCGCGATCTCGGTGCTGCCCAACCACGCCTTCGTCCTGTTCAACCGCCCCGTCGGGCCCGCGCGGACCGTGGAGACCGCGGTGATCCTGGCCCACCCCGACTCCGTGGCCGGCCCCGACGGCGAGGACGGCCTGGACCAGCTGGAGAAGTTCTGGGACCTGGTCAACCGCCAGGACCTGGAGATCGTGCAGCGGGTCCAGGAGGGCATCGCGAACCCGGCCTACCGCGGCGGGCGGATGTGCTTCCGGTTCGAGGAGCCGCTGCACCGCTTCCAGAACATGGTCGTCGACCGGATGGTCGGCGCGCGGCGGGTGCCCGGCGGCGACGCCGAGACCGCGACCCGGATGCTCCCGGAGGTCTGAGTCTCGGCCCGGTGCCCCCGGCCCGGCGTGTGTAACGTTAAACGGATGCAGCTCGACACGGGTTTCCGCCGCGATCGGCTCACCTGGATCGCCTACCTGATGCTGGCCTGGTTCGCCTTTCTGCAGGCGGCGCCCGGGCTGGTCATCGTGCACCTGCGCACGGAGCTCGACCTGAGCTACGCCGTCGGAGGGCTGCACGTCGCGGGGTTCGCCGCCGGCAGCATGGTCGCGGGCCTCACCTCCGCGCGGTTGGAACGCGCGCTCGGGCGGCGCACGCTGTTCTGGGCGTCATCGGCGGTGATGGCCGTCGGGACGATCGGGCTGGTGGTGGGGCCGGCCGCACCGGTGACCGTCGGGTCCGTGCTGGTCATGGGACTGGGCGGCGGACTGCTGCTGGCCACGATCCAGGCCGCGCTCGCCGACCACCACGGCCCGCGCGGCGCCGTCGCGCTGGCCGAGGCCAACGTCGCCGCGGGCCTGTCCTACGTCGTGCTGATCGGCGGGCTGTCGCTCGCCGCGGCGCTGCACGTCGGCTGGCGGGCCGCGGTGCTGGCCTCGCTCGCGGTGCCGGTGCTCGCCTGGTGGGCCAACCGGCGGCTGGCGATCGACGCCCCGCCGCCGCCGTCGTCGTCGGTGGCGCACGGCCGGCTGCCGGCCGCGTTCTGGATCGGCGCCGCGATGCTGTTCTGCATGACCGCGGCCGAGTGGTGCGTCACCGCCTGGGCCGCGACCTACGTCGGCACCGCCACCGCCGTCACGGCGGACACGGCCGTCACGCTGATGTTCGGCTACTTCGGCGGCGTGGTGCTGGGCCGGCTGGTGGGCAGCCGGCTGGCCCGCCGGTACGACCCGGCCCGACTGCTCGCGCTCGCCCTCGTCGTGGCCGGCGCCGGCTTCGCGGTGCTGTGGCCGTCGACGGCGCCCGTGCCGGCGCTGGTCGGCCTGGCCCTGCTCGGTATCGGGCTGGGCAACCTGTTCCCGATGGGCGTGTCCCTGACGGTCGCGCTCGCCCCGGGCCGCGCGGTGCTGGCGAGCGGACGGGTGGTGGGCGTGACGTCGTTCTCGGTGCTGCTCGCGCCGCTCACGGTCGGCGCGCTGGCCGACGCGACGTCGCTGGCGGCCGCACTCTGGGTCGTCCCGGCCTTCCTCGCACTGGCCGCCGTCGGCCTGGCCTTCGCCCGCCCGCCCTCGGTCAGCGCATGAGCTCGGCCAGCGCCACCATCTCGGCCTCCGGGTCGACCACCGGCTGGATGACGATCTCGGTGAGGCCCGCCGCCTCCAGCCCGGCGATCCGCTCGCGCACCTCGTCGCGCGTGCCGACCAGGGCGAGCTTGTCGACGAACGACCCGATCACCAGGTCGCGGTCGGCGGGGTCGATCCGGCCCAGGTAGTTGCGGTAGAGCGTGGCGTGCCGGTCGGGGGACGTGGCGGTGGTGCCGCGGCGGGTGAGCAGCCGTTCGACGGTGTCGGACTCCTCGGGGGTCAGGGTGGCGCGGAAGCCGGGGTTGTCGGCGGCGAAGGTCAGCAGTGACATGGCGATGTGGCCCATCGCGTCGCGGACGGTGTCGCCGTAGCGGTCCTCGCCGTCGTCGAGGACGCGCAGTGAGGTCATCACGTAGGAGTCGGCGTGCTCGGGGTGCCCGGCGGCGACGGCGGCTTCGCGGCGGGCGCCTTCCAGCGCCTTCCACGCCTCGCTCGAGATCAGCCCGAACGAGATCACGCCGGCGCCGCGGCGCCCGGCGATCTCGGCCGCCTTGAGCCCGAACGCGGCGATCACGTACTCGACCGGGTCGGTGGTGTTCACGTACGGCCCCACGTGCAGGAACCGGATGGTGCTGGTGCGCCCGCCCTCCCGGTAGCCGGTCTCGCGCCCGGAGGTGAGGTCCTGCAGTGCGGCGGTGAACTCCTCCAGCTCGGCCATCCTGGTGGGGCGCATGCCCAGGGTGCGGCGGGCGGTGTTGCCGGTGCCGATCCCGCAGATCACCCGGCCGGGCGCGATCGCGTTGAGGCTCGACACCGCGGCGGCCGCGGCGGGGGTGGAGCGCAGCGCGGGCGAGGTGACGCCGATGCCGAGCTTGATCCGGCTGGTGGCCTTCGCGCACAGGGCCAGCGAGACGAACGGGTCGCCGTTGACCATCGGGGTGTCGTAGACCCAGAAGCTGGCGAACCCCAGCTCCTCGGCGCGGGCGGCGAGGTCCTCCACCCCGGGGCGGGCGGTCATGACGATCCCGGTGCGCATTGCTGTCTCCTCGACGGTGGGGGAACAGGCGGCCCCCCGAACGTAGGTCGCCTCCGCCGGGGCCGGAACCGGCGGAAGCGTGGTAGGAGTGATCGGGGTCGTGGACGCAACCGGAGGGGATCGACGTGGCTGATTCCGGGCTCGAGCACCGCAGCGCGACGGAGCTGGTCGAGGAGCTGGCCGAGGGCCGGGTGTCGTCGGTCGAGCTCACCGAGGCGGCCATCGCCCGCATCGAGCGCTACGACGGCGAGTTGAACGCCGTCTGCGTGCGCGACTTCGACCGGGCCCTGGACGCCGCCCGCGCCGCCGACGCCGCCCGCGCCCGCGGGGAGGGCGGCCCGCTCACCGGGGTCCCGATGACGGTCAAGGAGTCCTTCCACGTGGCCGGCCTGGCCTCCACCTGGGGCTTCACCGACGCCGCCGAGCACCGCCCGCGGGCCGACGCGCTGGCGGTGGCCCGGGTGAAGGCGGCCGGCGCGGTCGTCCTCGGCGCCACCAACGTGCCGCTGGGCCTGGGCGACTTCCAGACCTACAACGACATCTACGGCACGACCGCCAACCCGTGGGACCCACAGCGCACGCCGGGCGGATCGTCGGGCGGCTCGGCTGCGGCGCTGGCCGCCGGCTACGGGGCGCTCTCGCTCGGCTCGGACATCGGCGGTTCGCTGCGCAACCCCGCCCACTACTGCGGCGTGTACGCGCACAAGCCGACGCTGGGGCTGCTGCCGTCGCGCGGCCACACCCCGCCCGGGCTGCCCGCGATGCCCGCCGACCAGCAGTTGGCCGTGATCGGGCCGATGGCCCGCAGCGCCACCGACCTGGCGCTGCTGCTGGACGTCCTGGCCGAGCCCGACGAGCTGGCGCTCGGCGGGGCCTACCGCCTCGCGCTGCCCGCGTCCCGCCACGACGCGCTGCGCGACTTCCGCGTGCTGGTTGTCGAGGAGCACCCGCTGATGCCGACGTCGGCGGCCGTGCGCGCCGTCGTCGACCGGTTCGTCGCCGGACTGGCCGGCGCGGGCGTGGCGATCACCCGGGAGAGCCCGCTGCTGCCGGACCAGGAGGCCGCGGCACGGGTGTACATGCGCATGCTGATGTCCGAGCTGGGAAGCAGCTTCCCGGACGCGGTCGTCGAGAAGGCCCGCGCCGCGGCCGCGAAGCTGGCCGACGACGACCGCAGCCTCGCCGCCGAGCGCGCCCGCGGCACCGTGCTCAGCCACCGCGACTGGATGGCCGCCGACGCCGAGCGCGGGGTGGTGCGGCAGCGCTGGCGCGAGCTGTTCGCCGAGTTCGACGTGGTGGTGCTGCCCGTCATGCCGACACCGGCGTTCCCGCACGACCACAGCCCGGTCCCCACCCGCAAGGTCGGCATCGACGGCACCGAGTTCGACTACCTCGACCAGCTCGCCCTGCCCGGCGTGGCCACGCTGCCCGGCCTCCCGTCCACCGCGCTGCCGGCCGGCCTGTCCGAGGACGGGCTGCCCGTCGGCGTGCAGGTGATCGGGCCGATGTACGGCGACCGCACCACGATCCGGTTCGCCGAGCTGGTCGCCCGGGAGCTCGGCGGCTTCACGCCCCCGCCGCTGCCGAGCTGACCGCATAGCCCTGCGCCTTACCTCCGAGGTCATCGACCGCGTGCCCCCGACCGAGCACCCTCGAACCGGTCGGAGCACCGAGATCGAGGAGGACGCGATGACCACCTACGCCGTGGCGATCCTGAAGGACGTCGACATCAACGCGGAGATCGTGGAGTACCTGCAGCGCATCGACGCCACCCTGGCGCCGTTCGAGGGCCGGTTCGTGGTGCACGGCGCCGTGCCCGAGACGCTGGAGGGCGACTGGGAGGGCACGCTGATCGTGATCGCGTTCCCGGACGCCGACCGGGCCCACGGCTGGTACGACTCCGCCGCCTACCGCGAGATCCTGCCGCTGCGCACGCGGAACTCGCGGGGCACCGCCATCCTGGTCGACGGCGTCGGCCCCGAGCACCTGGCCACCGACGTCCTCGGCGTGCCCACCTGAGCCCCGGGGCGCGGGTGGGGTGTCAGGCGAGCGAGGCCAGGCGGGCGTCGAGGAAGCGGCGTTCGGCCGCGCTGCCCGCCAGCCGGATCGCCGACCGGTACGCCTCGGCGGCCGGCCCGGCCCGGCCGAGCCGGCGCAGCAGGTCGGCGCGCACCGCGTGGAACACCTGGTAGCCGGGCAGGTCGAGGGCGTCGACCAGGGCCAGCGCCGCGGCCGGCCCGGACACCTCCGCCACCGCGACCGCCCGGTTCAGCGCCACCACCGGCGACGGGGCCGCCGCCATCAGCTGGTCGTACAGGGCGAGGATCTGGCCCCAGTCCGTCGCGGCGGCGTCGGCGGCGTCCGAGTGCACCGCGTTGATCGCGGCCTGCAGCTGGTAGGGGCCGGGACGCCGGCGGCGCAGGCAGCGCCGCACGAGGTCCTGGCCCTCCCGGACGAGCGCGCTCGACCAGCGGGAGCGGTCCTGCTGGTCGAGCGGCACGAGGTCGCCCGAGGGCGACACGCGCGCCGGGCGGCGGGCCTCGACCAGCAGCATGAGCGCGAGCAGGCCCATGGCCTCCGGCTCGTCGGGCATCAGCTCGACCAGCAGCCGGGCCAGCCGCACCGCCTCGTCGCACAGGTCGGCCCGGACCAGGTCGTCGCCCGACGAGGCCGCGTACCCCTCGTTGAACACCAGGTACAGCACGGCGAGCACGGCACCGAGCCGATCGGGCAGCTCGGCCTCGGCCGGCACCCGGTACGGGATCCGCGCGTCGCGGATCTTGGCCTTGGCCCGCACGATCCGCTGGGCCATCGTCGCCTCGGGCACCAGGAACGCCCGGGCGATCTCGGCGGTGGTCAGCCCGCCGAGCAGCCGCAGCGTCAGCGCGACGCGTGCGGCCGGCGCGAGGGCCGGGTGGCAGCAGGTGAACACGAGGCGCAACCGGTCGTCGGGCACGGCGTCGTCCTCCTCCCCCGGCTCCGGGTCGGGCGCGAGCAGCGCGGCCTCGGCCTGCTTGTCGCGCCCGCGCGTCTCGCGCCGCAACCGGTCGATCGCCCGGTTGCGCGCGGTCGTGATGATCCAGCCGACCGGGCTGGGCGGGAGGCCGTCGGCCGGCCAGCGCACGGCCGCCTCCGCGAACGCCTCCTGGACGGCGTCCTCGGCGACGTCGAGGTCGCCGAGGACGCGCGCCAGGACGGCCACCGCGCGCCCGTACCCCGCGCGGTAGACCTCCTCGACCGTGGTCATGCTCAGCCGAGGAAGGGTCGCACCTCGATCGGCACCGTCGTCGCCCGGGACTGCTTCTCGGCCCACGCGATCGCCGCGTCGAGATCGGGCACGTCGATCACGGACAGGCCGCCGAGCAGCTCCTTGCCCTCGGCGAACGGTCCGTCGGTGATCAGCTTGTCGTCGCCCCTGGCCTCGACCACGGTCGCCGAGCCGGCCGGGGCGAGCCCGCCGCCGAACACCCACACACCGGCCTCGACCATCTCGTCGCGCACGGCGCCGACGTTCTTGCCGATCACCTCCAGCTCCTCGGGGGCCGGCTGGGTGCGCCCGGCCGGGTACTGGACGCTGAGCAGGTAGGTCGCCATCGTTCGTCCTCCTCGATCTCCGATGTTGCCACCCCCTGTACGAACGGCCCCGCCGCGGATCGACACCCCCACGCGGTGAACATGTCGATCAGCGTCGGCCGGTCGGGGCGCCTCGACGGCGCCTCCCGCCAGAGGAGCAGCCGGTCGAGCCGATGTCCATGCCGGGTTCCACTGGGTGACCGCATGACCAATCTTGACTATGTGGTCATGAGCTGGTCCGATCGATCGGTGATCACCACCGCGACGCTGGAGCTGCCCGACGGCCCCATGGGCTACCTGCGGGCGGGCGATTCCGGTCCGGCGGTGGTCCTGCTGCACGGCGCGGCGCTGGACACCGCCGAGCTGTGCTGGGGCCGGCTCGTCGAGCCGCTGGCCGAGCGCTTCCGGGTGTACGCGCCGGACTGGCCCCGGCACGGCCGGTCCCGCCCGTGGTCCGGCCCGACCGGCATCGACGCGCTGAATCGGCTGGTCGTCGCACTGCTCGACGCCTGGGGTCTGGACCGGGCCCACCTCGTCGGTCTCTCGATGGGCGCCGGCGTCGCCACGGTCGTCGCGATCGACCACCCGGACCGCGTCGACCGGCTGGTCGCGATCGCGCCGGGCGGCTACGAGTCCCGCCGCCCGGCCCAATTGCTGACCTACGCGTTCCTGCGCTCCGACCGCCTCCAGCGCTGGGCGAGCCGCTACTACGCGGACGAGTCGAGGCTGCGCCGCAGCCTCGCCGGCGCCCTGGCCGCGGGCCGCGCGACCCCGCACTTCGACGAGATCGTCCGGCTGTCGGCGGCCGAGGCCCGGGCCGTGGTGGCGGCCGGGGAGTCCGTGCTCGACGAGTTCCAGCGCGAGGCCTACGGCCCGTGGCGCATGCGCACCGACCTGCGCCCCCGGCTGCCGGAGCTGCGCGCACCGACCCTGCTCGTGCGCGGAGCGCTCGACCGGTTGGTCCCGCGCGACCCGATCGCCGGCGCCACGGCGCTGATCCCCGACTCCCGCTACGTCGAGGTGCCCGGCGCGGCCCACGTCGTCCCGGTGGACCGGCCCGACGCCGTGCTCGACCTGATCCGCGGCTTCCTGGCCTGAACTCCGACCGTCAGACGGCGTCGAGGGGCCCGCCCACGATGCGGGTGCGCACCCGGTTCAGCTCGGCCAGCCGCCCGAGCGTCCGCTCGCGGTCGCGCCGGGCGAGGCGCAACGTCCACGAGTGCGAGAGCAGCAGGGCGGCGGTCAGCTCGCTGGCCGAGCTGTCGGTCGTGCCCGGCGTGCTGATCACCACGTCGGCGCGGTCGCGCAGCGCCAGCCCGAGCGCCTCGGAGACGACGACGGAGGAGGCGCCGACCTCCCGGACCCGCTCCAGCGCGGCGTCGATCTCCTGGAACAGCCGTCCGGGGGCGAAGACCACGACCACCTCCGCGGCCCGGATGCGCAGCAGGTCGTCGGCCATCCGGAAGCCGGTCGTGGTGATCGCGGTGGACTCCACCCCGATCCGCGACAGCGACAGCGCGAGGAACTCGGCCGGCGTGGCCGCCGGCCCGAACCCGATCGTCCAGACCCGGCTCGCCCCCTCCAGCAGCCGCGCCGCGGCGGCCCAGGCCGCGGCCGTGCGCTGCTCGCTCAGCCGGGCGACGAGGCCGAGGGTGTCCTCGACGGTCGAGGCCAGCACGTCGTCGACCCCGTCCACGTGGTCCATCCGCTCGGCCAGGACGCTCGCGGCGGTGCGGAACGGGCCCTCCGCGGCCATGCTCCGGCGCAGCTCGGTGAAGCCGGCGTAGCCCAGCGACCGGGCGGTCCGCACGACGGTCGCGTCGCTGGTGCCGATGAGCGCGGCGAGGGTGGCGGCCGAGGAGGCGGCCACCCGCCCCGGGTTCGCCTGCAGGTACTGGGCGACGCGCCGCTCCTTCGGCGATAGCCGCCCGGCGGCCGCGGCGACGCGTTCGCGCAGCGTCCCGGCATCGTCCACGCGCTCCTCCACGACAGTTCACGACAACCCGCGACAATATTGACTCAGTTCTGATTGGAACACTACATTCGAGGCTCCGGACGCAGCGGAGGGGGCTCCCGTGGAATCGGTGACCGTCGTCGGAGCCGGGATCGTCGGGGTCTGCATCGCGCACGCCCTGGCCGGGCGGCCCGGTACCGCGGTCACGCTGGTCGACGCCGCGCTCCCCACCGGCGCGACCAGCCGCGCGGGCATGGCGTGGCTGAACGCGAGCGCGAAGCGCCCGCGCGACTACTTCGAGCTGAACTTCGCCGGCGTCCGCGAGTACCACGCCCTGCACCGGCGCCTGCGGCCCGACTGGATCCACCTCACCGGCTCGATCGCCGACGAGGGGCACACGCCGCAGCTGTCCGGGCGCATCGACGAACTGGTCGGGTGGGGTTACCGGGCCGAGCGCTGGACCGGCGAGGACGTCGCGCGGAACCTCGACGGCGCCGTCGCGGTGCGCCGCCCGCACGAGCTCTTCGCCCACTACCCCGACGAGGGGTGGATCGACGTCGCGGCGGCGCTGCCCGACCTGCTGGCGCGGGCGGCGGAGGGCGAGTTCCGGTACCTGTTCGGCAGCGCGGTGACCGCGCTGGACACCGACGGCCGCGGATTCGACGTGACCCTCGCCGACGGCACGCACTGGCGGGCCGACCAGCTGGTCAACGCGGCCGGGCCGGGCGCCGACCGGGTCGCCGGGCTGCTGGGCCGCGAGCTCCCGCTGGCCCCGACCCGGGGACTGGTCCTGCGGCTGCACGCGCCGGGGGTGCGGCTGGGCAAGGTGCTGCTGGGCGCGGCGGCCACGATCCGCCCGGACGGGCCCGACCACTACCGGGTCCACAGCCACGCCCTCGACGCGCTGATGGGCCGCTCGCCCGCGGTCGACCGCCGCGAGCTGGTCGCCGAGCTGGTCGTCCGCGCGGCCCGGCAGGTCCCGGGGCTGGCGCGGGCGCGTGTCGTCGCCGAGCACTCCGGCGTGCGCCCCGTCCCGGCCGACTCGTTCTCCTCGATCGGGCGCGTCGAGACGATCCCGGGCTACGTGGAGGCGGTGACCCACAGCGGGGTCACCCTGGGCGCGCTCGTCGGCCGCCTCGTCGCCGACATCGTCCTGCTCGACGAGGTGAGCCCCCTGCTGACCCCTCGCTTCCGGCCCGACCGCTTCACCCGCGGCGTCGTCGCCGGCCCGGCGCCCCCGCCCGGCTGAGTGGCGCCACGTGGCGGACTTCGGGGTGGTGTGGCCGCTGCGCGGCCGAGCGAGGTGGGGGAGCAGCGCGCCGCGAGAGTGATCGACGGCCGGCAGAGTCCCCATGCTCCTCGCAGAGTCGCCATGGTCTTCGCAGGGTCCACGGCACCTGCGAAGACCACACAGCCCCTGCGAAGACCTCAGGAGCCGCGGCCAGCGGCGCCGGGTGTCCGTTCTCACCGGTCGGGGAGTGGGGGTGCGGCGGGGGCGGGGGAGAGGATGACCGCGTGGCAGGGGTCTTCGACGGGGTGGGTGCCGAGTTCGCGGCGTTCTGGACCGAGCGCCGGATCTGCCTGCTGGCGACGGTCTCGCGTGATGGCACTCCGCACCTCGTGGCCGTGGGGGTCACCGTCGACCTGGACGGCGGTCTGGCCCGGGTGATCGCGCGGCGGAGTTCGCAGAAGATCCGCAACGTGCTGGCGGCGGGGGATCGCGGTGCCCGGGTGGCGGTGACCGGCATCGAGGGGACGCGGTGGTCGACCCTGCAGGGGCTCGGCCGGGTGCGCTCCGACCCGGGGTCGGTCGCCGAGGCGGAACGCCGCTACGCCCAGCGCTACCGGACGCCGAAGCCGCACCCGGAGCGGGTCGTGCTGGAGATCGCCGTGGACCGGCTGCTCGGGAGCGTGCGGTGACGCCGAAGGTCGGGAAGGTCGGGAAGGTCGGGAAGGTCACCGTCGTCGGTATCGGCGCGGACGGCTGGGACGGCCTGGCCGAGCCGGGCCGCGCCGCGGTGCGCGACGCCGAGGTCCTGCTGGGCGGGCCGCGCCAGCTGGCGCTGGTGGCCGGGCGCACCGCGGCCGAGACCCGGGCCTGGCCCTCGCCGATGCTGCCCGCGCTGGCGGAGCTGTTCGCCGGGCTGCGGGACCGCCGGGTGTGCGCGCTGGCCAGCGGCGACCCGATGCACCACGGCCTGGGCACGACGCTGACCCGGGTGCTGGGAGCCGACGCGGTCGAGGTGCTCGCGCACCCGTCGTCGGTGTCGCTGGCCTGCGCCCGGCTGGGCTGGGCGGTGGAGTCGGCCGAGGTCGTCAGCGCGGTCGGGCGGCCGCTGTCCGCGCTGCGCCGGGTGCTCGCCCCGGGGGCGCGGGTGCTCGTGCTGAGCGAGGGGGCCGCGACGCCCGGCGAGGTGGCCGACCTGCTGGCCGCCGACGGCTGGGCGGAGTCGACGCTGACCGTGTTCGAGCAGCTCGGCGGCCCCGCCGAGCGCCGCGTCGACGGCGTCGCCGGGCGGTGGGCGCACCCGGGCGTCGACCCGCTCAACGTGGTCGCGGTGCACTGCGTCGCCGGACCCGACGCGCGTCCGCGTGCGTCCACCCCCGGCCTGCCCGACGACGCCTACGACCACGACGGCCAGCTGACCAAGCGCGAGGTCCGCGCGGTGACCCTGGCGCTGCTCGGGCCCCGGCGCGGCGAGCTGCTGTGGGACGTCGGCGCCGGCAACGGCTCGATCGCGGTGGAGTGGTCGCGCGCCCACGCCACGTGCCGGGCCGTGGCCGTGGAGTCCGACCCCGCGCGGGCGGCCCGGATCACGACCAACGCCGACGCGCTCGGCGTCCCCGGCGTGCGAGTGGTCCTCGGCCGCGCACCCGCCGCGCTCGACGGGCTCGCGGAGCCCGACGCGGTGTTCATCGGCGGCGGGATCACCACCGACGGTGTCCTGGCCCGCTGCTGGGACGCGCTGCGCCCGGGCGGGCGGCTGGTGGCCAACGCGGTCACCGTCGAGTCCGAAGGGGTGCTCGCGGCGGCCCGGGCCCGCCACGGCGGCGAGCTCACCCGGTTGTCGGTGGCCAGGGCCGCGCCGGTGGGCGGGCTCACCGGCTGGCGACCGGCGATGCCGGTGACGATCTGGAGTGCGGAGAAGCCGGGATGACCGTTCACTTCATCGGGGCCGGGCCGGGCGCGGTCGACCTGCTCACGCTGCGCGCCCGCGACCTCATCGCGGCCTCGCCGGTCTGCCTCTACGCCGGCACCTACGTCCCCCCGGAGATGCTGGAGCTGTGCCCGCCGGGGGCCCGCCGCATCGACACCGCCGACCTGAAGCTCAGCGAGATCGTCGACGAGATGGTCGCCGCCCACGAGGCCGGGCTCGACGTGGCCCGGCTGGCCTCCGGCGACCTGTCGGTGTTCTCCGCGCTGGCCGAGCAGATGCGCCGCCTCGACGCCGCCGGCGTGCCCTACGATCTGTGTCCCGGGGTGCCCGCCTACGCCGCGGCGGCCGCCGTGCTGCGCCGGGAGCTGACCGTGCCCACGGTCGCCCAGACCGTCACGCTCACCCGGATCTCCGCGCTGGCCACGCCCATGCCCGACGGCGAGGGCCTGGCCGAGCTGACCCGCTCCGGCGGCACCCTCGTGCTGCACCTGTCGGTGCACCGGATCGAGGAGTTGGTGGCCGCGGTGTCGGGGGTGCACGGCCCGGACTGCCCGGCCGCGGTGGTCGCGCACGCCAGCCGCGAGCACCAGGTGGTGCTGCGCGGTCCGCTGTCGTCGCTGCCCGAGCAGGTCCGCGCGGCCGGCATCACCATGGCCGCGGTCGTGGTCGTCGGTCCGGCGCTGGCCGCCGAGCACTTCCCGGACAGCCACCTCTACTCGGACACGCGCAAGCGATGAGCACGCTCGCGCGGCGGGGGAAGCGATGAGGGTCCTCGTCCTCGGCGGCACGACCGAGGGCCGGCTGCTGGCCGGTGCGCTGGTCGACGACCACGATGTGACGGTGTCGCTGGCCGGGCGGGTGCGCTCGCCGCTGCCCCTGCCCGGGACGGTGCGCGTCGGCGGGTTCGGCGGCGTCGACGGCCTGGCCGCGTGGCTGCGCGAGCACCGCACCGGCGCCGTCGTGGACGCCACGCACCCGTTCGCCGCGACGATGACCGTGCACGCCGCCGCGGCCTGCGCCCGGGTCGGGGTGCCGCTGCTGCGGCTGCAGCGCCCGGGGTGGACGCCCGTCCCCGGCGACGACTGGCGGCCCGTCCCCGACCTGCCCGCGGCCGCGGAGACCGCCGCCGCCCTGGGTGAGCGGATCTTCCTCAGCACCGGCCGCACGGAGCTGGCGGTGTTCGCGCCGGTGGACCGCTGGTTCCTGGTGCGCTCGGTCGACCCGCCCGAGCCGCCGGTCCCGGCCCGGATGCGCGTGCTGCTCGACCGGGGCCCGTTCACGGTCGACGGCGAGCGCGCGCTGCTGCGCGAGCACGCCGTCGACGTGCTGGTGACCAAGGACAGCGGTGGCCCGGCCGCCAAGCTGACGGCGGCCCGCGAGCTGGGAGTACCTGTGGTGATGGTGGCGCGCCCGCCGCTGCCGGCCGGCGTGGCCGCCGTCGCCACCGTGGACGCGGCCCTGGCGTGGGTCAGCCGGGGTGGCGGCGCGGGGTGAACACCGCGGTCGTCTCGCCGCGGGTGACGACCCGGGTGGCCGACGAACCGATGATCAGCAGCGTGCGCATGTCGACCTGCTCGGGATCCAGGTCCGCGAGCGTGGTGACGGTGACGCGCTCGCCCGCCCCGCCGACGTCGCGCCCGACGACGACCGGGGTCTCGGGGGAGAGGTGCTCCAGCAGCACGTCGCGCGCCGCGCCGACCTGCCACGGGCGCGCGGCGGAGCGCGGGTTGTAGATCGCGATGGCCAGGTCGGCGCGCGCCGCGGCGACCAGCCGGTCGACCACGACCTCCCACGGCTTGAGCCGGTCCGACAGCGAGATCACCGCGTGGTCGTGGCCCAGCGGCGCCCCGACCGCCGCGGCCACCGCGCTCGACGCCGTCACCCCCGGCAGCACCCGCACCGCGACGTCGGCGTACTTGTCCTGCGCGGCCACCTCCAGCACCGCGGTCGCCATCGCGAAGACGCCGGGGTCGCCCGCGGACACCACCGCGACCCGGCGCCCGGCGGCGGCCAGGTCGAGCGCGTGCGCGGCCCGGTCGGCCTCCACGCGGTTGTCGCTGGGGTGGCGGGTCTGGCGCGGGTTGGGCGGCACCCGGTCGAGGTAGGGGCCGTAGCCGACGAGGTCGTCCGCGGCGGCCAGGACCGCCGCGACCTGCGGGGTCATCCAGTCGCGCCCGGCCGGACCGGTGCCGACGACGACCACCTCACCGGTGCCGGGGCCGATCCGCTCGGGCTCGGCCGGGCACGCCGAGGCCACCGCGCCGGGCAGCAGCGCGATCGCGAAGTAGGGCACCGAGGCCGGGTCGACATCGGCCAGTTCGGCGGTGCGCTCCCGGTCGGTGGTGGCCCGCTCCACGTAGAGCGCCCGGCGCCCGGCGTCGTCGACCGCGCCGCGGACGGCCTCGAACGTGCGGCCCAGCTTCAGCACCGCCGCGGAGTCGGTGTCGGCCAGGCGCCGGGCCAGCTCCTCGCGCGGCAGCGTGCCGGGCAGCACGGTGAGCACCTCGTCGCGCTCCACCAGCGGCTGGCGCAGCGCCGCCGAGGCCGCGCTGACCGAGGTCACCCCGGGCACGACCTCGGTGCGGTAGCGCGGGGCGAGCCGCTTGTGCATGTGCATGTAGGAGCCGTAGAAGAGCGGGTCGCCCTCGGCGAGCAGCACCACGTCGCGCCCGGCGTCCAGGTGCGCGGCCAGCCGCGCGGCGGCCTCGGCGTAGAACTCGTCGATGGCGCCCTGGTAGCCGCCCGGGTGATCGGTGGTCTCGGTGGTGACCGGGTAGACCAGCGCCTCCTCCACCTGCTCGGGGCGCAGGTGCGCGGCGGCGATGCCGCGGGCGATCGAGCGCCCGTGCCGGGCGCAGTGGTAGGCGACGACATCGGCGGAGGCGATCAGCCGGGCGGCCTTGAGCGTGATCAGCTCGGGGTCGCCGGGCCCGACGCCGACGCCGTAGAGGGTGCCGGGCTCGGTCACGGCGCCCGATGGTGACCTCGCGGGCTCGGTCACGGCAGGATCTCCTCCTCGCGGGCCAGCGCGTTCACCGCCGCGGCGGTGATCGCCGACCCGCCGCGGCGCCCGCGCACCACCAGGAACTCCAGGTCGGTGCGCGCGGCCAGCTCGTCCTTGGACTCGGCGGCGCCGATGAACCCGACCGGGATCCCGAGCACCGCGGCCGGGCGCGGGGCCCCGGCGTCGATCATGTCGAGCAGGTGGAACAGCGCCGTCGGCGCGTTGCCGATCGCGACGACCGCCCCGGCCAGCCGCTCGCCCCACAGCTCCAGCGCCGCGGCGCTGCGGGTCGTGCCCGCCCGCGCGGCCAGCTCGGGCACCCGCGGGTCGCGCAGCGTGCAGACGACCTCGTTACCGGCCGGCAGCCGGGCCGCGGTGACGCCCGAGGCCACCATGGTCGCGTCGCACAGGATCGGCGCGCCCGCCCGCAGCGCGCCGCGGGCCGCGGCGACGACGCCTGCCGAGTAGGCGAGGTCGGCCACCAGGTCGACCTGCCCGCAGGCGTGGATCATCCGCACCGCGACCGGCGCCAGCTCCGCCGGCAGCCCGGCCAGGTCGGCCTCGGCCCGGATGGTGGCGAACGACCGGCGGTAGATCTCCGCGCCGTCCCTGACGTACTCGCGCGCGCTCATCCCGCGTACCGCCCGTCGCCGGTCGCGACGAGGGCGCGGTGCGCCCCGCGCGGCGAACCGCAACGCCGCTCGCACCCCGACAGGTGCACCCGCCCGGTGAACCGGCCCGCGGCCAGGCCCGCGCGGGCGTCGGCGCGCACGTCGGCCAGCGCCTTGGCGCACCCCGGACGCCCGGCGCACGCGCTGACAAGCGGTGTCGGGGACGCCGGGTCGACCACGAAACCGGCCGCAGCCAGCCGCGCGTCGGCGTCGGGGGCGGCGTCGGGCAGCACGAGCGTGCGCCACGGCGTGACGATCACGGTGGGGGAGGCGTCGGCCACCTCGTCCAGCTGCGCGGCCGACATCTCGCCGAGCACCGGGGCGCAGACCAGGGCGCCACCGACCCGCCCGACCCGATCGCCGGTCGGATCGGCGGACCGCACGACCGGTTCGGCCTCCCCGCGCAGGGCGGGCACGTCGCGGGCCCGCCATGCGCCGTCGGAGCCGGCCAGGAACTCGGCCGCGGCGTCCAGCAGCGCGTCCACCGCCTGCCCCATCGCCACGTCCGAGACCGGACTCCCGGCCACGCGCAGCACGCCCCGATCCGGCGACACCGCCTGCCAGCACAGGTCCGGCTCCTCGGCGGCGACGTCGCCGCGGCCGTCGTCGAGGGCGAACAGGAACCGGCCGGGCAGGGCGGCGAGCGCGGGGCGCGCGCACAGCTCCCGGTCGAGCGCCGGGGCCAGGGCGCGCACGTCGGCGCGCCCGCCCGCGATCCCGGACAGCGGGGAGGCCAGCACGTTGCGGGCGCGCTCGTGGGTGGCCGAGGGCAGCAGCCCGGCGGCCGTCAGTCGCTCGGGGAGCCGCCGGTCGTCGCGGTCCAGGCCGCGCAGCTGCACGTTGCCGCGCGAGGTCA
>NZ_JAHDTH010000088.1 GCF_018531445.1 Pseudonocardia lacus
ACCGCGGCCCTGGCCACCGCGCAGGCGCTGGTCGCGCTGGAGGGCTCGGCCGGTGGCGGGGACGCGCCGCCCACCCTGGACGCCACCCTCGAGGTGGAGCCCTCGGCGGGCACGCTGCGCAGGCGGCAGTGGCCCCCGCACCCCGACTGCGGCTGCGGGGCGGCCGGCCGGCGGGCCTTGTCCGGGGCCCCGGGGTGACCGGCCGCCCGGCGCCGCCGTGGGGCGGGCCACCGCCAAGTTGCATGCGTGCACCCCGCACGAGAGGGACAATCATGGGGACGGTGTCGGGTGTCCGCCCGGCCCGCCTTGTCCGAGCGCACGCGAGGAGCCGCTTTGACCGACATCCCCCGCCGCACCGCGGCCCGCACGGCCAAGCTCGCCAGCCTCCCGCTCGGGATGGCCGGCCGTGCCGCCGCGGGCTGGGGCCGGCGGCTGGCCGGTGGCGACGGCGACCAGATCTCGGCCCAGATGATGGCGCGCAGCGCCGAGCAGCTGTTCGCGGTGCTCGGCGAGCTCAAGGGCGGGGCGATGAAGTTCGGCCAGGCCCTGAGCGTGTTCGAGGCGGCCATCCCCGACGAGTACGCGGCCCCGTTCCGCGAGTCGCTGGTCAAGCTGCAGACGGCCGCGCCCCCGATGCCCACCGCCGAGGTGCACCGGATGCTGGCCGAGCAGTTCGGGCGCGGCTGGCGGGAGCGCTTCGCCGACTTCGACGAGACGCCGGCCGCGGCGGCCAGCATCGGCCAGGTGCACCGCGGCGTCTGGCACGACGGCCGGGTGGTGGCGGTCAAGGTGCAGTACCCGGGGGCCGAGGAGGCCCTGCGCTCCGACCTGCGCCAGCTCTCCCGCATGACCCGGCTCATGCAGCCGCTCGCCCCGGGCCTGGAGCTCAAGCCGCTGGTCGCCGAGCTGCGCGACCGCATGGAGGAGGAGCTCGACTACCGCGACGAGGCCGCCAACCAGCGCGTCTTCGCCGAGGCGTTCGACGGCGACGAGCGGGTCAAGGTGCCGAGGGTATTCGCCTCCGCGCCCAAGGCGATGATCAGCGAGTGGGTCGGCGGGCGGAAGCTGTCCGACGTGATCCGCTCGGGCACGCAGCCCGAGCGCGAGGCCGCGGCCGCCCTGCTCGCCGAGTTCCTCTACTCCAGCCCGGCCCGGGTCGGCCTGCTGCACGCCGACCCGCACCCGGGCAACTTCCAGGTCATGGACGACGGGCGGCTGCTCGTCCTCGACTACGGCGCCGTGGCCCGGCTCCCGGACGGGCTCCCCCGACCGCTGTCGATGATGGTGCGCATGGCCCTGGAGGACCGCGAGGCCGACCTGCTGGAGCTGCTGCGCCGGGAGCACTTCGTGCGGCCCGGCTCGGACGTGCGGGCCGACGAGGTGATGGCGTACCTGGCGCCGTTCACCGAGCCGCTGCGCACCGAGACGTTCCGCTTCGACCGGGCCTGGCTGCAGAAGCAGGCCGAGCGCCTTGGCGACCTGCGCGGCCCGCACTTCCAGATCAGCCGCGAGCTCAACCTGCCCCCGCAGCACCTGCTGATCCACCGCGTGACGATGGGCACCCTCGGGGTGCTCTGCCAGCTCGACGCCGACGTGCCGCTGCGCGGGATCGTCCGGCGCTGGCAGCCGTGGATCTTCGACGAGGAGGGCGAGTCGGCCGGGCAGCGCGGCTGACCCGGGCGCGGGCGCGATCGGACCCGACACCCCGGGAACGCCGCGTGCCGCCCGGACCGCGTCGGTCCGGACGGCACGCCGGGTCGCCGACGGCTGCCCCGGCCGGTAGCGAGTCTTCCGGGGCAGCCGTCGGGGGCGGCGCTCGGTCAGCGCCGCGGTACCCGCTCGAAGGCGTCGGGCCGTGGCCCGTCGCGGCCTACTCGAGCGGCGCCACGCCGGCAGCAGCACGCGCGGAGGCGGCGCGCCGAGCGGCGAAGCGGGCGAGCCGGGACCACGTGCGGCCCGCGGCCAGGGGGCGGGCCACGGCGTAGCGCCGGGCCGCCTCCATCGCGTCTTGCTGTCGAGATCGTGCCAGTGCTTCGTGGAGCAACATCGCGGTTCCCTCTCGGTCGCGAACGATGGGTCGGGGTGCGGCGAGGTAGCTCTGCGGGTTGGTCACGTCGGTCTCTCCTGTCGTCGGCCCGCGGTGGGGCGCTGGTTCGGTCAGGCGGACTGGGCCGCGGCGAAGGCCCGGTCGCGGGCCAGGTCCGCCTTGCTCGGCCGTCCCCGCGGCCGCTTGCGCGGGATCACGGTCCCGCGCTCGAAGATCTCGCCGCCCCAGACTCCCCAGGGCTCCGCCCGGCGCACGGCCCCGGCCAGGCACTCGGCCCGGATGGGACAGCCACCGCACAGCGCCTTGGCGCGCTCGAGGTCGGCGGGGGTCTCGGCGAACCAGAGGTCGGCGTCACCGGACCGGCACGGCAGGTCCAGCCCGGCGCGGGGTGCCGCGTCGAGCAGGGTTCCCAAACCGACGGTGGTGTCCCCGCCGAACGGCTCGGTGATCGCCCCGCCGTCCAACGGGACTGATCTGACTAGCACTTCTACCTCCTGAGAGATGGGGTCAGGCAGGACAAACAAAAAGGCCGCGGATCCCGATGTGGGTCCGCGGCCTCGGTCTTGAGAGCCAGTGGCTGTCGCCTAGGTATGGCGATGCTCCACTCTGGACACACGTGTGCAGTTTTCGGTCGAGCTGTGATCCACCTGGGTCGCGCCGGGGATGGAGATCCCCATCGGACGCAGCCGCCACGCGCGCACGCCCTGCGCGAGCGGCTTGGACGTCCCGGCGACACCGAGGACCCCGGCGAAGGACAGACGGGTGCCGTGCGGCTGGGTCTGGTACGTGAGCTTCATCCGAGGCACCCCTTCCGGGTCTGGTCGTGACAAGAGACGGGCGGTCGCCGGTCCGTCGACAGCTACGTTAGGGACTGTGTCGGCGACCGCACAACTGATTTAGCGGAAGTTTCTCCAGTCAACTACCCGTCGGCGATCAGGGCGAGCACGGCGTCGCCGTACCGGTTCAGCTTGCGGGCCCCGATGCCGGGGATCCCGACGAGCGAGCCCGGGTCGGAGGGGCGCTGCTCGGCGATCGCCGTCAGCGTCGCGTCCGTGAAGATCACGAAGGCCGGGACGTTCTGCTCGCGGGCCTGTTCGCTGCGCCACCCGCGCAGCCGGTCGAGCAGCTCGACGTCCACATCGGACGGGCAGCCCGAGCACCGGCGCAGCTTGGTGGCGTCGGCCCCGAACAGCGGCGAGCCGCAGACCCGGCAGCGCGGCTTCGGCCCGCCACGGGCTGGCTCGGCGGCCACCCTGGACGCCGGGTGGTGCTCGGGGATCAGCCCGTGCAGGAACCGGCTGCGCCGGCGACGCCGCGGGCTGCCGGGCTGGCGGGCCAGCGACCAGGACAGCGACAGCCTGCGGCGGGCGCGGGTGATGCCGACGTAGAGCAGCCGGCGCTCCTCCTCGACGGCGGCCTCGTCGCCGTCGGCGTGCTGGATGGGCAGGGTGCCGTCGACCAGGCCGACCAGGAACACCACGTCCCACTCCAGGCCCTTCGCGGCGTGCAGCGAGGCCAGCGTGACGCCCTGCACGGCGGGCGGGTGCGCGGAGTCGGCCCGGGTCCCCAGCTCGGCGGCGAACCGGCGCAGGTCGGCCTCCGGTTCCACCACCAGCAGCTCCTCGGCCAGCTCGACCAGAGCGAGCAGCGACTCCCACTGGGCGCGCTGGGCCGCGCCGCCCGGCGGTTCCGGGGTGAGCCCGACCGGGGCCAGGATCGCGCGCACCGCCTCGACGAGCGGGGCGTCGACCTCGCCTGCGGTGCGGATGAGCGACATCGCCCGACGGACCTCCGGCCGGGAGAAGAACCGCTCGCCGCCGCGCACCTGGTACGGCACGCCCGCCTCGGTGAGTGCCTGCTCGTAGGCCTCGGACTGGGCGTTGATCCGGAACAGCACGGCGATCTCGGCGGGCGGCGTGCCGTCGGCGACGATGCGCCGGATCTGCCGGGCCACGGCGAGCGCCTCGGCCGGCTCGTCGTCGTACTCGGCGAAGTCGGGCTCCGGGCCGGGGGGCTGCTGCCCGATCAGCGTGAGCCTGCTGCCGGCCGGGCGCCGGCGGGCCGCGTTGATCAGCTTGTTGGCCGCGGCGACGACCTGCGGGGTGGAGCGGTAGTCGCGCTGCAGCCGCACGATCGTCGCCTCCGGGAACCGGCGGCCGAACTCCAGCAGGTGGCGGGGGGTGGCGCCGGCAAATGTGTAGATCGTCTGGTTGGCGTCGCCGACGACGGTGAGGTCGTCGCGCTCGCCGAGCCAGGCGTCCAGCAGCCGCTGCTGCAGGGGCGTCACGTCCTGGTACTCGTCGACGACGAAGCAGCGGTAGCGGTCGCGGAACTCCTCGGCGACCCCGCCGTGCTCCTCCAGCGCCGCCGCCGTGTGCAGCAGGAGGTCGTCGAAGTCGAGCAGCTCGGCGCCGTTCTTGAGGGCCTCGTAGCCGGCGTAGACGGCCGCGACCTGCTCGGCCGGGCCGGGGGTGTCGCGGTGGCGGGCGGCGACCTCGGCGGGGTAGCGCTCCGGGGTCACCAGGCTCGACTTGGCCCACTCGATCTCGCCGGCGAAGTCGCGCAGCGACGCCGCGTCGGTGCCGGCGCTCACCCTGGCCGCCGCCTGCCCGACGATCCGCAGCTTGCCCTCCAGCAGCTGCCAGCGCTCGCCGCCGACGACCCGCGGCCAGAAGTACCGCAGCTGGCGCAGCGCCGCGGCGTGGAACGTGCGGGCCTGCACGCCGCTGACCCCCAGCAGCCGCAGCCGGGTGCGCATCTCGCCCGCCGCCCGCGCGGTGAACGTGACCGCGAGCACCTGCCCCGGCGCGACGTGCCCGGTGGCGACCAGCCGGGCGATCCGGCGGGTGATGGTGCGGGTCTTGCCCGTGCCGGCCCCGGCCAGCACGCACAGCGGTCCGCGGGGAGCGGTGACGGCGGCCAGCTGCTCCTCGTCGAGGCCGGACGCAGCGTCGATTCCAGCGGGCTCGGTGTCGGGGCGCACGGGGGCCATCCTGACACCGCCCGGGAAGAGCCGGGGCCGCGACGGGGTTGAAGGTGGCATGTCTTCGCCCACCCCCCAAGTGACGATGTACTCGACGACCTGGTGCGGCTACTGCCGCCGGCTGAAGGTCCAGATGGAGCAGGCCGGGATCTCCTACCAGGAGGTCGACATCGAGCGCGACGCCGAGGCCGCCAAGTTCGTCGAGGGCGTGAACGGCGGCAACCAGACGGTCCCGGTGATCCGCTTCCCGGACGACTCGACCGCCACCAACCCGTCGCTGGCCGAGGTCAGGGCGCGCCTCGACGCCGCCTGATCCGACCCCGGCACACCGGATGGTCGCGGCGCACACGTCAGGACCTGTGCACCGCGACCACGGGGTGTGCGCGCTCAGCCGAGCGCGGCCCAGGAGTCGAGCATGCTGCGGGCGATGCTGACCCGCCCGGGCAGCAGCAGGGGCCGCTCCTCACCGGGGCGCCCGGCCCAGTCGCCGATCTCCAGGGCGGTCCGCAGCTCCGCGCGCGTGACCCAGCGCGCCTCGGCGATCTCGCCGTCGGCGGGCACCAGCGGCTCGTCCGGGTCGGCCAGCGCGTGGAACCCGACCATCAGCGACCGCGGGAACGGCCAGGCCTGGCTGCCCAGGTAGCGCACGTCGCGGACGGTGATCCCGACCTCCTCGAGGATCTCGCGCTGCACGCACGCCTCCAGCGACTCCCCGGCCTCGACGAACCCGGCGAGCACGGAGAACCGCCCGGCCGGCCACACCGGCCCGCGGGCCAGCAGGACGCGGTCGGCGCCGTCGTGCACCAGGCAGATGACGGCGGGGTCGGTGCGCGGGTACTCCTCGTGGCCCGCGGCCTCGCAGGTGCGGTGCCAGCCCGCGTTGCCGGGCCGCGTCGGCGAGCCGTCGCGCGCGCAGAACCGCGACTGCCCGTGCCAGGTGAGCACGGCCACGGCGGTGGTCAGCAGACCGGCGCCGAGCGGGTCGAGCGCCGCGCCGACCATGCGCAGGTCCTGCCAGCGCGCCGGGTCGTCGCCCGCGGCGGAGTCGGGCGCGCCACTCACCGCCCAGTAGGCGACGCCGTCGGCCTCGCCGAGCAGCACCGCATCGGCCGGGGGGCGGTCGCCGTCGGTCGGTCGGGTGGTCAGGGTCGCGGTCTCGCCGACCCACTCCACCGGGGTGCGCCCCCGCTCGTCGACGACGACGAGCCGCGCCGACGACCAGCCGCTCGCCTGGCGGGCCGCGTCGGTGCGCAGCGGCTCGTCGCGCCGCACCGCCGAGCGGGACAGCACGGGCGAGTCGAGCAGGACGAACCCGGACGCCGGCGGCTGCGCGAGCGGCGCCTCGCCGAGCTCGGTCACGGCCCGGTCACCCCGCCGAGCGCGCGCACCCCCGGCCCGATGGCGTCGACGTCGCCCACGACGACACCGGTGAACCGGGTCGGCGCGAAGAACTCCAGGGCCGCCCCGGCGACCTGCTCGACGGTGACCGCCTGCAGCCTGGCCGGGGCGCCGCGCAGCCACTCCACGCCGATGCCCTCGGCGGCCAGCCCGGACAGCGTGGAGGCCAGCGCGCCCTGGGTGTCCAGCGAGATCAGCAGCGACCCGATGGCGTAGGCCCGGGCCGCCTCGACCTCGGCGGCGGTGGGCGGGACCGCGGTCATCCGGCCGAGCTCGTAGCGGGTCTCCAGGAGCGCGGCGGCGGTGACGTCGCTGGCGACGTCGGTCTCCACTCCGAGCACCGCCCCGCCGGGCACGAACTCCGACCCGGAGTGCGCGCCGTAGGTGTAGCCCTTGTCCTCGCGGATGTTCTCCATCCAGCGCGACGAGAAGTAGCCGCCGAAGACCAGGTTGGCCAGCTGCAGCGCGGCGTAGCGGGGGTCCTGGCGGCGCAGCGCGGGGGCGGTGAGCCGCAGCTGCGACTGCACCGAGCCGGGCCGGTGCACGAGCAGCAGGTCGGCGGGCACCAGCGCCGGCGGCGGGGCCAGCTCGTGGGCCGCGGACGCGGAGGCCCAGCCGCCCAGCGCGTCCTCGACCTGCGCGATGGCGGTCTCCGGGTCGATCGCGCCGACCAGGGTGAGGATCGCCCCGCGGGGCACCATTGCGGCGGCCTGCAGCGCCCGGACCTGCTCGGCGGTGACCGCGGCGATGTCCTCGGCCAGCGGCACCTCGCGGGTGATCGGGTGGTCGCCGAAGCGCCTGCGCTGCAGCGCCTCGCGGGCGATCGAGCGGGGCTGCGAGCGGAACACGGTGATCCGGTCGACCAGCCGCTCGCGTTCGCGGGCGACCTCGGCGTCGGGGTGGGTGGCGCCGACGAGCACGTCGCCGAGCACGGCCAGCATCCCGGGCAGACCCTCGGCCAGGCCCGAGCCGATGGCGACCAGCCGCTCCGGGTCGACCGAGACGCTGAGGTCGGCGCCGACGGCGGCCAGCTCGTCGTCGATCGTCACGCGATCGCGCGTGGTCGTGCCGGTGAGCAGCGTGGACGACAGCAGCTCGGCCACCGCGGGGTGGCCGGGCGCGCCCGCGACCCCGGTGCCCGGGTCGGCGAACGGCACGCGCAGCCGCAGTTCGACCATCGGCACGCCGGGCCGGTGCGCGGCCAGCACCCGCAGGCCGGAGCCGAGCACGCGCTCGACGACGTCGGGCAGCGGCACCGAGCGGGTCTCGCCGAGGTCGGGCAGCGGGCGCGGACCGAGCGGCGTGCGCCCGATCTCCTCGGCGCTGCGGTGGGTCGTGACGGTCATGCCTGCTCCCCCGCTGCCGCGCCCACCGGATCGACGATCTCCGGGGCGGCGGTCTCGGTCGTCGGTTCGGCCGGGTCCCACTGCTGGGCGGACGGCTCGATCAGCAGCACCCCGCGCCCCGCGCCGCGCAGCGCCGCGGCCGCGTCCCGCACCTGGTCCGGGGTGATCGCGGCCAACCGGGCCGGCAGCTCGTCGCTGATCTCGGCCCGGCCGTAGAGCAGCTCGCGCGCGCCCAGGCCGAGCATCCGGTTCATGACCCGGTCGTTCTCCTGGTGCAGCGCCGCCGACCAGCGGGCCACCTGCCGGCTGAGCTCCTCGACCGTCGGCCCGGCAGAGGCCAGCTGGTCGAGTTCCTCGTCGACGGCGGCGAGCACGCGGTCGGGGTCGACGCCGACCGGGTGCATGGCGGTGATCGTGAAGGTATCCGGGTCGCGCGCGTCCAGCGGGCCGAGCAGCCCCGCCCCCGCGGAGACGTCGGTGACGAGGCTGTCGGCGTGCACCAGGCGGCGCTGCAGCCGGGCCGCCTCGCCGTCACCGAGCACGGAGCCCAGCAGCGCGTGGCCGAGGTAGCCATCGAGGTCGGCGCCCGGGTCGGGCAGCCGGTAGCCCAGGGCCAGCGCGGGCAGCGGCGCCTGCGCGTCCGGCACGGACCGGCGGCGCTCGGACCCGGGGACCGGCTCGGCGAACGAGGGCCGTCGCGGCGTCGGGCGCGCGGGGATGTCGCCGAAGTGCTTCTCGATCAGGGCCAGCGCAGCGTCCACGTCGACCGAGCCCGCCACCGTGAGCTGCGCGTTGCCCGGGGCGTAGTACGTGTCGAAGAAGGCGGCGGCGTCGTCGACGGTGGCTTGCTCCAGCTCGGTGAAGTCGCCGTAGCCGTTGTGCGCGTTCGGGAAGGTGTCGTAGAGGACCGGCGGCAGCAGGATCCACGGGAACCCGCCGTAGGGCCGGTTCAGCACGTTGAGCCGGATCTCCTCCTTGACCACGTCCACCTGGTTGCGCAGGTTCTCCTCGGTCAGCCGGGGGGCGCGCAGCCGGTCGGCCTCCAGGAAGAGCGCGCGCTCCAGCGCGGCACCGGGGAGCACCTGGAAGTAGTCGGTGTAGTCCTGGTGGGTGGAACCGTTGAACATCCCGCCCGAGCTCTGCACCAGCCGGAAGTGGGCCAGCTTCTCCAGGCTCTCGCTGCCCTGGAACATCAGGTGCTCGAACAGGTGCGCGAAGCCCGTGCGTCCCTGCGGTTCGGACCGGAACCCCACGTCGACGTGCACCGCGACGCCGACGACCGGCGTCGACGGGTCGGGCACGACCAGGACGCGGAGTCCGTTGGCCAGGGTCACCCGGTGGATCTCCCGGGCAGGGGGTTCGACAGACACCCGCCGAATCTAGACGGCGGCCCTGCCCTTCGGCTCGCTGGGCGCGGCGGCGCGGACCGGCGCCTGGGCGTTCGGCAGCAGCAGTGCCGCGAGCGCCCACCCGACCAGCCCCGCGACCAGCGGCATACCGGTCCAGAACTCGGTGACCAGCGGCAGCTGTCCGACGGTGACCGAGGCGACCAGCAGGTAGACCGCCCAGACCAGCACCGGGGCGAGGAAGCCGAACAGCCAGAACGCGGCGCGGCGCTCGCCGCTCGGGCGCAGCACCACGGCCAGCACGTCGATCAGCACGCCGGCGGCCACGGCCGCCGCGGCGATCTCGTTGGCCTCGAAGCCGGTGAGCACCGCGGAGATCACCGCGCAGACCGCGAGCACGATGGTGGCGGTGCCGCGCGGCAGCGACCAGCGCCGGGCCACCAGCAGCAGCGGCGCGACCAGCACCACGGTGGTGATCACGATGCTGGCCGCGAGCCGCGATGCCCGGTCGGTGTCGGAGAGGATCTCGACGATCGCGCTCGAGCCGAACGTCAGCGCGTTGCCGTAGGTGAGGAACAGCAGCACCAGGCTGGCGGCGAAGGAGAGGGTGAGCACGGCGGGCAGCACGGCGGCCAGCGGCGGGCGCGACCCGGTCGCGTGGCGGGCCCACGCCGCGCGCAGCGGGCTGGTCAGGATGACGATCATCGACACGACCAGGCCCAGGTGGCTCGGGCTGAAGAAGATGTCGGTGGTGGTCTCGATGCCGATCACCTCGTGCCAGACGAGGTCGATCCCGCCGGACACCGCGAACACCGGCAGCGCGATGGCGCTGGCCCCGTAACCCAGCGGGACGGCCGACAGCCCGCGCCGACCCTCGCGGACGTGCCCCCACACCAGCCACAGGATCCACAGCGCGACGGCCGCGAAGCCGCTGTAGAACACCGCGTGCCACGGTGTGAAGAAGGTCTCCAGACCGGGCAGGTTGGCGTGCGCGTAGGCGTCGACGAACAGCCCGAGGGTGAACCAGACGCCGAGCGCGGTGGTGACGGCGTCGGCGCGCAGGGACGTGGTCGGTCGGGGTTCGCCCGAGCTGCGGAACAGGTCCCAGGTCGCGGGGCGGTCGGCGGCGGTCACCATGCGCTCATGATTCCCCCGCCCGGTCCAGCGCGGTATCGGGTATCCCCCCGGCTCCGGTTGCGGGTCACCACGCCGCCGTTCGGCCGTTCGGGGCTAGGGAGTCGGCGCCGCGCCCGCGTCGCGCCGCTATCCCCGCTCGGCCGGCAGCACCACGAACTGGCGCAGCGAGAGGTCGGGGTAGGTGACCGGGCCGCGCGGGCCCGGCGTGTGGTCGACGTTGATGCCGGTCTCGGGCAGGCCGAGCAGCTTGTAGCCGTCCAGCAGCCGGGTGGTGGCGTTCCAGAACACCCCCGTGCCGGTGTAGGCGTCGATGAACGCCGTGGCCGCGCCCTCGTCGGCCGCGCACACGGTGGCGGCCAGGCCGGACGTCTCCCGCGCCGCTGTGTGCGCCGCGTCGATCGGCCCGTCCACGGCCGCGACCGTGACGTGCGCCTCCGAGCCGGAGTCGAGCGCCCACTCGTGGCCGAGGGCGTGCCCGTGCGGGGGCAGGCTCGGCGTGATCGACCGGGCCCGCAGCGCCCGCTCGGCCACCGGCCAGAGCCGGTCGTAGGCGGGGCGGTCGATCAGCAGCAGGTTGAGCCGGTTGCAGACGCCGAGGCGATCGGTCCCCTCGTCGACCAGCCGCTCGACCAGCGCGGGCTCGGCGCTGGAGTCGAGGTAGAGCACGCCGCCGCCGTCGGCGTGGGCGAGCACGCGGGTGCCGGCGGCGGCACCGAGCGCCGACAGCTTGCGGGTGACCTCCCCGCTGCCCCGCACGACCACGAGCGGGACCAGGGCGGGCAGCCCGACGAGGGCCTCGGCGCCGGCGTGACCCGGGGTCGGCACGAGCTGCACGGCGGCCGCCGGGACGCCGGCGGCCTCCAGGGCCGGCCCGAGCACCCGCTCCACCAGCGCGCGGGCCGACCCGAGCGCAGCCGACCCGGTGCGTAGCACGGCTGCGCTGCGCGCCTTGAGCACCTGCGAGGCGACGTCCACTGTCACGTTCGGCCGGGCCTCGAACACCGCGCCGATCACCCCGACCGGCACCCGCCGCTCGAACACCCGCTCACCGCTGGGCAGGGAGCGCACGAAGCGCTGGGTCTGCGGTTCCGGCGTGTCGGCCAGGACCTCCAGCTGGTGGGCGATGTCGGCGAGGCGCTCGGGGGTGAGCCGGAGCCGGTCGAGCAGGCCCTGCGCCATCCCGCCGGCCTCGGCCGCGGTGACGTCGGCGGCGTTGACCTCCAGCAGCTCCGACGCGCGCTCGCGCAACAGGGCGGCCGCGCCGCGCAGGGCGGCGTCGATCGCCGCACCACCCGCCGCCCGGACGGCGGGGGCCGCGGCCGCGGCGCGCAGCGCGGACTCCCGGACGGCGGTGGCGTCCGCCGAGGTGGCGTCGGGGCCGGTGGGGGCGGCGGTACTCGTGCTCACGGGGCCAGGTTGCCACGCCGGAGCCGGCGCCCGCGCCCGGGATGCGTCAGGTGCGCACGCCGGCGGGCCGCAGGCCGCGGGCGGCCCACGTCGCCACGGCCAGCACCAGGACCGAGCCGAACACCACGAAGGCGACCCCGAACGAGCCGGGGAGGGCGGCGTCGACCTCCGGCGCGGCGGCGACGGGCTCGACGGCCGCCTCCGCCGGCAGCGCGGCCGTCTGCACGACCACCGGGTCGGGCAGCAGCACCGCGTTCGCGGCCAGGTAGGACGCCATGCCGATCAGCACGAGCGCCACGACAGTCAGCACGGCGGGCAGGACACGGCGGCGCATCACGACTCCAGGGCGATCGGGGAACGTGCACCTGGGGTGCCCGCTCAGCGATCACCCAGTCGGGATGTCGCCCATGTCACCCGATCGGGGGGCCGGTCACCGGGCGAGGCGCGCGGACGCCAGCCGCGCCCCCTCGACCAGCGACGCGAGCTTCGCCCAGGCCACGCGACCGTCCAGGGTCGACCCGCCGGCGGCGAAGGTGGCCATCCCGCAGTCGGTGCCGGCGACGACCCGCTCGGGACCCACCGCCCTGGCGTAGCGCTCGATGCGCTCGGCGACCAGCTCGGGATGCTCGACGAAGTGCGTGCTGGTGTCCACCACGCCGGGCTGGATGCACCGGTCCTCGGGCAGCTCGACCTCGGTGAACACGGCCCACTCGTGGCCGTGGCGGGGGTTCGCGCCCTCGAACGACAGCGTCCCCGCCCGGGCGCCGAGCACGATGTCGAGCACGTCGCGCAGCGCGACGTCGCGGGTGTGCGGGGCCTCGGAGTTGCCCCAGCACAGGTGCAGCCGGACCCGCTCGGGCGGGATGTCGCGCAGGGCGTGGTTGAGCACCGCCACGTTCTGCGCCGCGAGCCGGCGGAACGCGGCCAGGCCGTCCTCGTCGGGCGGGAAGAACGTCCGCTGGACGGCGAGGTCGGGGCAGTCGAGCTGGAGCAGCAGGCCCGCGGCGTGGATCGCGTCGTACTCGACCTTCATCGCCTCGGCGGCGTCCAGCAGGTAGGACTCGCGGTCGGCGTAGTGGGTGGTGGCGTGGAAGAGGTCGACGACGCCGGGCGAGGCGGCGGTCAGGAAGCCCTCGCGCCCCGGGTGGGCGGCGAGCGCGTCGCGCAGGGCCGCGATGTCGGCCTCGACGGGGCCGGTGTCGCGGTAGCGGACCTCGCCGCTGCACACCGCGGCCACCCGGTCCGGCGACCAGGCCCGGACGGCGAACTCGGGGAAGTCGTCGAGCGCGTTGTCGTGCGGCCCCGGCGGGGGCCGCCCGGGGGTGAAGCCGGTCAACCGGTCGCGGACGTAGGTCACGTAGCTGGCCTTGCCGGTCTCGCCGTCGTTGAGGATGTCGAGACCCAGCTCGACCTGCTTGTCGACGCAGTCGGCGACGGCGCGGCGGATCAGCTCCGGATCCGGCTCGGGACCACCCGCCTCGCGCTTGCCGAGCGCTTCCAGGACGTCGTCGGAGCGGGGCAGGCTGCCGACGTGCGTCGTGCGGATCATCCGGGCACCCCCGCGCGCACCATGGCGGTCATCCCGTCGGCAGTACCCGAGCCCGCCCGCGGGAACCGCGATTCCCGCGGGCGGTCCCTACCGGACCGGGTTGGAGGCCGGCGGCACGATCGGGCCGATGTCGCCGTCCGGCGCCGTGTCCAGGTCGAGGACCACCGGCGCGTGGTCGCTGGGGCCCTTGCCCTTGCGCGCCTTGCGGTCGACCCACACCGCGGCCACCCGCCCCGCCGGGTCGTCGCCGGCCAGCACCAGGTCGATGCGCATGCCCTTGTCCTGGTGGAACCGGCCCTTCTGGTAGTCCCAGTAGGTGTAGAGGTGCGGGTCGGGCCAGCGGTCGCGGAACACGTCGTGCAGGCCGACGCCGAGCAGCTCGGCCAGCGCCGCGCGCTCGGGCGGCGTGACGTGGGTGGACTCGGTGAACAGGGCCGGGTCCCACACGTCGGCGTCGGTGGGGGCGATGTTCATGTCCCCGGCGACGACGGCCGTGCCCGGCTTGGTCACCGACTCGCGCAGCGCGGCCAGCCACTCCAGCTTGTAGGCGTAGTGCGGGTCGGCCGGCGCCCGGCCGTTGGGCACGTACACCGACGTCACCCGCAGGCCGCCGCACGTGGCGGTGACGGCGCGCGCCTCGACGACACCGTTGAAGCTGGGCGCGCCTGGCAGCCCGCGCTCGACGTCGTCCAGGCCCACGCGCGACAGCAGCGCGACCCCGTTCCACCGGCCTTCCCCGACGTGCGCCACCTGGTAGCCGCGCTCGGCCAGCGGCGCGTCGAACGACTCGGCGAACGCCTCGTCGGAGAGTTTGGTCTCCTGCAGGCAGACGACGTCGGGGCTGCGCTCGTCGAGCCACGGCAGCAGCCGGGGCAGCCTCGAAAGGGCCGAGTTCACGTTCCACGTAGCCAGACGCACCCGCGGGAGGCTACCGTCACAGAGTTTGTACGGTCATCGAACAAAGGAGTCGATCATGCCGCAGCCCACCCGCGAGGACCGGTTCAGCTTCGGCCTGTGGACGGTCGGCTGGCCGGCCCGCGACCCGTTCGGCGACGCCACCCGCCCCGACCTCGACCCGGTGGAGACCGTGCACCGGCTCTCCGAGCTGGGCGCGTGGGGCGTCACCTTCCACGACGACGACCTCATCCCCTTCGGCACCGCGAACGACGAGCGCGACCGGATCATCGCCCGGTTCAAGAAGGCCCTCGACGAGACCGGGCTGGTCGTCCCGATGATGACGACCAACCTGTTCACCCACCCCGTCTTCAAGGACGGCGCGTTCACCAGCAACGACCGCGGCGTGCGGCGCTTCGCGCTGCGCAAGGTGCTGCGCAACCTCGACCTGGCCGCCGAGCTCGGTGCCAAGACCTACGTGTTCTGGGGCGGGCGCGAGGGCGCCGAGGTCGACTCCGGCAAGGACATCCAGGCCGCCCTCGACCGCTACCGCGAAGGCATCGACCTGCTCGCCGCCTACGTCAAGGAGCAGGACTACGGCATCCGGTTCGCCATCGAGCCCAAGCCGAACGAGCCCCGCGGCGACATCCTGCTGCCCACCCTCGGCCACGCGCTGGCGTTCATCGCCGAACTGGAGCACGGCGACATCGTCGGCATCAACCCCGAGGTCGGCCACGAGCAGATGGCCGGGCTGAACTACACCTCCGGCATCGCCCAGGCCCTGTGGGCGGGCAAGCTGTTCCACATCGACCTCAACGGCCAGCGCGGCATCAAGTACGACCAGGACCTGGTGTTCGGCCACGGCGACCTGCTCAACGCGTTCTCCACGGTCGACCTGATCGAGAACGGCGCCCCCGGCGGCGGGCCCGGCTACGACGGTCCCCGCCACTTCGACTACAAGCCGCTGCGCACCGAGGACGTCGACGGCGTGTGGGCGTCGGCGGCCGCCAACATGAGCACCTACCTGCTGCTCAAGGAGCGGGCTGCGGCGTTCCGCGCCGACCCCGAGGTCATCGAGGCGATGGCCGCCTCCGGCGTCTCCGACCTGGCCAAGCCCACGCTCAACCCGGGCGAGACGGTCGCCGACCTGGTGGCGGACCGGTCGGCCTTCGAGGACTACGACGCCCAGAAGGCCGGCGAGCGCGGCTACGGCTTCGTCCGGCTCAACCAGCTGGCCCTCGAGCACGTCATGGGCGCCCGGGGATGACGCTGGTGGCCGGGGTGGACTCGTCCACCCAGTCGTGCACGGTCGTGATCCGCGACGCGGAGACCGGCGCGCTCGTCCGCCAGGGGCGGGCGCCGCATCCCCCCGGCACCGAGGTCCACCCGGACGCCTGGTGGGACGCGCTGCAGGCGGCGCTGGAGCAGGCCGGCGGGCTGGACGGCGTCGGCGCCATCGCCGTCGCCGGCCAGCAGCACGGCATGGTCTGCCTCGACGCCGACGGCGAGGTGGTGCGCCCGGCGCTGCTGTGGAACGACACCCGCTCCGCGCGGGCCGCCGCGGACCTGGTGGACGAGCTCGGTGCGCAGGTGTGGGCGGACGCGACCGGCACCGTCCCGGTCGCCTCCATCACCGCCACCAAGCTGCGCTGGCTGGCGCAGCACGAGCCCGAGCACGCCGCCGCGACCGCGGCGGTGTGCCTGCCGCACGACTGGCTGACGTGGAAGCTGCGCGGCACCGGGTCGTTGGACGACCTGGTGACCGACGCCGGCGACGCCAGCGGCACCGGCTACTTCGCCACCTCCGGGGAGTACCGGCGCGACCTGCTGGCCAGGGCGCTGGGCCGCGACGACGTCGTGCTGCCGCGGGTGCTCGGCCCGTCCGAGGACGCCGGCACCACCCCCGGCGGCGTCCGGCTCGGCCCCGGCACCGGCGACAACGCGGGCGCCGCGCTCGGCCTGGGCGCCGGCCCCGGCGACCTGGTGGTCTCGGTGGGCACCTCCGGGGTGGTCTCGGCCGTCAGCCCGACGCCCACCGCCGACCCGACCGGCACCATCGCCTGCTTCGCCTCGGCGACGGGCGAGTACCTGCCGCTGGTCGTGACGCTCAACGCCGCCCGGGTGCTCGACGCGGTGTGCGCGCTGCTGGGCGTCGACCACGCCCAGCTGGCGAAGCTCGCGCTGAGCGCGCCGGCCGGGTCCGAGGGACTGGTGCTCGTGCCGTACCTGGAGGGCGAGCGCACCCCCAACCGACCCGACGCCACCGGGGCCGTGCACGGCCTGACCCTCGCCACCTCGACCCCGGCCCACCTGGCCAGGGCCGCGGTGGAGGGCCTGCTGTGCGGGTTCGGCGACGCCATCGACGGCCTGACCGCCGCCGGCGTGCCGGCCCAGCGGGCGTTCCTGGTCGGCGGCGGCGCCCGCTCCGACGCCGTCGCGCAGATCGCACCCGCGCTGCTCGGCCTGCCGGTCCTGCGCCCCACGCCCGGCGAGTACGTGGCCGACGGCGCGGCCCGGCAGGCGGCCTGGGTGCTGACCGGGGGCCCGTCCGCCCCCACCTGGTCGGCGGCCGACACCGAGACGTTCGAGGCCGAGCCGCAGCCGGCCGTCCGCGAGCGCTACGCCCAGGTGCGCGACATGACCGCCGTCCGCCTCGCATGATCCTCCGCCCCCACCCGCGGTCCCGGCCGCGGAGTTCAGGAAAGCCACGATGCTGCCCTCTGCGGGCAGCATCGTGGCTTTCCTGAACCGGGGGCACGGCGGTGACGACGGGTGAGCCGCTGCGGCGCGGCGTCGGGTCGACCCAGCAGACCGTGCGGCGTCAGAACCTCGCCCTCGTGCTGCGCGAGATCGCCGAGGGCGAGCCCGTGTCCCGGGCCGGCGTCGCCCAGCGCACCGGCCTCACCCGCGGCACGGTGTCCTCCCTGGTCGAGGAACTGATCGCCGGCGAGCTGGTCACCGAACTGGCCGCCGCCCGCGGCACCACCGGCCGCCCGGCCAGCCCGCTGCAGCTCAACCGCGCGGGGCCGGCCGGGCTGGGCATCGAGATCGGCGTCGACGAGGTCGCGGCCTGCGTCGTCGACCTCGCCGGCACGGTGCGGGCACGGCGCAGCACGCCGTCCGACCACCGCACCCGCGAGCCGACTGCCGGTCTCGACCGGGCAGCCGACCTCGCCGCCGACGTCGTCGCCGAGGCGGGGTTGCCGGTGGAGGGCGCCGGGGTCGCACTGCCCGGCGTCGTCGGCCGCGACGGGGTGCTGCAGCGCGCGCCGAACCTGCCCCGCTGGGTCGACGTCGCCGTGGACGCCGAGCTCGCCGCCCGCCTCGGCCTGCCGGTCGACGTGGGCAACGAGGCCGACCTGGCGGCCGCGGCCGAGCTGTGGTTCGGCGACGCCCCCACCGACTTCGTGCACGTCTCCGGCGGCATCGGTGTCGGGGGCGGGATCGTGCTGGGCGGCGAGCTGTTCCGCGGACCCGGCGGGCGCGCCGGCGAGCTGGGCCACCTCGTCGTCGACCCGGACGGTCCCGTCTGCAGCTGCGGCGGCCGCGGCTGCCTCGAGCAGCTGGCCGGCCAGCCGGCGCTGCTGGCCGCGGCCGGAGTCGCCGACGTCGGGGACCTGCTGCGCTCACCCGGCCCCGCGGTCGCCGTCGCCGGGCGAGCGCTGGGCGTCGCCCTGGCCGGCGTGGTCAACCTGGTGGACGTCCCGACCGTCGTCCTCGGCGGCCTCTACGCCCGACTCGGCGCGCCGCTGGCCGTCGCGGTGACCGCGGAGCTGCGGGAGCGAGTGCCCTCGCGGACCGACCTACGGGTGCGGCTGTCCGCGCCGGACACCGGCGGCGCACTGCGCGCCGCCGCGGGCCTGGTCGTCCGGCGACGCCTGCGCCAACCCTGACCTCGCCGGCACACCCGGCGGTCAGTCCTCGTCGGGGCTGCTGGCCTTGCGGACGTAGAGCAGGCGGTCGCCGCGCTCCAGCGCGTCGACCGCGGAGGCGTCCACGCGGTACAGGTCCTCCCCGCGCACGACCCCCAGCACGATGTCGGCCAGGTGCCGCGGCGAGCCGCCCACCTCGGCCTCCTCGACGGGCCGCTCGCTGATCGCGAACCCGGCGTCCGGGGTCAGCAGGTCCTCGATGACCTCCACCACCGACGGCGTCGTGGTGGCCGCACCCAGCAGCCGACCCGCCGTCTCCGCCGAAACGATCACCGAGTTGGCCCCCGACTGGCGCAGCAGGTGGACGTTCTCCGACTCCCGCACCGACGCCACGATCCGGATCGTCGGCGCCAGCTCGCGCGCGGTCAGCGTGACCAGCACGGCGGTGTCGTCGCGGTTGGTCGCCACCACGATCGCCGCCGCGTGCTGCACCCCCGCGATCCGCAGCACGCTCGACCGCGTCGCGTTCCCCGTCACCGTGACCAGGCCCAGGGCCGAAGCCGCGTCCAACTGACTGCGGTCGGTGTCGACCACCACGATGTTGGTCGGCTCCGCCCCCTCCCCCAGCAGCGTGTCCACCGCGGCCCGGCCCTTCGTGCCGAAACCGACGATGACCGTGTGGTCGCGCACGCGGGACCTCCAGCGCTGGATCTGGAACGCCTGCCGCGACCGCTCGGTGAGCAGCTCGACGGTGGTTCCGACGAAGGTGATGAGGAAGATCAACCGCAGTGGCGTGACGAACAGTGTGGTCATCAGCCGCGCCGTCTCGCTGACCGGCACGATGTCGCCGTAGCCGGTGGTCGAGACCGACACCGTCGAGTAGTAGAACGCATCGAGGAGGCTGATGCCGTCCTCGTTGTTGTTGTCCCGGTACCCGTCGCCCCCGAAGTACACGATCAAGGCGGTGAGCACAAGGGCACCCATCGCGATGGCGAACCGCCGCAACAGCGCCCGCACCGGACCCACCGTCGACTCGGGCATCCGCACCGGCCCGACGAGCGAGGGGTCGACGACAGCCCTCCTGCGCCGATCTCTCCGCACGCGCGGACAGTAGCGCGCGGGGTCGACCACCACGGGTCTGGAGTCCGGTGCGGCGCGGTGTCGGTGTGGCCTCGACGCTGTGCGAGCGGAGGGCTACGACGAGTTCACCGAAACGGGCCCGGCGAGGAGGGGTGCTGCTCTACCGTCGATGGCATGCGCCGCCTTGTGATGCTGCTGACCACGATGATCGTGGTGGTGGTCGGGTGCGCGGGGGCGCCGGTTGCCGGCGATGCGCATCCGAGACGAGACGACACGGAGGAATCGGCTGGGATCACTCTTCCACCCCGCCCACGTGAGCTACCCCTGGACAGCGTTGATCCATGTGAACTCCTCACGACGGCTCAACGTGTGAGCCTCGGCCTTAGCGAAAGATCATTGCCCGGAACCACAGATGCTCCGTACTTCGCCGGACCGACCTGCACGGTTTCCGGGTTCGAGCCACGCGACGTGGGCGCCGATGTCGGACTGGTCACGAACACCGGCCTTGATCAATTACTCGCTCCAGGATTACTCAGTGACGAAGTTGCAGTCATATCAGTCGCTGACTTCCCCGCAATCGTCGCAAAGCCGAGCCAGCCCGACTATTGCTCCGTTGATGTCGACGTCGCCGACGGACAATTTCTTGACGTACAATTCAGGGATTCCGGAAAGAATCCACCCATCCCACAAGACGATCTCTGCCGAGATGCCGTCCGCGTCGCCGAAGCCGCGCTCCACACGCTACAAACAATGTAAGCACAAATGCAGAGCCTCACTCACGAGTGACGGATTCCAGCGGAGTAGTTACATGGCCGACAGCACAACCGACCTACGCGTTGACCCCGAGCAGTTGACGAGACTCATTCTCCGTTACGAAGACGCCGCATCCCGAGTGCAGCGAATCTTAGCCGACGTCAATAAGCGTGGACGAATCGCCCAAGCCTGGACAGCTGACCAAGTTAGCGTCGAAATGGCCGCGCACTACAACGCGCAAATATTCGACGGCGATTACTGTACTTATGCATCAATCGCAAGATATGAGTCGGAGATGCGCTCGCTGGTTCAAACTCTCCGAGGAATTCTCAACGACTATGGCGAGGTCGAAGCAGAATCCGAGGCAAGCATCGTCGCGGCCGGTCGACCGAGGATGGACTGGTGATGGACGACATCAGGTGGAGGGGTCTCACCCACCAGGAGATCTACGACCAGGTGTGGAGTGGTCCAGGCCACGTGGCCTCAGCGGATGCGCAGGGCATGTGGGTCGACGTCCGGAACCAACTGATCGACATCGACAACGATCTCAGGGCGGCGACACGCGGTCTCGGGGAGGGCTGGGAAGGGACCACTGCGGCGGAGGCGGCCCGGAATCTGAGCCTGCTTGGTTCGTGGGTCACCCAGGCCGTCGAATCAGCCGTCAAGACCGGGGCGGCGCTGGACACCCAGGCAGAGTACGTCGCCGCGATGCGCAGAAACCTCCCGCCGCCGGCGGAGGGGTCACCGATCGCCGAGGCGGCCGAATCGGAGATCTACGTGCTCGGAGTGCCGCCCAGCACGCTGCAGGACTGGCACGCCCAGGACGCCCAGCGTGCGGAGTTGGCCAACCAGGCCGTGCAGGTCATGGAGACGTACACATCGAACTCCGCGCGCAACAAGCCGCACATCCATCCCTTCGCCACACCCATCACCGTCACCGCAGCCCCAACGGATGGCGGCGGGTTCTTGCCTCCGATCAACACAGGTGCGGCTGCGCCCTCCATTCCGGTCGGCGCAGGCGGGGCGGGTGGTGGGGTTGGGCCGGGAGCTGCCGGGGGCTTTCCCGTGCCGGTCACGCCGGGCCCCCTCGTCCCGGGCGGTGGGCCAGCGGGGAGGGGGCCGGGCGGGTCGACGGTTCCCGGATCGGGTGTTCCTGGTCCAGGCGCTCCGGGGAGAGCGCCCATCCCGGGCACGGTCCCGGGGCCGGGACGCACCGGGCCCGGCCAGGGGGTTCCGGGACGACCGGGTGGGGGGTTCCCGCCGGGCGACCCGATCATCCGCGGCCCTGCTGGTGCCCCGACCGGCAGCGTCCCCGGCGGCGGCCGGATCCCGGGTGCCCCGATTCCTGGCAGCACCATTCCCGGGGGCATTCCCGGTAGCGCCATTCCGGGCACCGGCGGTCCGGGTAGTGCCGTTCCGGGCACGGGCAGTCCTGGCGCGGGTGGTCCGGGTACCGCGGCGGCGGGTTCGGGCACCCAGGCCGCCTCCACCCGCTCCCCCGGCTACATCCCCGGCGCCGGGTTCGGGGCGGGCGTCGGGGCGCAGAGCCGCGAGCACCGCCGGCCGTCCTACCTCGTCGACGACTCCGGCGCCTTCGCCGACGACCGGTGGTTCACCGCGCCCGTCATCACCCCGTTCGACGTGCTCCCCCGCCGCTGACCGCGCCGCCACTACGCTCCCGTCCGTGCCCCGCTACGCCCTGCTCCTGCGCGGGATCAACCTCGGGCCCCGTCGCCGCGTCGCCATGGCCGATCTGCGCTCCCTGCTCGAAGGGGCCGGCTACACCGAGGTCCGCACCCACCTGCAGAGCGGCAACGCCGTGCTCACCGGGCCGGAGGCCGACCCGGTCGAGCACGAGCGGCGGATCTCGGCGGCCATCGAGGACGCGCTGGGGATGGACGTGCGCTGCGTCGTCCTGACGGCCGACGAGTTGCGGGCCGTCGTGGACGGGCACCCGTTCGCCGACGTGGCCGACAACGGCTCGCGGATGATGGCCCACGTGCTGGCCGAGCAGCCCGACGACGCGCAACTCGCGGCGCACGACCCGACCGCGCTCGACCCGGAGAACTCCCGGCTCGGGCCGCGGGTGATCTACCAGTGGTGCCCCGACGGGCTGATGGGCGCGCCGCCCGTCGGCGGATCCGCGGAGAAGCACTGGAAGATCATGGTGACCGCGCGGAACTGGAACACCATGACCAAGCTGGTCGAGCTCATCGGCTAGCCAGGGGGACCGAGGTCAGCAGGTCGCGCAGGCCGTCGGCGTCGAGGAGGTCGGCGGGGCGGAGGGTGACGTCCTGGCGGACGTAGTGGAAGGCCGCGCGGACCCGGTCGAGCTCGCAGCCCGCCATCGACGCCCACGCCAGCCGGTACACCGCGAGCTGCACGGCCAGCGCGGGCAGGCGGTCCTGGTCGGGCAGAGCGCCGGTCTTCCAGTCGACGACGGTGAAGCCGCCGTCCTCGTCGCGGAACACGGCGTCCATCCGGCCGCGCACCCCGACGCCGGCCAGCACCGTCTCGAACGGCACCTCGACCTCGACGGGGGTCCGGTCGGCCCAGGCCGAGGCCAGGTAGGCGGCCTGCAGGTCCTCCAGGACGTCGTCGGTGGCGGCGCCCTCGTCGGCGGCGCCGGGGAGCTCGTCGATGTCGAGCAGGCCGACCGCGCCGAAGCGCTGCTCCAGCCAGGCGTGGAAGGCGGTGCCGCGGCGGGCGTGCGGATTGGGCGGCATCGGGAGCGGGCGGCGCAGCACCGACGCCAGTGCGGCGGGGTCGTCGGCCAGCTCGACGAGTTGGCTCACCGACAGCTGCGACGGCAGCGCCACGGTGGGGCGACCGCGGGCGGCGGCGCGTTCGGCGAGCAGCACGTCGACGTCCTCCGCCCAGCCCTCCGGGTCGCCGTCCTCGTCGTCGGGAGGCGGCTCGAACTCGTCGTCCGGGGGTTCGAGCAGGGCGGTCTGCGCCCCGGGCGGGACGGCCGCCGCGGCGGTGGCCCTGGCCTCCTCCAGGGCCCGCAGCGCGGCCCGGACGAGGTCGGCGCCGGCGTGCACGTCGGCGGAGCGGTCGCCCAGCGGGTCGACGGGCCAGAGCGCGGTGGGCTGCTCCAGGGTCGCCGGGTTGACCTCGCCCTCGGCCGGTTCGTCGGCCCACACCTCGGGCTCGTGCGCCGCGGCCACCTCGACCAGGAACTCCGAGGGCAGGCGCGGTTTCTCACCGGTCGCCCCCCACCGGTGCCCGGAGACCAGCAGCATCCGCTCGGCCCGCGTCAGCGCCACGTAGAACAGCCGCCGCTCCTCGGTCAGCCGCCGCTCGTCGAGGGCCTCGGAGTGCTCCTTGACGATCTCCTCGAGCCGCTTGCGGTCGGCGTCCTCCGGCAGGACGATGTCGGGAAGGTCGGCGGCGTCGCCGCGCAGCGGGACCGGGAGCTCGGCGGGGCTGGTCAGCCAGGTGCCGCCGATCTTGCGGCCGGGGAAGACCTGGGACACCAGGTGCGGGATGGCCACCACCTCCCACTCCAGGCCCTTCGCCGCGTGCGCGGTGAGGACCTGGACGCGGTCGGTGGACACCTCGACCTCGCCGGGCGAGAGCCCGTCCTCGGCGCGTTCGGCGGTCTCCAGGTAGTCGAGCAGGGCGGGCAGGGTGGCGACCTCGGCGCCGGTCGCGAAGTCGGCGACGACGTCGGCGAAGGCGTCGAGCTGGGCCCGCCCGACGGGGCCGGGGCGGGCGGCCGTCTCGGCGTCGAGGAGCAGGATGCGCTCGGCGTCGGCGACGAGGTCGGTCAGCGGCGCGGACGCCCGCGAGCGCAGCCAGCCCAGCTCGCGGGCCAGCCGGGTGATCCGGGCGTAGCCCGCCGGGGAGTACCGCTCGGGCGGGCCGGGATCGTCCAGGGCGTCGACCAGCCCCGCCTGTTCGGCCTGCTCGCCCGGCAGCGCACCGAGCGCCAGCTCCGACGGGGTCAGCGGGCCGGAGCGGACCGGCGTGCCGGGCACGATCTCGCGGGCCCGCTGCCACAGCGCCGCCAGGTCGGAGACGCCCAGCCGCCAGCGCGCCCCGGTCAGCAGCCGGACCGCGGCCGGCCCGGACAGCGGGTCGGCCACCAGCCGCAGGGCGCTGACCAGGTCGCGGACCTCGGGGGTGTCCAGCAGCCCGCCCAGCCCGACCACCTCGACCGGCAGCCCGCGGGCGCGCAGCGCGGTGGCGATCGCGTCCATGTCGGCCCGCCTGCGCACGAGCACCGCCGTCGTCGGCGGCGACTCCCCGCCCTGCTCCCAGCGCTCGGCGACGGCGTCGGCCATCCAGGCGATCTCGGTGGCGGCGTCGGGCAGCAGCGCCACCCGCACCTGGCCGGGCACCGCTCCCGGGCCGGCGCGCAGCTCGCCGACGCCGACCGCGCCGGGCGCCTCGCGCAGCGGTGCCGAGACCGCGTTGGCCAGGGCCAGCACCTCCGGCGGGTTGCGGAAGCTGGTCATCAGCCCGTACTCGTCGGCCGGGCCGTCGGGGCCGGGGAAGTCGGTGCGGAAGCGGACCAGGTTGCCGGCGCTTGCCCCGCGCCAGCCGTAGATGGACTGGCACGGGTCGCCGACCGCGGTGACCGCCGGCCCGTCGCCGCGGACCGGCTCGCCGGGCTGGGTGCCGAACAGGGCGCGCAGCAGCACCCGCTGCGAGTGGCCGGTGTCCTGGTACTCGTCGAGCAGCACGGCGCGGAAGGTGGCGCGCTCGACCTCGCCGACCTCCGGGTGGTCGGCCGCGACGCGGGCGGCGATGGCCAGCTGGTCGGCGAAGTCGACGGCGCGCTCGGCCCGCTTGCGCGCGGTGAACGCCTCGACCAGCGGCAGCAGCTCGCGGCGCATCCGCTGGGCGTCGATCCAGCGCTTGTAGGTCTGGGACGGCTCGGCGCGCTGGCGCTTGCCCGGCGGTGCGGCCGCCAGCACCCGCATGACCCGCTCGGCGTGGGCATCGACCTGCTCGGGCTCGACCAGGTGCTCGCCCAGCTCGCCGGCCAGCGCGAGCAGCCAGCCGGTGACGGTCGGCGGCATGACCTCGACGTCCAGGTCGTCGGCCCAGCTGGTGACGACCCGGTGGGCCAGCTGCCAGGACGCGGTCTCGCCGAGCAGCCGCGCGGCCGGCTCGGCGGGCAGCCGCAGGGCGTGCTCGCCGACCAGCCGCCCGGCGTAGGCGTGGTACGTGGAGATCGTCGGCTCGCCCGCGGTGACGGCGGCCCGCCGCTCCCCCGACGGGTCGAGGTCGTCGAGCAGCCGGGAGCCGGCCAGCTTGCGCAGCCGCGAGCGCACGCGGCTGCCGAGCTGCTGGGCGGCCTTGCGGGTGAAGGTGAGGCCCAGCACCTGCTCGGGCAGCGCCTGGCCGGTGGCGACCAGCCAGACCACCCTGGCCGCCATCGTCTCGGTCTTGCCGGCCCCGGCCCCGGCGACGACGAGCGCCGGCCGGGCCGGGGCGGCGATGACCGCGGCCTGCTCCTCGGTGGGAGGAGGCAGACCGAGCGCTGTGGCCAGCGCGGCCGGGGTCAGCTCCACCCCGGCATCATCCCCCGGGCGTCAGAGCTCGTAGACGCGCACCCAGTCGACCTCGAGGGAGACCTCGTCGGGGGTGGTCTCGTCGCGCTCGGGCAGCCAGTCCTTCTTCGGGCCCTGGTCGAGCTGGATCGTCAGGTGCATCGGGCCGTCCGGGATGGCCTCGGGGTCCTTCGTCTCGAACTGCTTCTTCCCGTCGACGAACCAGGTGATCCGGTCGGGCAGCCACTCGACGGCGAAGGTGTGCCAGTTGGCGAAGTTGCCCGGCACCGACGTCCCGACGATGTTGTTGTCCTCGCCGTAGTGCAGCACGAAGTGGGCGCGGACGCGGTCCTCGGTCGGGACCTCCATCATGTCGATCTCGCCGTCCTCCGGCCACTTCTCGGAGTCCGGCCAGAGCAGGATCGCCGAGCCGTAGCCGCGGCCGGGCTCGGTGCGGGCGCGGAACTCCCAGCGCCCGTAGGTCTGGTCGTAGGTGTGGCCCATGCCGCCGGAGACCTCACCGCGACCGGTGATCTTCAGGGTGCCGTCGGAGGCCGAGATGGCCTCGGGGCGGCGCAGGCCGTTGCCGAAGCCGCCGATGCTGTCGTAGAGGTTCCAGTTGTCCTCGTCGAGGTCGCCGTCGAACTCGTCACCCGCGACGCGCTTCCAGTCCAGCTTGGGGCCCTCGTCCTCGGTCGCCTTCTTGACGTCCGCCTTGGGCTTGGGTGTAACGGTGGGGGTGGGCGGAGCGACCGTTGTGGTCGGGATCTCCGGAACGGGGGGCAGTTCGACCTTCTGCGGCAGAGCGTCGTAGAGATCCGGCCCGGAGTCGGGGGCGGCCGGGGTGGGGTCCGCGCCGGCGCAGGCGGCCACCGAGATGGCGACCGCCATGCCGGCCACCGCTGCGCGGACGCGCACCGGGATGTGGGGCATTGCGTCTCCTGCCTGCGAGTACCGCGCGCCGGGTTGGGGAGCTTGGGGGAGCGCCGGCGTCGAGGGACCGTACCTTCCCCTGCGCCACGCGGGAAAACTGCGCTCCGCAGGGTCGTGCTGACACCAGGTAGACGTTCCGGCGGGGACGTTGGTTGCGATGAGGTCACGACCTCACCCGGGTGAGTTACCGACTCTTCACCAACGAGCGGCCCACGAACGGGTTACGCCGCGGTGCGCGGGGAACGCCGCCCGGTTCACTGGCGCGGCACCGGACGGCCGGCGTCGTGCAGGGGGCAGCTGGTGCGCACGGGGCAGCGCTCGCAGTCGGGCCCGAGGCGGGCGATGAACGTCGAGCCGGCGGTCTCCTCGGCGCAGCGCTCGACGACCGACCGCCAGTGCTCGACGTCGGCCTCGTCCAGCGGCGGCTGCACCGGCTCCTTGGCCTGGCCACCGGCCTTCTGGTCGGCCACGTAGACCAGCCGGGCCCCGCCCGGGGCGCGCCCCGGTTCGAGGAGCTCGCCGAACGCGCCCAGGGCCGCGGCCAGCTGGTACACCGCGAGCTGCGGGTGCTCGGCGGCGGCGCGGGCGCTCACCGCGGCCTTGCCGGTCTTGACGTCGACGACCACGGGGCGGCCCTGCTGGTCGACCTCCAGCCGGTCGACGCGCCCGCGCAGGCGCAGCCAGGGCCGCCCGCCCTCGTCGGCCATGTCGAGCTGGACGGGCTGCTCCACGGCGACCAGCCGCAGCCCGTCGGCCCGGCTGGAGCGGACCCAGCCGTCGAACGCGGCCAGCATGCCGCGGACCCGGTCGAGCTCGCGGCGGCCGAACCAGGGCGCCCCGGCGTCGAGGCGGGACCACGCCTCGCGCAGCGCGCCCTCCAGCTCGGCGCCGTCGGCACCGGCGGCACCGGCCTGGACGAGGGCGTGCACCAGCGAGCCGGTGACGGCGGCCAGCGCGCCGACGTCTCCCCCGCCGTGGCGCTCCAGCACCCAGCGCAGCGGGCAGCGCACGATCTTCTCCACGTCCGACGGGGACACCGGGACCACCTCGCCCGGCACGCGCAGCGGCGCGTCGGACGACGTCGGAGCGAGGCCGTACCAGTCGTCGGGGTGGGCGCCCGGGACGCCGGCCTCGGCCAGCCGGGCGAGCTGGGTGGCGGCGCGCCTGCGGCGCGCCTGCTGCTGGGGGGTCGCGGCCGGCGCCGTGACGGCCCGGCGCAGCTCGCCGACCAGCTCGGCCAGCACGAGCGAGCGCCCCGGCCGGTGCAGGGGGCGGTCGGCCTGGCCGGCGGGCACCGGGTCGAGCTCGTCGAGGAAGCGGGAGGGCTGCTCGTCGTCGCCGGGGGAGGCGCCCTGCGGCGCCCCCTGCACCGCGCTGACCAGCAGCGTGCGCCGGGCCCGCGAGCAGGCCACGTAGAAGAGCCTGCGCTCCTCGGCGAGCAGCGGCGCCACGCGGGAGACGGTGGCGTCGGGCTCGGCGACGCCGGCGACCACGTCGACCAGCTTCTCGTTGCCCAGCAGGCTGCCGCGCAGGCGCAGGTCGGGCCAGGTGCCCTCCTGGACGCCGGGCACGGCCACCACGTCCCACTCCCGCCCGCGCGCGGCGTGCGCGGTGAGCAGCGCGACGGCCTCGCCCTGCGGGGCCCGCGCGGCCAGCGTGTCGCTCGGGAGCTGCTGCTCGGCGAGGTAGGAGGTGAAGCTGGCGACGTCGGCGCCGGGCAGCCGGTCGGCGTGCCGGGATGCGGCGGCGAACAGCGCGAGGACGGCGTCGAGGTCGCGGTCGGCGGCGGCGCCCACCGGGCCGCCGCGCGCGCTGGCCTCGCTCCACCGCGGGCCCAGTCCGCTGTGCCGCCAGACCTTCCAGAGCACCTCCTCGGCGCTCTCCCCGTTGCGCGCGGCCTCGCCGGCCACGGCCAGCAGCGCGCCGATGCGGCGCAGCGGGGCGGTCTCCTGCGGGGGCAGGGCGGTGAGCGGGTCGGGCCGGCCGCGCGCGGCCGCCTGCAGGGCCTCCACGAGCAGCGGGTCGCTGCCGATGCGCTCCAGCTCCGCCGGGGACACCGGCGCGCCGGGCGGGCGGCGGTCGGGGCCCTCGCCCGCGGCGTGCAGGCGCAGCAGGCCGCGGCGCAGCCTGCGCATGCGCATCGGGTCGGCGGAGCCCAGCGGGGAGGTGAGCAGGGCCGTGGCGGCGTCGGCGTCGAGCTCGCTCGGCCGGGTGGCGTAGCGCAGCACGAGCAGCAGCGGGACGACGGCCGGCTGGCGCCCGAGCGGGAGCTCGTCGTCGGGGGCGGCGATGGGCACCCCGGCGGCCAGCAGCGCGCGGCGCAGCGTCGGCAGCGAGCGGCGGGTGGAGCGGGCCAGCACCGCCATCCGCGACCACGGCACGCCCCCGGTGAGGTGGGCGCGGCGCAGCTGGTCGGCCACCCAGCCGGCCTCCTGGGCGGCCGACCCGAACACCCGCACCTGGACGACGCCCTCCGGGCCCGGCTCCCCCGGCGGCGCCGTGCGGCGCCGACCGCTGCCGGCTCCGGGCAGCCGCGCGGCGACGCGCCCGCACGCCTCGCGGACCGCGGGCGAGCCGCGGGGGTCGACGGTGAGGACCACCGTCTCGGCCTCGACGGCCCGCATGCCCTCCGGGTCGGCGCCGCGGAAGTTCAGCACGGCCTGGTCGGGGTCGCCGGCCAGCAGCACGGTCTCCGCGGTGGAGCCGAGCACCCCGACCAGCTCCATCTGCTGCGGGTCGAGGTCCTGGGCGTCGTCGACGACGAGGTGGCGGACGCGTTCGCGCTCGGCGACCAGCAGCTCGGGGTCGGCGGCGAGCGCGTCGAGCGCGGCGGCCACCAGCTCGGCGGAGTCGAGCGCGGGGGCGGTGGCCTGCGGGGCGCCCCGCCCCGCCGCCCCGCGCAGCAGGTTGACCTGCTCGTAGACCCGGTAGAAGCGGCCGGCGGCGCGCCACGCGCCGACGTCGTGGCGCTCGCCCGTCGCGGTGAGCTCGTCGGGCCCCATGCCGCGCTCGCCCGCGCGCAGGAGCAGCTCGCGCAGCTCGGCGGCGAAGCCGGGCAGCCCGATCGCCGGCAGCAGGCGCTCGGGCCACCCCGAGCCCGGCGCCTCCCCGGCGACCTCGCCGGCCAGCAGCTCGCGGACCACCACGTCCTGCTCGGCGCCGGCCAGCAGCCGCGGCGGCGGGTCGCCGTAGCGGGCGGCGTGCAGCCGCAGCACGCCGAAGGCGTACGAGTGCACCGTGCGGACCAGCGGCTCGCGCAGGGTGCGCTCGGCCGCGCCGCCGCCGATCAGCTCGCCCAGCCGCGCGCGCAGCTCGCCCGCCGCGCGCCTGCTGCCGACCAGCACCAGGGTGCGGGACGGGTCGGTCCGCGGGCTCGCGGTGACCCGGGCGGCGACCGAGGCCAGCAGCAGCGTCGTCTTGCCGGTGCCCGGACCGCCGACCACCCGCAGCGGGCCGGCCCGGTGGGCCAGGACGCGGCGGGCGGCGGCGTCCCACACCGGCTCGGCCGGCGGCGTGCGCACGGCGCGGACCAGCCCGGGCGCGAGGGCGCCGGGGCGGACGGGCCGGGCGGTGGTGGGCACGCTCCGATGAGACCACGGGGCACCGACAGCCCCGCGCCCGCCGTCGGTACCGCGTGGCACCATCGCGTCCGTGACCGCCCAACCGGCTCCGCTCCACGTCGTCGAGCTCGGTCCCGCCGACGGGCGGCCGGTGCTGGCCCTGCACGGCGTCACCGGGCACGCCCACCGCTGGGACGTGCTGTCCGCGGCGCTGCCCGGGGTCCGGCTGCTCGCCGTCGACCTGCGCGGCCACGGCCGCTCGCCGTGGGTGCCGCCGTGGAACCTGGAGCAGCACGTGGCCGACGCGCTGGCCGTGCTCGACCGGTTCGCCCTGCCGCGCGCCGCGGTCATGGGGCACTCGTTCGGCGGCGCCATCGCCGTGCACCTGGCCCGCGCGGCGCCCGAGCGGGTGGAGCGCCTGGTCCTGCTCGACCCGGCCTTCGGGCTCGACCCGCAGGACATGCTGGAGACCGCCGAGGAGAGCCGCGCCGGCCAGTCCTACCCCGACCTGGCCGCGGCCCGCGCGGACCGGGCCCTGCGCTGGGAGGGCATCGACGCCGCCCTGGTCGAGGCCGAGCTGACCGAGCACCTGGTGCCCGACGGCGAGCGCCTGCGCTACCGGTACAGCCCGGCCTCGGTGATCACCGCGTGGTCGGAGATGGCGCGCCCGGCCGTGCCGCCACCGCCGGGCACCCGAACGCTCGTCCTGCCGGCGGCGAAGGCCGACTTCGTGCGGCCGGCCTGGCTCGACGCCTGCCGCGCCGAGCTGGGCGAGCTGCTCACCGTGGCCGAGGTCGACGCGGGCCACATGCTGTACCTGGAGCGCACCGCCGAGACCGCCGCGCACGTCGCGGCCTTCCTGGGAGGCTGAGCGTGGACGAGGAGACGCTCGAGCGCGTGCGGGCCGCCGTCATGGCCGTGCCGCCCGGGCAGACCACCACCTACGGCGAGATCGCCGAGCGGGCCGGGCTGCGCTCGCCGCGACTGGTCGGGCGCATCCTCGCCGAGGACGGCCACGACCTGCCCTGGCACCGCGTGCTGCGCGCCGACGGCACATGCGCCCCGCACATCGCGCGGGAGCAGAGCGCCCGGCTGCGCGCCGAGGGGGTCCTGCTGGTGGACGGGCGGCTGCCCCGGCCGTCACGCCGTGCGCCGGGCCCCGGCTAGCGCGGCGCGGTAGCGCTCGCCGACCAGCTCGACCACCGCCGGGTGGTCGGCCAGCGGCCCCGCCACGGCGTCGGCGCCGCACTCGTCGAGCCTGCGCTGGAACAGCCCGGGGGCCAGCAGCCAGCTGGCGACCGCGACGCGCTCGGCGCCGTCGCGGCGCAGGGCGGCGACCGCGTCGACCACTCGCGGCCCGCCGATGGCGACCGTCGCGAGGGTCACCGGCCGGCCGAGGAGCCGGCCGAGCCTGCGCGCGGCGCGGGCGCTGTCGGCG
>NZ_JAHDTH010000089.1 GCF_018531445.1 Pseudonocardia lacus
CGGCGGCGCGCCCCGCCCCGGTCGCCGTGCGCGCGCCCGCGCAGGGGGTAGCGGGGGTCCGCCGCACCGCGGCCCCGCCGCCCGTCCCCGGCGCGGACCTGAGCCGCGCCGACGACGTCAAGGTGCTGGTGCCGCAGGGCCTGCGCGTCAGCGCGGCCATCGGGTGGCGCCTGCTGGTGGTGGTGGCCGCGCTGCTCGTGGTCGGGTACGTGGTGTCCTACCTCGCCGCCGTGGTGGTTCCGGTGGCGATCGCGCTGCTGCTGTCGGCGCTGCTGGCGCCCGCGGTGAGCGCGTTCCAGTCGCGCGGCGTGCCCCGCGGGCTCGCCACCGCGCTCGTGCTGATCGGCGGGCTCGCCCTGCTGGGCGGGGTGCTCACCTTCGTCATCGTCACGTTCGTGCGTGGCGTGCCCGACCTGGGCGCCCAGCTCAACACCTCGATCAACTCGGTCATCACCTGGCTGACCACCGGCCCGCTGCACCTGAGCAACGACCAGCTCAGCGACTTCCAGGCGCAGATCCTGGACACGATCGACGCCAACCAGGCCTCGATCACCGCCAGCGCGCTGACCACCGCCACCACGATCGGCCAGACCGCGACCGAGGCGCTGCTGGTCATCTTCACGCTCATCTTCTTCCTGCACGGCGGCTCGGACATCTGGCGGTTCCTGCTCGGCGCGGTGCCCAGCAGCGTGCGCAACCGGATCGACGTGGCCGGCCGGCGCGGGCTGGCCGCGCTGGTCAGCTACGTGCGGGCCACCGCGGTGGTGGCGGTCGTCGACGCGGTGGCCATCGGCATCGGGCTGGGCGTGATGAACATCCCGCTGGCCGTGCCGCTGGCCGCGCTGGTCTTCCTCGGCGCCTTCATCCCGATCATCGGCGCGGTGGTGGCCGGCAGCGTCGCGGTGCTGATCGCGCTGGTCGCGCAGGGGCCGATCCAGGCGCTGATCGTGCTGGCGATCATCGTCGCGGTCATGCAGCTCGAGGGGCACGTGCTGCAGCCCCTGCTGCTCGGACGGGCCGTCAAGCTGCACCCGCTGGCCGTCGTGCTGGCGATCGCGGTCGGTCTGCTGGTCGCCGGGATCGCCGGGGCGCTGCTGGCCGTGCCGCTGCTGGCGGTGCTCAACTCGGGCATCCGCTCGCTGCGCAGCCCCGCCGACGAGCACGTCGACCCCGGCCAGGTGCACACCAGCGAGCCGGAGGAGAGCGGTCCGGACGAGCCGGGCATCGACCGGCACGAGCAGCTGGGCTCCGACGACGAGGACGACCGGGACGACCGGGACGACCGCGACGACCGGGGCGGGAAGAACGACCGGGGCGGGAAGAACGACCGGGCCGACGAGGACCGGGCCGACGAGGACCGGGTCGCCGCGCGGGACCGCGCCGCGGGGGACAAGGGCGACGAGTCCGCCGCGTCTGCTTCGTCACCCTCCTCATCCGGGGGATAGCCGCCCGCGGCGGGTAACGGGTAGACCTGGCCGGGTGAACGTCGTCGTGCGCACCCCCCGGCTGGTCGTGCGGGACTGGACCGAACAGGACGCGCCCGCCGCGCTGGCGGTCTACGGTCGCGCGGAGGTCGCCCGCTGGCTCAGCCCGGCCGTCGACGAGATCACCGACGAGGACGAGATGCGCCGCACGCTGCGCGGGTGGATCGCCGACACCGCCGCGAGCGAGGACGGCATCGGCCACTGGGCGATCACGGTGGCCGACACCGGGCAGGTCGTCGGCGGGGTGAGCCTGCACCTGCTGCCGGTCGACGAGCAGGACGTGGAGATCGGCTGGCAGATCGCCCCGGAGCACTGGGGCAACGGCTACGCCACCGAGGCCGGGCGCGGGGTGCTGGAGCGGGCGTTCGCCAACGACGTGGACGAGGTCTTCGCGCTGGTCCGCCCGGCCAACCGGCGCGCGGAGGCGGCGGCGCGCCGGGTCGGGATGACCTGGGTCGGCGAGACGGAGAAGTACTACGGGCTGCGGCTCAACGTCTTCCGCGTGCGCCCGTCCGACCTCGCCGCCAGGCCCGCCGACCCGGCCTGAGACCGCGGGCCCGTCACACGCGGCCCGTCACACGCATGCCTGCAGCCCGCCGGAGGCCCCGGCGGAGAACGCCTGCGTGCGCTGGCGCGCGTCGCCGTGGCTGCTCGGATCGGCCCACGGGAACTCGTCGGCGACGGCGACCAGCGCGCCGGTCAGCTCCTCGGTGTCGCCCGGCTCCAGCCGGACCAGCCCGTCGTCCACGGCGCCCTGCAGGGTGGCCCCGGCCAGGCAGTCGGCCTGCAGCTCGGCGGCCACCGACACCTGCGAGCCGCGCAGCCGGGCCTGGACGGCGTGGCCCCACTCGTGGGCGATGACGACGTAGACCCAGGCGTCGCCGATCTGCTGGTAGCCGGCGTCCATCAGCTGCTCGTCCCAGGCCAGGAAGTCGCCCGCGGGGCAGTAGAACGCGTTGCCCGGCGGCGACGGGGTGCCGCCGCACGCCGGGCCGTTCTCGCCGATGTAGCCACCGGCGATCTGCGGCGGCACGTAGGGGCGCCGGCTCAGCTCGCCGAAGTGGCGCTGCCAGAAGGCGCCGACCACCTCGACGGCGTACCGCTCGTCCTGCTGGCGGGTCTCCGACCCGGGTTCGGCCGACGAGCCCGACGCGGACCCGGTGCCCATCCCGTCGGCCGTCTCGAAGGTGACCGTGCAGCCGGCCACCGGCATCGCGGCGACGACCACGGCGGCGATCAGGGCGATCAGCTGGCCTGCGAACCGCGGTCCGACCACGTCCGCAGGATCGCACGGCGCGCCGCCCCCGGCATCCGCTGAGGACCCCGCCCGCCGGTGCCGGCGTCGGGCCCGGCTGGAAGGCTGGGGGCGTGGGCGGTGCTGACGAGGGTGCGGACGAGGGCTCGGTGCTGGTCGGGGGCTGGACGGCGCTGGCGGGGGAGCGGTTCGCCCTGGGCGAGGGTTCGCGCCTGGTCGCCGGCCCGGACGGCGACCGGGTGGTGATGGTCGACATCCCGACCGGCCGGCTGCTGGTCACCGAGCCGCGGCAGGTGCTGGTCGAGCTCGACGTGCCCCTCGGCGCGGTGGCCCCGCTGGCCGGGGGAGCCGGCTGGCTGGCCGCCGCCGGCACCGGCATCGCGGTGCTGCACGCCGACGGCGCCGTCGAGTGGGTCGACCGCCCCGAGGACGGCAACCGGGTGTCCATGCGGATGAACGACGGGGTGGCCGACCCGGCCGGTCGGTTCTGGGCCGGCTCCATGGCCACCGCCCAGTCGGCCGACGCCGCGGCCGGCGCCGGTTCGCTCTACCGCGTCGATCCCGACGGCTCGGTGCACCGCGTGCTGGACGGGCTGACCATCCCCAACGGCCCGGCGTTCAGCGCCGACGGCACGCTCATGTACCTGGCCGAGAGCACCGCCGGGGTCATCCGCCGGGCGCGGGTCGACCCGGCGACCGGCGAGCTCGGCCCGCTGGAGGAGTTCGCGCGGGTCGAGGGGGGCAGCCCCGACGGCATGGCCGTGGACGCCGAGGGCTGCCTGTGGTCGGCGGTGCACGGCGGCGGGCGCGTCGACCGCTACGCCGCGGACGGCGCCCTGCTGGAGAGCCTGCCGCTGCCGGCCGCCCAGCCGACCAGCGTCTGCCTGAGCGCGGAGCCGCCCTACACGCTCCTGGTCACCTCGGCGGCCCAGGGCCTGCGGCAGCCCGGGGGCGACGACGGCGCCGTCCTGGTCGCACCAGTGCGGGTCGGGGGCAGGCGGGCCGACGTGGCCGCGCGGCCGGGCGGATGACCGCCGGCTGATACCGGGCCGGCGCGTTTGTCGGGGCGCGCGGTGGATATCTCCGCCGGAGTGACCTCCGGCACCTACGCTGCGCACATGGCACGGTACTTCGACGTCCACCCCGAGGATCCGCAGCGCCGGGCGATCACGCAGGTGGTCGACATGGTCCGGTCCGGCGGCCTGATCGCCTACCCCACCGACTCGTGCTTCGCGCTGGGCTGCCAGATCGGCGACCGGTCCGGCCTGGAGCGCATCCGCAAGATCCGCGACCTCGACGAGAAGCACCACTTCACCCTGGTCTGCCGCGACTTCGCCCAGCTCGGGCAGTTCGTGCACATCGGCAACGCGGTGTTCCGCGCGGTCAAGGCGGCCACGCCGGGGCGCTACACGTTCATCCTGCCCGCCTCGCGGGAGGTGCCGCGCCGGCTGCTGCACCCGCGCAAGCGGACCGTGGGCGTGCGCATCCCCGACCACCGCGTGGCCCAGGCGCTGCTGGCCGAGCTGGGGGAGCCGCTGCTGTCGAGCACGCTGCTGCTGCCCGACCAGGAGGAGCCGATGACCGCCGGCTGGGAGATCAAGGAGCGGCTCGACGGGCTCGTGGACGCCGTCATCGACTCCGGGGACTGCGGCACCGAGCCCACCACGGTGATCGACTTCTCCGGGGACGAGCCGGAGATCGTGCGCCGGGGGGCCGGTGACACTGCTCCTTTCGAGTAGCCCCGCGACGGGCGGCGGCGAGTCGGCGTGCGGGGAACACCGCCCGGCGACGGGCCGACCGCTCGGCTTCGGCGACCGGCGGGTGATCCGCTAGCGTGCGTTCCGGTCCAGCGCTGGTCGTACGCTCCTGGCCGCCCGCCGCACAGCGGCGCGCCCTGAGCGCAGCTGCGGTCCGTCCGACGAGAAGGAGTCGGGCGGGAGGTAGCGTGACCAGCCGGGACATGCGGTCAGAGTTGCTCGTCAGGGGACTCGCCGTCACCTCCACGCTCCCCGTGGGAGGGCGGCGGGACCGCATCGACTAGTTCGAGAGGACCGACTGGTGGCCGACAGGATGTTCGCGTCCGGCAGCGACTCGGTGAACGTCGGGCGCCTGGGCGCGACGACGCAGGCCGATCGTTGGGACGAGAGCCGCCCGGCGCACCCGTCGGCGTCGGCGGGCGACGAGGCGACCGCGTGGATGGCCCGGCGCCTGCAGGGCCGCCTGGACCGCCAGCAGTGGCTGCTCGACCAGCACCTGCACTCCGAGCCGTCCGCGGTGCCCGAGCTGCTCGAGCTCGCCCGCCGGATGCGCCGCGACACCGAGATCCTGCAGCTGCTCAGCGGCGACGAGTCGGGCCTGCGACCGGTCTCCTCGCGCCGGCTGAACGACGCCGTCACCGACGCCGTCTCCGGCGCCGAGGAGCCCAGCCGCGTCGCCGTGCGCTCGGCCCCGGCCGCCTCGGTGGCCCCGGAGGCCTCGGTCGAGTTCGTGCACGTCGTCAGCGCGGCCATCGACCACGTCACGCTCGCCTACCCCGACGCCCGCGTCGACCTGGCCAGCCGGGTGGAGAACCGGGGCGGCATCACCGTCGACATCGCGGTGGACGGCGCCGTCCGCAACGACGGCGACAGTCCCGACGGCCGCGCCACCCACAACCTCGCCGACCGGCTCGCCGCCCGCTCGCGCCACGGCGTGGAGCTGCGCCGACCGGCGGGCGGTCCGCCGTCGTCGGGCTCGGGGCTGGTGCTCAGCGTGCACTGCCCGCCCACCGCGGTCAGCGTCGACGAGCCGGTCTGGCCCTCGGCCTCGGCCAGCGGCGACCGCTTCCGCAACCGGGTCAGCGGCACCGGGGCGAACCAGCCGGTGCGGGGCAACGGCTTCAACCCGGCCTACAGCACCGGCTCGCACCCGATCGGCCGCAACGGCTTCGACCCCCAGGGCACCAACGGCTACCCGGGTGAGCACAGCGGCGGCTTCTACGGCGGGGGGCAGGCACCCGGCGAGGCGACCGGCCCGGGCCGCGCGGCGGCCTACTCGGACGGCTACGGCAGCGGCAGCTACCGCGGCTACGACCCGCTGAGCGACCCCCTGCCGCCCTCGCGCACCGGCGGCTTCCCGGCGGCGTCGAACACCGGCGGCTTCCCCGCCGCGTCGAACACCGGCGGCTTCCCGGCGGCCGGCCCGGCCGGCTACACCGACAGCGGCTACTCGAGCGGCTACAACGACAGCGGCTACGGCGGTCCGGGCTACCCGGGGAACGGATACGGCGGCAACGGCTCCGGCAACGGCTCGGGCAACGGCTACGGCGGCAACGGCTACGGCGGCACCGGCTCGGGCAACGGCTCGGGCAACGGCTACGGCGGCAACGGCTACCCGGGCAACGGCAACGGCTACCCGGGCAACGGCTCTGCCAACGGCTCCGGCAGCGGGGACTCGTCCTACGGTTCCTCCTCGCTGACCGGCCCCTCGCTGCCGGCCTACCAGCCCTCCCGCTCCTCCGGGGTCGACGAGCTGTTCGGCCCGCTCCTGGACCTGCCCATCGAGCCGATGGACGACCGCTTCGCCACGCCGATCTTCGAGGCCATCGCGTCGGTGTGGTTCCGCGACGACGAGGAGAACGAGGGCGGGCGCGGCTCGCTGGAGTGGGAGACGCCCAACGACGCCGAGTGGCGGGCCGCCTCCGAGCGGGCGGTCAGCGAGCCGGTCGCCGAGTCGCTCACCTCCACCGGCCTGCCCCGCAGGCGCCCGGGCAACCAGCTCGTCCCGCCGCCGCTGTCGCGGCGCCCGGCGCCGGTCAGCGGGCCGGCCGAGCGCGTGCCCGACCGCGTCCGCGACCGCCTCAGCACCTACCAGCGCGGCCTGCGCCAGGGCCGGCACCGCTCACCCGACGAGCGGTCCGAGTACGGCGAGTGGTGAGCTGCCCGGTCGGGCACTCACCACGCACATCCCTCACCACCGCGTGTGTGGACACGTGCCGGGCGCGGCGTGCGAGGCTGGCGGCATGAGCGACCCCGCCACCTCGATCGACGTCCCGGCGCTGCGTGCGCACTTCCCGTCCCTGCGCGCGGGCTACGCGCACTTCGACGGGCCGGGCGGGTCGCAGACCCCGGCGCCGGTGGCCGAGGCGGTGGCCTCGACGATGACCTCGCCGCTGGCCAACCGGGGGCGGGTCAGCGCGGCCGAGCGGCGCGCCGACGACATCGTGCTCGGGGCCAGGGCCGCCATGGCCGACCTGCTGGGCGCCGACCCGGCGGGCATCGTGTTCGGGCGCAGCATGACCCAGCTGACCTACGACATGGCCCGCACCCTGGCCGCCGGGTGGGGACCCGGCGACGAGGTCGTCGTCACCCGGCTCGACCACGACGCCAACATCCGGCCCTGGGTCCAGGCGGCGCGGCGGGTCGGGGCGGCCGTGCGCTGGGTCGACTTCGACCCGGCGACCGCCGAGCTCGACCTCGACGGGCTGGCCGAGGTGCTGTCGCGGCGGACCCGCCTCGTCGCGGTGACCGCGGCGTCGAACCTGGTGGGCACCCGCCCGGCCGTGCGCACGGTCACCGACCTGGCCCGCGAGGTCGGCGCGCTCAGCTACGTCGACGGCGTGCACGAGACCGCGCACTTCCCGGTGGACGTGGCCGCGCTGGGCGCGGACTTCTTCGCCTGCTCGCCCTACAAGTTCCTCGGCCCGCACTGCGGGGTGGTGGCCGCGGCGCCGGCGCTGCTGGAGACCCTGCACCCGGACAAGCTGGCCCCCTCCACCGACGCGGTGCCCGAGCGCTTCGAACTGGGCACGCTGCCCTACGAGCTGCTGGCGGGCACGACCGCGGCGGTCGACTTCCTGGCCGGGATCGCCGGCGGGGCGGGGGAGCGCCGCGCGCGGCTGGTCACCTCGATGACGGCGGTCGCGGCGCACGAGGACCGGCTGCGCGAGCGCATCGAGGCCGCCCTGGCGGCGCTGCCCGCCGTCACCGTGTACTCGCGCGCCGCGCGGCGCACCCCCACGCTGCTGCTGGAGGTCGCGGGCGCGGCGTCGCCGGAGGTCTACCGGTTCCTGGCCGAGCGCGGGATCAACGCCCCGGCGGGGTCGTTCTACGCGCTGGAGGCGTCGCGGTGGCTGGGCCTGGGCGACACCGGGGCGGTGCGCGTCGGGCTGGCGCCCTACATCGACGACGGCGACGTCGACCGGCTGCTCGACGGGCTGGCCGCGTTCGTGGACTCGGTGCCGGCCGCCGCGGCGACGCGCTGACGGCGGAACAGCGGCGGCAGGAACCGCAGCATCAGCACCGACCACGTCAGGTGGGTGAGGATCGGGGCCTGGATGCCGCCCGACGCCCACCGCTGCAGCCCGAACAGCGCCCCCATGGCCGCCGAGGCCAGCACGAGCGCGGGGTTGCGGGTGGCCGTCGTGGCCAGCACGTAGACCCCGGTGGAGACGGCCACCGGGTTGCGGCGCCCGACCGCCGCGTAGAGCGCGCCGCGGAAGAACACCTCCTCGGCCGCCCCGTTGGCCAGCGTGGTCAGCAGGACCAGCCGGTCGGAGCCCTGGAAGGCGTACTGCAGCACCGAGCCGATGGCCCGGTCCAGCACGGGGATGCGCCGCGCGACGAGCGCGGCGGCGTAGAAGGCCGCGAACGCACCCGCCCCCACCAGCACCGGCACGACGACCGGGCGCGCCAGGGTCGCGTCGCGGCGGGCCTGGTGGCCCAGGTGCAGCTTGCCCGAGGCCAGCCCGCCGACCACCCAGGTGGCGGCGGTGGCCCCGGTCAGGCCGTAGAACTGGGGGGAGTCGGGCCGGGTCGACAGGCCGGCGCCGAGCAGCCCGGCCCCGGTGAGCGCGGTCGCCGCGACGACCTTGCGGCGCTTGCGGAACGCCGCGTCGGACTCCTGGTGGTCGCGCGGGACCTGCTCGGCGATCCAGCGGGGGAGCGCGGCGACGACGCGGTCGCGCAGGCCGGGTCGGACGAGCCTCATCGGGTGCGGCCAGCCCGCTTCTCCCGGGCGCGTTCGGCGAGCGCGGCCAGCACGGCGCTGTCGTAGTCCATCGGTTCGAAGGGCACGAGCCGGCGGATGCTGTCGTCGCGGACCACGACCTCGTTGGTCATCGACTCGATCAGCGACCGCCCGGTCTGCCGGTCGACGCTGGTGACCAGCGAGAGCCAGCGGGAGGACAGCCCCGGGGTCAGCAGCGGCACCGGCACGATCAGCGGCCGACGGCCCTGGATGTCGGCGACCCGGCGCAGCATCTCCCGGTACTCCAGCACCTCCGGGCCGCCGACGTCGAAGGCCCGCCCGGCGGTCGCCGGCTCGTCGAGCACGCCGACGAGGTAGCGCACCACGTCGGCGACGGCGATCGGCTGGGTGCGGGTGTGCACCCAGCGCGGGGTGACCATGGCCGGCAGGTGCTCGACCAGCTGGCGGGTCAGCTCCCAGGAGATGCCGCCGTGCCCGATCACGATCCCGGCCCGCAGCGCCGTGACCGGCACCCCGGTCCCCCCGAGCAGGCGCTCCACCTCGCGGCGGCTGCGCAGGTGCTCGGACAGGTCGTCGCGGTCGTCGCCCAGCCCGCCCAGGTAGACGATCCGGGACACGTCCGCGTCCGCGGCCGCGGCCGCGAAGTTGCGCGCCGCGTCGGCGTCGCGCTCGACGAAGGACGCCTCGTCCAGCGAGTGCACCAGGTAGTAGGCCGCCTCGCAGCCGGAGAGCGCCTCGCGCAACGAGTCGGCGTCGTGGACGTCGCCGGGCACCGGCGTGCCGGCCCCGGTGTAGCTCCGCGGCCGGCGGGTCATGGCCCGCACCTCGTGGCCGGCCTTCTCCAGCGCCGGACCGAGCTTCCCCCCGACGAACCCCGATGCTCCGGTCAGCAGAACGCGCATGGGCCAACCCTCTCCTGTCCGGCGCCGTCCCGCGCGCTGGAGCGCGCGGGACCGGGTCACAGGCGCCCGCGGGCGCGGATGTGCTCGAAGATGAGGTTGGTCTCGGTGCCGGCGACGGCGGGGTCGCGGTTGAGCACGTCGCCGACGAACCGGCGCAGCTCGTCGGTGCTGGGCGTGGCCACGTGCACGAGGAAGTCGTTGGCCCCGGCCACGAAGTAGACCTCCAGCACCTCGGGGCGCCTGCTCAGCGCGGCGATCGAGTCGTTGATCGCGCCGCGGGCGTCGGGCTGCAGCCGTACCGCGATCATCGCCTGCAGGTCGTGGCCGAGCGCGCGCGGGTCGACGTCGGCGTGGAAGCCGCGGATCACGCGGTCCCGCACGAGCGCGCGCACCCGGGCCAGGCAGGTGGACTGGGCGACGCCGACCCGCTCGGCGAGGTCCTTGTTGGACACCCGGGCGTCGGCGGCCAGCGCCGCGAGGATGGCGCGGTCGACCTCGTCGAGCGGGCGAACATCCTTCGGTCCGAGCGGCCGTGCGGCGGCGGCTCCCGCAGATGGCAGAGGCATCCCGGCAGGTTATCGAATGATCTTCGGTTCGCTTGCCCTCGGAGAAGCGGTTCTTCACCCTGAGATCATGCGCATCGGTGTCCCCCGCGAGGTCAAGAACCACGAGTACCGGGTCGGCATCACCCCGGCGGGGGCCCACGAGCTGGTCCGCGCCGGCCACCAGGTCCTCGTCGAGCAGGGCGCCGGCGTCGGCAGCTCGTTCGCCGACGCCGACTACAAGGAGGCCGGCGCCACGGTCGTCACCGGTGCCCACGACGGCGAGGCCGCCGACGAGGTGTGGGCGCGCGCCGAGCTGCTGGTGAAGGTCAAGGAGCCGATCGCGGCGGAGTACCACCGGCTGCGCGCGGGCCAGGTCCTGTTCACCTACCTGCACCTGGCCGCCTCCCGCCCGTGCACAGAGGCGCTGCTGGCCTCGGGCACCACCGCCGTCGCCTACGAGACCGTCCGGCTGCCCGACGGCTCGCTGCCGCTGCTGGCCCCGATGAGCGAGGTCGCCGGCCGGCTCGCCCCGCAGGCCGGCGCGACCGCGCTGCTGAAGGCCGCGGGTGGGCGCGGCGTGCTGCTCGGCGGCGTCCCCGGCGTCCGCCCGGCGAGCGTCGTGGTGCTGGGTGCCGGCGTGGCCGGGCAGAACGCCGTCGCGATGGCCGTCGGCCTCGGTGCCGAGGTCACCGTCCTGGACCTCGACCTGGCCAAGCTGCGCAGGCTCGACGAGCGCTACGCCGGCCGCGTGCGGACCGTGGTGTCCAACGCCCACGAGGTCGAGCAGGCCTGCCTGGGTGCCGACCTGGTGATCGGCGCGGTGCTCGTGCCGGGCGCCCGGGCCCCCCGCCTGGTCGGCAACGACCTGGTGCGCCGCATGAAGCCCGGCTCCGTGCTCGTCGACGTCGCGATCGACCAGGGCGGCTGCTTCGAGGATTCGCGCCCCACCACCCACGCCGAGCCGACCTACACCGTGCACGACTCGGTCTTCTACTGCGTGGCCAACATGCCGGGCGCGGTCCCGCACACCTCGACGCTGGCACTGACCAACGTCACCCTGCCCTACGTGCAGCGGATCGCCGCGCACGGCTGGCAGGCCGCCCTCGCCGCCGACCCGGCGCTCGCCGCCGGCCTCTCGGTCCACCGCGGCACTCTCACCAGTACGGAGGTGTCGCAGGCGCTCGGCCTCCCGCACACTCCGTACACCGCCTGAGCCCTCTCTCCCAGAGCGGGACCGCCGCCGCCCTGACGGCGACGGCGGTCCCGCTCGTCCACGTCGGGCGGTTCCCCGCCCGCCACCGCAAGGTGCAAATCCCACCTCCGGTGATGCGCGTGCCACAGTGCGTCACGGGTCGGACGCGGAGAGCGGGCGGTGGCGTGGGGAACGGATCTGTGGTGAGGCGCCGTCAGCTCGCCCGGCTGCTGCGGCTGCTGCGGGAGCGGGCCGGGCTCACCCTCGAAGCGGCGGCGCCGCGGCTGGAGTGGTCGGCGAGCAAGCTGAGCCGCATCGAGACCGCTCAGCAGGCCGTCGACGTGCACGGCGTGAAGAGCATGCTCGACCTGTACCAGGTCGGCTGCGACGAGTGGGAGGACATCCTCGACCTCACCCGGGAGGCGCGCCAGAAGGGGTGGTGGCGGGCGTACGGGCTCGGCGACGACAGCTACGTGGGCTTCGAGAACGAGGCCAGCGCGGTCTTCGACTTCACCCTGGCCTACGTCCCGGGACTGTTGCAGACGGCGGAGTACGCCCGGGCGCTGCTCAAGTTCGGCGCGCTGCGCCGCACCCGTGCCCAGCTCGCCGGCGCCGTAGCGGTCCGGACGATCCGCCAGCAGCGGTTGACCTCCGCCGACCACCCGCTGGAGCTCGTCGCGGTGATCGACGAGAACGCCCTGCACCGCGCCGTCGGTGGTCCCCGGATCCATCGGGCCCAGCTGCACCACCTGGTGGCGGCGGCGGAACTGGACGCCGTGACGGTCCAGGTGCTGCCCTCGACGCTCACCGGCCACGCGGCGCTGGCTTCCCCGTTCACGATCCTGCGGTTCGACGGGCTCGACGAACCCGACCTGGCCTACGTCGAGCACTCGCTCGGATCGACGCTCGTCGAGAAGGAACCCGAGGTACGGGCGGCTAGACTGCGGTTCGACAGGCTGCGGTCGGAGGCCCTGTTCCCTCGCCCTGATCAGGCAGCTCGCCGCACGGACCTGAACGGGAGGCGCGGGATGGACCTGGCCACCGCCCACTGGTTCACGAGCAGCTTCAGTCCCGACAGCGGCAACGGCTGCGTCGAGGTCGCGTTCCTGGCCGACGGCACGGTCGCCGTCCGCGACACCAAGGACCGCACCCGTCCCGCCCACCGGCTGGCCCCGGCGGTGTGGGACGCCTTCGTCGCCGCCACGCGGGCCGGTCGGTACGGGCCTCGGTGACCGGGTCACGGTTCGGGCGTCGAGGCGTCCGGCCGCGGGTTGGCGGGCTTGGGACTGTCGGGGTACGGCGATACCGTCACCGCGTGACCGCTGCTACACACCAGGGTGCCCCCACGCCGCCACCGGGGCGCACCGCGCGAGAGATCCGGGCGGCGTTGCTGCCGGAGGAAGTCGGGGAGTTCGACTCCGCATGGCGGGGTGCGCTGTCACGCGCCGCCGAGACGCTCGATCTCGATGAGGTCTACCAGGTGCTCGACGACTGGCACAGCATCGCCCTGCTGACCCGCGCGGATCCGACGGCGCACCGCCGGATGCTGCAGGCCGCGCGCCGCGTTCTGGCCGGCGAGGCGATCCCCACGGTGCCCCGGGCCGAGATCGACGCGCTGATCCAGGAGCGTCTCGGCCGGTAGCGACAATGTACGAGATAGAGACCTACGAGGATGCGCGCGACCAACTCGCCGAGTTGCCGCGCGAGGCACTCCTCGCGTACGCGGAAGTGCTCGCGGTCCTGGAGATCGCCCCGTGGAGCGGTGCGCCTTACAACCGGGCTAAGCCGTCCTCACCGATGCGGCGCTTCAGCTTCGGGCGCGACGACCTCGGGATGGTGGTTTACCTGGTCCTGGAGCACGACCGTCGGGTGGATGTGGTCGGTGTGTACTGGCTCGGGTAGGCGCGCCCGGGCGGTCCGCCCGGTGTCGGAGCGCGCTGTGATCTAGGGTGCCGCCGTGGTTCCGGAATGGGTGCTCATCGCGCTGGTCGTGCTGGCCGTGCTGCTGGCCGCGGTGGCGCTCGTGGTGGCGTTGACCCGGCGGCCGGTGGCGGTGCCGGCGGAGGCGGCCGGGACCGGCGACGACCGGCAGCGCGCCGCCGTCATCGCCAACCCGACCAAGGTGGCGCCCGGCACGCGGGCCGAGGTGACGCTGGTCTGCGTCGACCTGGGCTGGCGGGAGCCGCTGTGGCTGGAGACGACGGTCGACGACCCGGGCACCGGGCAGACCGAGGAGGCGCTGCGCCAGGGGGTCGACGTGGTGCTCGCCTGCGGCGGCGACGGCACGGTGCGCACCGTCGCGGAGGTGCTGGCGGGCACCGGCACCCCGATGGGCCTGCTCCCGGCGGGCACCGGCAACCTGCTCGCCCGCACCATCGGCACCCCGCTCAACGGCATCGCCGCGGCCACCCGGGTCGCGTTGAGCGGCAACGACCGCAAGATCGACGTCGGGCGCATCCGGGTCGACGACGAGGACCACGACCGCGTCTTCCTGGTCATGGCCGGGATGGGCTTCGACGCGGCGATCATGCAGAACACGCCGGAGGCGCTCAAGGGCCGGGTCGGGCCGCTGGCGTACGTGATCTCCGGGCTGCGCGCGATGCGCGGGCGGCGCACCCGGGTGCGGCTCAGCTTCGACGACGGGCCCGCGCTGGACCGGCAGACCCGCACGGTCGTGGTGGGCAACAGCGGGACGCTGCTGGGCGGGCTGGTGCTGATGCCGGAGGCGCACATCGACGACGGCGAGCTCGACATCGTCAACCTGGCCCCCAAGGGCATCCCGGGCTGGATCGCGGTGGCCGGGAGGGTGATCACCCGCCGGCGGCGCGGGCACGCCAGGGTCGAGCACTGGCAGGCCCGGTCCATCCTCGTCGAGGCCGAGAGCCCGCAGCCCTCGCAGCTCGACGGCGACCCGATCGGCGACGTCCGCAAGCTCGACATCCGGGTCGAGCCGGGGAACCTGGTGGTGCGGGTGCCGGTGCCGCCGCCGTCGGATACGCCCGACCCCGGCTGAGCGCTACGGCTTCACGTACTCCGCCCGCACCCCCAGCAGCCGCACCGCCCGGCCGCGCCGGAAGCGGTCGAGCACCTCCAGGGCCGCTTCCTCGAACGCGGCGGCGTCGGTGGTCGGGCCGGGCAGGGTCTTGCTGCGGCTGCGGGTGATGAACGGTGCGAACCGCACCTTGACCGCCACCCGCAGCGCGGGACGGCCGTCGGCGGCCATGTCGTCGGCGACGCGGCGGGCCAGCGCCGCGGTCTCGGCGCGGATGCGGTCCCAGTCGTCGAGGTCGGTCTGGAACGTGGTCTCCCGGCTGCGGGAGCGGCGCACCCAGGGCGTGCCGCTGACCTCGCGGCGCCCGATGCCCCGGCCCAGCTGGACGTACCAGGGCCCGAGCATGGGGCCCAGCTCGGCGGCGAGCGCCTCGGGGTCGGCGGCGCCCAGCTCGCGGACCGTGCGCAGGCCGCGCTCGGCCAGCGCCGCCGCGGTCTTGGCGCCGATGCCCCACAGTGCGCGGGTGGGGCGCTCGCCCATGACGTCGTCCCAGGTGTCGGCGGTGAGCCGGTGCACGCCGGCCGGCTTGCCGAACCCGGTGGCGATCTTGGCCCGGAGCAGGTTGTCGCCGATGCCCACCGTGCAGTGCAGGCCGGTCGCCGCCAGCACGGCGGCCTGGATGCCGCGGGCGGTGGCCTCCGGGTCGGCGCTGCGGACCCCGACGAACGCCTCGTCCCAGCCCATCACCTCGACGACCGCGCCGGGCGTGTCCCGCAGGACCGCCATGACGCGCTCGGAGACCTCCTCGTAGTGCGGGTTGTCGGCGGGCAGGAAGACGGCCTCCGGGCAGCGCTTCGCCGCGGTCCGCAGCGGGGTGCCGGCCCGGATGCCGAGCTCGCGGGCCGGGTACGAGGCCGCGGCGACCACGCCGCGGCGGGTCGGGTCGCCCGCGCCGCCGACCACGACGGGCCGCCCGGCCAGCTCCGGGCGGCGCAGCACCTCGACCGCGGCCAGGAACTGGTCGAGGTCGACGTGCAGCACCCAGTAGGGCGGGGCGTCGTCGGGCGCTGCGTCCGGCACCGCGGAGTCCGGTCCTGCGTCGTCCGGCGCCGCTCCGTCGGGCACCGCGTCGGCGGGGGCGCTCACCGGCCCAGTGTGCCCCGCTCCGGTCGCTGCGGCACCTGGTCAGCCCCCCGGCTGCGGGCCGATCTGGCGGACGACGGCCGAGGCCATGCGCAGCTCGCCGATCCCGGTGGGGTGGAACGGCGCCGGGTCGGCCAGGCCCTGGATGTCGGGCCCGAGCCCGTCGGAGCGGTGGCCGCACAGCAGCCGCAGCGGCGGGTCGACCACGGTGAACCCGTACTTCTCGGCGCCGGTGCGCAGGACCTCGTTCAACCGGTCGTTCCGCGCCGTCAGCAGCTCGATCTTGGTGGGGTCGAGGCCCGGGTAGCCGTCGCGGTGGATGTCGGGGCAGTCGGCGTCGGTGTCGGGCTCGAACGCGCCGTACGAGGTCATGATGATCACCTGCGGCCCGTCCGGGAGGCCGTTGAGGTCGACCAGCAGATCGCCGTACACCCGGTCGAAGGCGGCCAGCCGGTAGTCGAACTCGCCCTGGGTGAGCTGGTCGGAGCAGTCCGGCACGCCGTAGCAGTACTGCAGGAAGTCGCTCCAGCCCAGGTCGTTGGGGCCGATCGCGACCACCACGAAGTCCAGGTCGCGCACCTGCTTGAGCAGGCCGACCTGGGGCGGCAGCACGCGGTCGCGGCGCTGCTGGGGCCCGCGCAGGCCGCTGGTCACGGTGGCGTCCGGGCAGGCCAGGTTGAGCACCCGGGTGCCGCTCAGGTTGCCGATCTCCACCGCGAGGGAGTCGGTGCTGCGCTCGCAGGCCGCGGCGTCCGGGGGCGCGTCGGGCAGCGGCGGCCCGCCCAGCCGCACGACCCGCGAGTCGCCGATGACCGCCCCGTCGAATCCGGTGACCGGTGGCCCGACGGGAGCGGGGGACAGGTGGTTGGCCCCGACCAGCTGCGACAGCGAGCTGACGTTGCTCAGCCCCCGCACCGACCCCGCGTAGGCCAGCGCCCCCGACCCCAGCCACGCCAGCACCGCCGCGACCAGCGCCACCAGCGTCATCCGGCGCGCGGCCCGCACGCAGTAGGACCAGATGTCGTGCAGCGGCGCGTGGGCGCCGGTCGTGCGGCTCTGCCGGCGCAGCACCAGCAGGGTGCGCAGCGCGGTGGCGCCGGCCGCCGCGGCCAGCGTGAACACCAGCAGGCCCGCGCCGGCCAGCAGGTACCAGTCCAGGAAGCCGGTGACGACCGACTCCACCGCCTCCCGGCCGGCCTGCGGCGCGCGCTCGGCGTCGAACACGGCGGCGGCGGCCTCGCTGCGCTGCACCGGGCCCATGGTCAGCTGCGGGCGCAGCGGGCCCCAGACGGTGAGCCGGTCGACGTCCAGTTCGGTGTTGCCGACCTGGACCAGCCGGGCGGCCCCGGACAGCGCCGGCTGCGGGGGCCGCGCGCCCACGGTCAGGTGCTGGCCGAACGCCTCGACGGGCTGGGCCGGGGTCAGCGCGATCGTCGTGGGGATGCCGGCGAGCAGGCAGAACAGCGTGAGGGCGATGGTCGGCCACGCCCTGGACCGCAGCGTCGGCGCGGCGGCGTCCGTTGTGGTGCCGGTGGCGGGGGAGGCGGCGTCGTCGCTGTGCTGGGCGGGGTGCCCGCCGGTCACCGCGCTGCCCGGATCGCCAGCAGGGCGACGTCGTCGTCGAGCGGCTCGGCGGAGAAGCGCTCCACCGCCTCGCGCACCGCGGCCACCACCTGCTTCGCCGACCGGCCCGCGGCCTTGGCCGCGACCTCCAGCAGCCGGTCGGGGCCGAACTGCTCGCGGCCCCGGCGCCGTTCGGTGACCCCGTCGGTGTAGGCCAGGAAGACGTCGCCGCGGTCGAGGTGGTGGGTCGTGCACTCCAGCCGCATGCGGGGGACCAGCCCGACGGCCGTGCCGAACCGGCCCACCAGCGACGCGGTGCCGTCGGCGCGGACCAGGACGGGCTGCACGTGCCCGGCGAGCAGGAGCTCGACGTCCAGGCCCGCGGTGCCCGGCCGCGACCGGCTGACCATCGCCGCGGCCAGCGTGCAGAACTGCAGGGGGTCCTCGGCTTCCATCATGACGTCGTTGAGCAACTCGACCGCGCGCGGCAGCGCCCGCCCGTCGCGGACCAGGACCCGCAGCACGTCGCGGACCAGCCCGGTGCGGGCCGCGGCCCGCGCGCCCTTGCCGCAGACGTCGCCGATGGCCACGTGCCAGTGCGTCGGGTCGACGGTGAGCACGTCGTAGAAGTCGCCCCCGACGTCGCTGCCGGAGCTGGCCGAGAGGTACTCGGCGGCGAACTCCACCCCCGGGACCACCGGCAGCGCCCGGGGCAGCAGGGCCTGCTGCAGCGCCTGCGAGACGTCGACGTGCGCGGCGGTGCTCTGCGCGTTGTGGATCGACAGCGCCGCCCGGCGGGCGACGTCGCCGGCCATCATGATGTCCTCCGGCGTGTGCGGGCGGTCCGGCGGGCGGCCGACGATCAGGGTGCCGATGGTGGTCCCGCGGGCGCGCAGGGCGAGCGCGATGCCGTCGGTGGGCGCCGCGAAGCGCACCGGGGCCGAGCCGTCGCGGACCAGCCCGGCCAGCCGCTGGGCCAGCTCCCGGGGCAGCCCCGGGCTGGCGGCGGGGTCGAGCACCGCGCGCAGCTCGGGCAGCTGGTCCTCGTCGGCGTGGGTGAGCGCGGCCAGGCGCAGCTGGTGGGTGGGGTCGACCAGGTGCACGGCGCACCACCGGCCCAGCCGGGGCACCACGACCTGCGGAACGACGGCGACCGCCAGCTCGACGTCCAGCGACTGGCCCAGCAGCTCGCTGGTCTCGGCGAGGTAGGTCATCCAGGCCCGGCGGCGCTGGTCGACGGCGCGCAGCCAGCGCGCCTCGACGGCCATCGCCACCCGGTTGGCGGTGAGCTCGACGAGGTCGCGCGTGCGCTCGTCGCCGATGTCGGAGGCGAGCACCCGCAGCGTGCCGCGCAGCGGCGCGGTCATCGGCAGGCGCACCTCCATCGCCGGCGACGCCGGGGCGCCCGCGCGCCCGGGGCGTTCGTCGCCGTCGCGGACGAGCTCCGCGGGGCCGGTGCCGTCGGCCTCGTCGACCTCGACCGAGACGAGGTCGGCGCCCAGCAGCTCGCGCAGCCTGCGGGACAGCTCGCCGACCAGCTCCAGCGGTTCGAGCCGGTCGGCCAAGCCGGGCGGCACGTGCAGCAGCCAGCGGGCCTGCTCGGCGGCGGCGAACACGCGGTCGGTGTCGGCGACCGGCTCCAGCGGGACGGCGCGATCGACCCGCGGGCGCCGGGCCATGCTGAACCAGACCGCGTGGCGCCCGTCGTTGTCGTGGCGGGTTCCCCAGGCGGTGGACAGCCGCTGGACGAGGGTGAGCCCGCGGCCGTGGGTGGCCGCGCGGCCGTAGCGCTGGCGGGGCTGGGCCAGGTGCAGCTCCAGCGGGCCGGCGCCGCGGTCGGCCACGGCCACCGTGACCTCGTCCTCGGTGATGGTGACCGTCACCTCGAACTCGGTGCCCGCGTGCAGCACGGCGTTCTCGCAGAGCTCGCTGGCCAGCAGGATCGTGGTGTCGGCCAGGTCGGCCTCGCGGTCGGGGTCGAGCTCCTCGAGCGCGCCCTGCACCATCCGTCGCGCCCGCCCGGCGGAACGGGCGTCAGGCGGCAGGCGGATCCGCCGCTCGAGCTGAACGGGCACGGGTGCAGTCTGCCAAGTGCGGCCGGTGCGTGCTCGCCCGCCACCTGCGGTGGGCGCGGCGGCGGGGCTCCGCGCCCGCGCCCGGGGAGCGCCGAGCACCCCATCGACTACTGTTTGCCGTCGGTGGATGCGCCGGGTGCGGGTGGCGCAAGTGCCGCGCGACCTCCGTCCGGTCGGACGCACGGGAGGACCTGATGAGCAGCACACGCCGGGTGGGCGCGATCGGCGCCGACGGCGTAGGGGGCCCGAGCGGTGCTCCGACGACCGCTCCGACGACCGCCGCGGCGACCGCCCCGACCGCGGAGTCGGTGCTCGCCGACCTCGCCCAGGCGCTCGGCCAGGTCCGGCGCGGCCGGTTCGACGTGCGGCTGACCCACCGCGAGGGCGTCGGCGCCGAGGTCGTGGACGAGTTCAACGAGGTCCTCGCGACCCTGGAGCGGCGCAACCGCGACCTGCTGCGCATCAGCCGGGTGGTGGGCCGGGAGGGCCGCACCGCCGACCGGCTCGACGAGGAGTCCTACGACGGTTCCTGGGCCGTCGGGCTGCGCGCGGTCAACGCCCTGATCGACGACCTGGCCGAGCCGACCGCGGAGATCGCCCGGGTCATCGAGGCGGTGGCCGAGGGCGACCTGTCCCAGCACATGGCCCTGGAGATCGAGGGCCGCCCGCTGCGCGGCGAGTTCCGCCGCATCGGCCGGACCGTGAACACCATGGTCGACCAGCTCTCGTCGTTCGCCGACGAGGTCACCCGCGTGGCCCGCGAGGTGGGCACGGAGGGCGAGCTGGGCGGCCAGGCCGACGTGCGCGGCGTGTCGGGCACCTGGCGCGTCATGACCGACTCGGTCAACACGATGGCCAGCAACCTGACCAACCAGGTGCGCTCCATCTCCTCGGCGGCCACCGCGATCGCCCGCGGCGACCTGTCGCACACGATCACGGTGAACGCCCGCGGCGAGGTCGCCGCGCTGGCCGACACGATCAACGCGCTGACCTCCACGCTGCGGCTGTTCGCCGACGAGGTCACCCGGGTCGCCCGCGAGGTCGGCACCGACGGCCTGCTCGGCGGCCAGGCCGCGGTCCCCAACGTGGCCGGCACCTGGAAGAACCTCACCGACGCGGTCAACCTGATGGCCGCGAACCTGACCACCCAGGTGCGCGGCATCGCGCAGGTGGCCACGGCGGTCGCCTCCGGCGACCTCACCCAGAAGATCGCCGTCGATGCCCGCGGCGAGATCCAGGAGCTCAAGTCGACGGTCAACACGATGGTCGACCAGCTGTCGTCGTTCGCCGACGAGGTCACCCGCGTGGCCCGCGAGGTCGGCACCGAGGGCAAGCTCGGCGGCCAGGCCCAGGTGCCCGGGGTCGCCGGCACCTGGCGCGACCTGACCGACAACGTCAACCAGCTGGCGTCGAACCTGACCGGTCAGGTGCGCAACATCGCGCAGGTGACGACGGCGGTGGCGCAGGGCGACCTGTCGCAGAAGATCACCGTCGATGCCCGGGGTGAGATCCTCGAGCTCAAGTCGACGGTGAACACGATGGTCGACCAGCTGTCGTCCTTCGCGGCGGAGGTCACCCGCGTGGCGCGCGAGGTGGGCACGGAGGGCAAGCTCGGCGGCCAGGCCGAGGTCGAGGACGTGGCCGGCACCTGGCGCGACCTCACCGAGAACGTCAACCAGCTGGCGTCGAACCTGACCGGTCAGGTGCGCAACATCGCGCAGGTGACGACGGCGGTGGCGCAGGGCGACCTGTCGCAGAAGATCACCGTCGATGCCCGGGGTGAGATCCTCGAGCTCAAGTCGACGGTGAACACGATGGTCGACCAGCTGTCGTCCTTCGCGGCGGAGGTCACCCGCGTGGCGCGCGAGGTGGGCACCGAGGGCAAGCTCGGCGGCCAGGCCGACGTGCGCGGTGTGTCGGGCACGTGGCGCGACCTCACCGACAACGTCAACTACATGGCCTTCAACCTGACCGGGCAGGTCCGCAACATCGCCCAGGTGACCACCGCGGTGGCCAAGGGCAACCTGTCGCAGAAGATCACCGTCGACGCGCGGGGTGAGATCCTCGAACTCAAGTCGACGGTGAACACGATGGTCGACCAGCTGTCCTCGTTCGCCGCGGAGGTCACCCGCGTGGCCCGTGAGGTGGGCACGGAGGGCAAGCTCGGCGGGCAGGCCGAGGTCGAGGGCGTCGCGGGCACCTGGCGCGACCTGACCGAGAACGTCAACCAGCTGGCGTCCAACCTGACCGGGCAGGTGCGCAACATCGCCCAGGTGACCACCGCGGTGGCCAAGGGCGACATGTCCCAGAAGATCACCGTCGATGCCCGGGGTGAGATCCTCGAACTCAAGTCGACGGTGAACACGATGGTCGACCAGCTGTCCTCGTTCGCCGCGGAGGTCACCCGCGTCGGGCGCGAGGTGGGCACCGAGGGCAAGCTCGGCGGGCAGGCCCAGGTCGAGGGCGTCGCGGGCACCTGGCGCGACCTGACCGAGAACGTCAACCAGCTGGCCTCCACGCTGACCACCCAGCTGCGCGCGATCGCCGCCGTGTCCACCGCAGTGGCCAGCGGCGACCTGACCCAGCGCATCCAGGTCGAGGCGGCCGGCGAGATCGCCGAGCTCAAGGACAACATCAACCAGATGATCGTGGCGCTGCGCGAGACGACCACCGTCAACAACGAGCAGCGCTGGATGGACTCCAACCTGGCCCGGATCGGCGGGCTGCTGCAGGGCCAGCGCAACCTGGCCGAGGTCAGCCAGATGATCATGGACGAGATCACACCGCTGGTGAACGCGCAGGTCGGCGCGTTCTTCCTGGCGACCGAGGCGTCCGGGGCCGGCATCGGCGGACCGCGCTGGGTGCTGTCCGGGAGCTACGCGCTGCCCGGCGACGGCGCGGCCCCGCTGGAGTTCGCCACCGGCGAGGGCCTGGTCGGCCAGGCCGCGGCGACGCGCCAGATCGTGCGCGTCGAGCAGCTCCCACCCGACTACCTGGCCATCCGCTCGGGCACCGGTGGCGGCGCCCCGGGCGAGGTCGTGGTGCTGCCCGTGCACTTCGAGGACGAGTGCTTGGGGGTGATGGAGCTGGGCTCGGTGCGCCCGTTCTCCGCGCTGCACCTGGCGTTCCTCGAGCGGATGGTGGCCGCGATCAGCGTCGCGCTCACCACGATCCGGGCCAACCGGCGCACCGAGGAGCTGCTGGCCCAGTCCCAGCGCCTGGCCATGGAGCTGCAGGACCAGTCGGCCGAGCTGCAGCGGGCCAACGCCGAGCTGGAGGAGAAGGCCGAGCAGCTCTCCGAGCAGAACCGCAACGTCGAGATCAAGAACATGGAGATCGACGCGGCCCGGCGCGGCGTCGAGGAGCAGGCCCAGCAGCTGGCCTCGGCCAGCCAGTACAAGTCCGAGTTCCTGGCCAACATGAGCCACGAGCTGCGCACGCCGCTCAACTCGCTGCTGCTGCTGTCGCGGCTGCTGGCCGAGAACCCCGACCGCAACCTGACCGCCAAGCAGATCGAGTTCGCCAGCACCATCCACAGCGCCGGGTCCGACCTGCTGCGCCTGATCGACGACATCCTCGACCTGACCAAGATCGAGGCCGGCCGGGTGGACGTCGACCTGGCCGCGGTCCGGCTGTCGGACGTGTGCTCCGGGCTGGAGCAGTCGTTCCGGCCGCAGGCCGAGGACAAGGGCCTGGAGATGCGCGTCGAACTGGCCGACGACGTGCCCGACGAGATCACCACCGACGCCCAGCGGCTGCACCAGGTGCTGCGCAACCTGCTGGCCAACGCGGTCAAGTTCACCGACCGCGGGCACGTCACGCTGCAGATCGGGCTGGCGGACCCGGACGCGCTGCACGGCGTCCCGACGCTGGACGCGGCCCGCCACGTCGTCACCTTCGCGGTGCACGACACGGGCATCGGGATCCCCGGGGACAAGCTGGACATGATCTTCGAGCAGTTCCAGCAGGCCGACGGGACCACCAGCCGCAAGTACGGCGGCACCGGGCTGGGGCTGTCGATCTCGCGGGAGCTGGCCCGGCTGCTGGGCGGGCGCATCGACGTGACGTCCGAGGTCGGCGTGGGCTCGGTGTTCACGCTGCTGCTGCCCGACGAACTGGGCACCGGCGCGGTCGCGGCGCGGATGCTGCCCCGCCAGATGCCGGTCGAACCGCTCGGGACGGCGTCCTACCCGGGCGCGCCGCCGATCCTGCGCGACCGGCCCGCCGCGGCCGGCGCCCGCCCGACCCCGGAGCTCGCCGGGGCCACGGTGCTCATCGTCGACGACGACGTGCGCAACGTGTTCGCCCTGACCAGCGCCCTGGAGCTGCGCGGGCTCACGGTGCTCTACGCCGACAACGGGCTGGAGGGCATCCGGCTGCTCACCGAGCACCCCGAGATCGACGTGGTACTGATGGACGCGATGATGCCCGACCTCGACGGCAACGAGACCACCCGTCGCATCCGCGCCCTCCCGCAGGGGCGCGACCTGCCGGTGGTCTTCCTGACGGCCAAGGCCATGCCCGGCGACCGCGAGTCGAGCCTGGCCGCGGGAGCGACGGAGTACGTGACGAAACCGGTGGACCTGGACGACCTGCTCACCCTGATGGCGGCGTGGGTGACGCCGCGATGAGCGGGCTCGCGAGCGAATCATCAGCACCGTGCTGGCGCGAAGCGCCGGCCGAGCCCTGCGAGGCCGGGCGATGAGCGGCCGGCAGCTGGCCCGGGTGCTGGCCGTCGACGACCGGCGGGAGAACCTGCTGGCCCTGCAGGCCATCCTGGAGGGCCTGCCGATCGAGATGGTCACCGTCACCAGCGGCGAGGACGCGCTGAAGCGGCTGCTGGTCGAGGACTACGCGGTCATCCTGCTCGACGCGCACATGCCCGGCATGGACGGCTTCGAGACCGCGGGCCACGTCAAGCAGCGCGAGCGCACCCGCCACATCCCGATCCTGTTCCTGACCGCCGTCGACTACGACCCGCACCTGGCCTTCCGCGGCTACCAGGCGGGCGCGGTCGACTACATCACCAAGCCGTTCGACCCGTGGGTGCTGCGCTCGAAGATCTCGGTGTTCGTCGACCTGTGGACCACCCACGCCCGGCTCACCGAGCAGGCCGCGGAGACGGCCCTGCTGCGCGCGGCGATCGACGACGCGGTCGAACTGCTCGACGGCGGCGAGCCCGGCGCGACCGTGCGGGCGCGCGACCGGTTGCACGCCGCCCGCCTGGAGCGCCCTCCGCGCCGGATCGGGTCCCGGGGCCCCGGCAGCCGGTCCACCGGCTCCGCCAACTGACCGCCCGCGGGCTCCTCACGGGCCTCCCCCGTACGTGACGCACACCCCGTGGTAGCGGCGCACATGTCGTGCCGTGTGCGCCGCGACCGCGAGGTGTGCGTGGTGCCGGCAGGTGTGCGCCGCGGGAGCGGTACGCGTGGGTGGGCTACTTGCGGAACGCGTCCTTGATCTTCTCGCCGGCCTGCTTGAGGGTGCCCGACATGCGGTCGGCGCGGCCCTCGGCCTGCAGGTCGGGGTCGTCGGTCGCGCGGCCCACGTGCTCCTTGGCGCGGCCCTTGAGCTCCTCGGCCTTGTTGCTGAACTTGTCCTCGGTCGCCATGTCGCGCCTCCTGCGAGATCGGGGCGATCGCCCGCCTTTCGTCGTCGGCCGTCGACTACCCGAACGGGCGCTGTCCCACACGCGAGCGGCGGAGGTGTCGATCTACCCCGCTACCCGGCGGCCGGGCGCGGGGCCAGCACGTAGCCCGCGTAGCCGTAGTCGGCCCCGTGCTCGCGGCGCACGTCGACCTCCCGCGCCACCTCGTCGAGCGCGGCCGGGTCGACGCCCTCCGCCCGTAGCGCGGCGATCCGCTCGGCCAGCGGCCCGTAGTAGGCCGCCCAGTCCTCGTCGGGCAGCAGGTGGACCGCCCGCACGGTCCAGCCCGCGGCTTCGGCGGCGACGGCGTTGGCGGCGGTGGTGCGCATCCCCGGGTAGCCCGCGTCCCAGAAGGCCCTGGCCCCCGCCGCGGGCTCGGGAGTCGTCCACACGGCCTCGGTCAGCACCAGGACCCCACCGGGGGCGAGCAGGCGTCGCCACTCGCGCAGCGCCGCGTCGAAGCCCATCAGGTACGCCGAACCCTCGGCCCACAGCAGGTCGACCGCGCCCTCCGGCAGCGGCAGGTCCTGCATCGGCGCGTCGAGCGTGCGGAGCCGGTCGGCCGCGCCCGCCGCGCGCGCCTCGTCGCGCAGCCGGTCGAGGAACGGGGCGTGGGTGTCGACCGCGACGGCCGAGCCCCCGGTGGCCGCGAGCAGCGGCAGCGTGGCCGCCCCGGTGCCGCACCCGATGTCGACGATGCGGGGCCGGTCGGGCAGTGGCCCGGCCAGCCGCAGCAGCAACTCGGTGGTGGCCACGGACCCGGGGGCCTGGCGGGGCAGGCCGTCGTGGGCCATCCAGAACACGTCGATCGGGGTGGGGGAGCTCGTCACGGCCGACATCGTGCCGGGCGCGTCAGCGGCGGGCGAACCAGTTCCAGTTGCGCCAGCGGGGGCGGCCCGCGGGCGCCGGGGCCGGCCCGGCGTCGCGCTGGGCGTGCTGCTGGGCGGGTTGGCGGTTCAGCCGGCGGGCGGCCGCGTCCTGGCGGGCGCTGTGCGGCTCGGGGCCTCGCCCCCGTCTCGCATCACCGGTCACCGGGACGCGGACGTCGTGCGTCGCGCCCAGCCACACCCGTCCCATTCGACACCCCCGTACCTTCCGGGCGCATGGTCGTGGAGTGTCGCCGGTCACGTCAGGGGCTCTTCCGTTGGACGGAAGGCAAAAGGGGATACGTTAGTCACACTCCGCGATCCGGGTCGACCGGTCGGTCGCCGGGTCCACCGCCGCGGCGGGCCGCCAGCCGGGCCAGCAGGGGCGCCACCAGCAGCATGGCGATCACCCGCAGCACCTGGCCGGCGACCACGAACGTGACGTCGCCGCCGGAGGAGATCGAGGTCGCCAGGACCGCGTACACACCGCCTGGCGTAGTGGCCAGGTAGCCGTCCAGCAGCGTCGCCCCCGTCGCGGCCGACAGCGCCAGCCCGAGCCCCGCGCAGGCCGCGATGACCGCCACGATGAGCCCGGTGGCCAGTGGCAGCACCCCCAGCACCAGCCGCAGGCTCGGCCGGGTGAACCGGACCCCGGCCTGCCACCCGATGACGGCGTAGGCCAGCTCGACCAGCAGCTCGGGCGGCTGCGCCCCGAACGACCAGCCGGCCAGGTTCAACGCGATGGCCACGGTCATCGGGCCCAGCAGGCCGCCGGCGGGCAGCCGGGCCAGCCGGGCCAACCCGATGCCCACCGCCGCGCACACGACCACGAACACGAGGCCGATGCCCCACGGCGCACCCGCACCGGCGGGCGGCCCGGCCCCCACCCCCGCCGACGCGCCGAACACCACCGCGGCCAGCAGCGGCATCAGGGCGGTGACGACCCCGACCCGCAGGTACTGCACCACGGCCACCACCCGCTCGTCCGCGCCGAGGTCGCGGCTGACCGCCACCAGGCCCGAGGCCCCGCCCGCGGTGAGCGCGAGCATCCCGGTCAGCGCCGACACGCCGCGGCGCAGCCCGAGCAGCAGCCCCGCCGCCATGCTGACCGCGAGCGTGGCCAGCGTGACCAGCAGCACCGGCAGCCACTGCGGGGCCAGCGCGGCGAGCGTGCCGGGCTGGGCGAGCACCCCGATCACGACCCCGATGACGGCCTGCGCCGCGGTGGTGGCCGGGCGGGGCACCGCGTGCGGCGCCGCGCCCAGCAGGGCCAGGACCGTCGCCGCGATGAGCCCGGCGAACAGCGCGGGCGAGGGCACGCCGAGCACGGCCATGCCGGCGGTGAGCGGAGCGGTCAGCAGGACCAGCCGGAACCAGCCCGCCCACCGCCGCACCCGGCCATCCTCACCCACCCCGCGCCCGGGACGGGGCCGGTGTGGGTCACTCCACCGCGCCGCCGGTGGGGGTGGGCGCGGCGATCCAGACCGTCTTGGCGTTGACGAACGCCAGCGGCCCGAACTGGGCCAGCTCGCGGCCGTAGCCGGAGTTCTTCGCCCCGCCGAAGGGCACCTCCGGCGTGGACTCGGTGAACTTGTTGATGTAGATCATGCCGGTCTCCACCTCGGTGACGAACCGGCGCTGCTCGTCGGGGTCGGTCGTCCAGGCGCTGCCGCCCAGCGCGAACGGCGAGTCGTTGGCGATGCGGATGGCGTCGTCGACGTCGCGGGCCCGCCAGAGCGTGGCCACCGGCCCGAACAGCTCCTCGCGGTGCGCGGGGGAGCCCTCCGGCACGTCGGCGAGCAGCGTGGCCGGGTAGTAGTAGCCCGCCCCGCCCAGCGGCTTGCCGCCGGTGACCAGCCGCGCCCCGGCCGAGACCGAGTCGCGCACCTGCTGGTCGATCGTCTGCACGGCGTCGGCGTTGACCAGCGGGCCGAGGTCGGTGTCCGCGGCGGTGGGATCGCCGAGCTTCAGCGCCTCGAACCGGCGGGCCATCCCGCGCTCGAACTCGTCGGCGACCGACTCGTGCACGATGAACCGCTTCGCGTTGATGCAGGACTGCCCGTTGTTGAGCAGCCGCGACGACACCGCCGCCTCGAGCGCGGCCTCCTGGTCGGCCGAGGGCATCACGATGAACGCGTCGCTGCCGCCCAGCTCCAGCACGCTGGGCTTGATGTGCTCGCCCGCCTTCGCCCCCACCTGGCGCCCGGCCGGTTCGCTGCCGGTCAGGGTGGCCCCGCGGACCCGGTCGTCGGACAGGATCCCGGCGACCTTGCCCGAGGACACCAGCAGGGTCTGGAAGGCGCCCTCCGGGAAGCCCGCGCGCCGCAGCACGTCCTCGATGGCCAGCGCGCACTGCGGCACGTTGGAGGCGTGCTTGAGCAGCCCGACGTTGCCGGTCATCAGCGCGGGCGCGGCGAAGCGGAACACCTGCCAGTACGGGAAGTTCCACGGCATGACGGCCAGCACCGGCCCGATCGGCTCGTACCGGGTGAAGACCTGCGCCCCGTCGGCGCCGGCCGGGTGGTGCGCGACGTCGGCCAGGATCTCCTCGGCGTGGTCGGCGTAGTAGCGGCAGCCCTTGGCGCACTTGGCGACCTCGGCCTTCGCCGAGGCCAGCGTCTTGCCCATCTCGGTGGTCGCGATCCGGCCGAGCCGCTCGGCATCCTCGTCGAGGATGTCGGCGGCGCGGCGCAGCCAGCCGGCCCGCTCGGCGAAGGTGGTGCGCCGGTAGCTGCGGAAGGTGTCGGCGGCGCGCTGCAGCCGGGCGTCCAGCTCGGCGTCGGTGAGCTCGTCGAACTCCTGGAGGGTCTCACCCGTCGCCGGGTTCGTCGTCGCGATGGCCATGTGCTGGTCCTACCCGGTCCCGGCGCCGAGCAACACTCCCGGCGCCCGACGGGTCGAGGTCGAGCGCGGCGAGCCGGTCGGCCAGGAACGCCCGGTCGGCGTCGTTGCCGGCCAGCTCGACCGCCCGGGCGTACGCGGTGCGGGCGTCGGCGGCGCGGCCGAGGCGGCGCAGCAGGTCGGCCCGGGTGGCCGGCAGCAGGTGGTAGCCGGCCAGGCGGTCGTCGAGGCCGTCGAGCAGGGCGAGCGCGGCCGCCGGCCCGTCGGTCTCGGCCACCGCGACGGCCCGGTTGAGGCGCACGACCGGGGACCCGGTCCGCTCCTCCAGCACGGTGTAGAGCAGCGCGATCCGGGCCCAGTCGGTGTCCGCGGCGGTGTCCGCGGCGGTGGCCGCCGCGGCGTGCTCGGCGGCGATCGCGGCCTGCAGCAGGAACGGCCCGGCCGCCCGCAGCGCCACCCGCGAGGCCGCGGCGCGGGCCACCTCCAGCCCGGTGGCGACGGCCTCGGCGTCCCACCGGGAGCGGTCCTGGTCGCCGAGCAGCACGAGCCGCCCGTCGCCGTCGACCCGCGCGTCGCGGCGGGCGTGCTGGAGCAGCAGCAGGGCGCGCAGGCCCAGCGCCTCCGGCTCGTCGGGCAGCAGCGCGGCGGCCACGCCGGCCAGCCGCACGGCCTCCGCGCACAGGTCGGCGCGCACCGGCACCGCTCCCGCGCTCGCCGAGTGGCCCTCGGTGAAGATCAGGTAGATGACCCGCAGCACCGCGTGGAGCCGGTCGGGCAGCTCCGCGCCCGTGGGCACCCGGTACGGGATGCCGGCGACCGCGATCTTGTGCTTGGCCCGGGTGATCCGGGCGGCCATCGTCGGCTCGGGCACCAGGAACGCCCTGGCGATCTCGGCGGTGCTCAGCCCGCCGAGCAGCCGCAGCGTCAGCGCGACCCCGGCCTCCACCGACAGCGCCGGGTGGCAGCAGGTGAACAGCAGCCGCAGTCGCTCGTCGGGGACGGCGTCCACATCCCCACCTCCGCCCTCCTCGGGACCGGGCACCACGTCCGGCCCGACCAGCAGCCGCAGCTTGCGGGCCAGCGTCGCCTCGCGGCGGAACCGGTCGACGGCCCGGCGCCGGGCCACCGCCAGCAGCCAGGCGTCGGGCCGGTCGGGGACGCCGTCGCGCGGCCAGGTCGCGACCGCGGTCGCGTACGCGTCCTGC
>NZ_JAHDTH010000090.1 GCF_018531445.1 Pseudonocardia lacus
CCCGCCGAGTATGCCGGTGAGCAGGGCGAGCAGGCGCCCCCACGACTCGCGCAGCGCCCGCTCGACCTCGTCGGCCGGGCTCACCACCGGGCCGCCCTCATCCGGACCTCACTTGGCGGGGCGGACCTCGATGCTGTCGCCGGGCAGCAGCGGGATCTTCCGCGCCCAGCCGAGCGCCTCCTCGATGTCGTCCACCTCCAGCACGTAGAACCCGCCGAGCTGCTCCTTGGTCTCGGCGAACGGGCCGTCGGTGACGGTGCCGTCGGCGCGCAGCGTGCGCGCGGTGGACGGCGGCGCGAGCTCCGCGCTGTAGGGGATCGCCACCCCCGCCGCCTTCGCCTCGTCCATGAACGCGATGTGCCCCGCGTACATGGCGTTGCCGGTCTCCTCGTCGAGGGCGCGGTAGGCGTCGTCGTCTCCGACGATCGTCAGCACGAACTCCATGCGATGGCCTCCGGGGTCGGTTCGGGTGCGTGCACCTCGATGACGAACGGCGCGGCGCCGGATCGACAGCGCCCGCTCAGTCGCTCACCCGGATCCGCACCCGCCGGTTCTGCCTGCCCTTGTTCTCCACCTTGACCACCTGCAGCCGGCCGATCTGCTTCGTCGAGGCCACGTGGGTGCCGCCGTCGGCCTGCACGTCGAGCCCGGTGATGTCGACGATGCGGACCTCGGTCTCCTCGGCCGGGACCAGGTTGGTCTGGGTGCGGATGATGTCCGGGATGGCCATGGCCTCGTCGCGGGGCAGCACCCGCACGTCGACGCGGCGGTCGGCGAGGACCTCGGCGTTGATCGCGTCCTCCAGGGTGGCCTTGAACCCCTCGGGCAGCTGCGGGAGGTTGAAGTCCATCCGGGCCTCGCCCGGCTCCATGTTGCCGCCGGTGACCAGCGCGCCGTGGTCGCGGAACACCACCCCGCACAGCACGTGCAGACCCGAGTGGGTGCGCATCAGCAGGGAGCGGCGCGGGTCGTCCAGCGCGCCGGTGACCGTCGTGCCGACCGGGGGGACGGGATCGCCCTCGGCGGGGACGAGGTGGAGGTCGTCGCCCTTGACCGTGCCGACGATCCGGGTCTGCACGCCCTGCCACAGCAGGACCCCGTGGTCCGGCGGCTGTCCGCCGCCGCCCGGGTAGAAGGCGGACCGGTCGAGCACGATGCCGCGGTCGGGGTCGACCCCGACGACGGTGCAGTCCCACTCGCGCAGGGTCGGGTCGGCGAGGTCGAGCCGCTGCGTGCGGCCGTGCTGCGAAACACCCACGCCGCACCCTAGCCAGTACCGCCCGCACCCCGACCGCACCACCGTCGAGAACGAACTTGTCGTG
>NZ_JAHDTH010000091.1 GCF_018531445.1 Pseudonocardia lacus
CGCGGCTGCGCCGCAGCCGCGACCGCTCCGGGGCGCGCGCCCACCTCGGGGCCGCGCTGGAGACCTTCGAGCGGCTGGGGGCCACGCCGTGGGCCGAGCGCGCCCGCGCCGAGCTGACCTCCAGCGGCGGCTCCGCCCCGGTGCGCGGCGAGCCGGTCGAGCGGCTGCTCACCGCCCAGGAGCTGCAGGTGGCCCTGGCCGTGCACGCCGGGATGAGCAACGCCGACGCCGCCGCCTCGCTGTTCCTCAGCGTCAAGACGATCGAGTACCACCTGAGCAGCATCTACCGGAAGCTGGGCATCAGGTCGCGCACGCAGCTGGGCCGGTTCATCGAGCCCGCTCCCGCGCCGGCGGGCTGATCGCCCGCGCGGCCGATCGGCAGCCCGGGGCGCAGCGTGGCCACCGGCAGCTCCCAGCCCGCGGCGCCGCAGCCGCCGCCGGCGTCGGAGACGCCGAGGACCTCCAGCCGGGCGCGCAGGTCGCGCAGCGTGCGGGCGCGCGTCGGGCCGATGCTGCCCACCGGCATGCCGATCATCCGCGAGGCCGCGGCGTAGTTGCCCGGCCAGCCGAAGAACAGCACGTCGACCAGGGTCCGCCGGCGCCCGGACAGCGTGTCGACCGCCTCGCGCACCGCACGGCGCATCTCGTCGTGCAGGACGAGCGCCTCGGGCCCCGGCCCGGACTCCACGAGCGTCTCGCCGACCTCGTCGTCGACCCGCTCGCGCCCGGCCGCGGCCAGCAGCGACAGGCACTCCCGGCGGGCGGTCGTCTTCAGCCAACCGCCGAGGCGCTCGGGATCGCGCACGGTGTGCAGCCGTTCCAGCGCGCGCAGCCAGGTGTTCTGCACGGCGTCCGCGGCGTCGGCCTCCTGCAGCCGGAACCCGCCGGCCACGGCGCGGACCATGGAGCCGTACCGGGCCATGATCTCGGTCCAGGCGGCCCGGTCGCCGGCCGCGGCCGCGGCGACCAGGTCGGTGACGGTGCGCTCGCCGGGGGCGGTCCGAGCGGTGGCGGGGGCGGTGCTGGGAGCGGTGGTGGAGGGGGACTCTGGCATCGGTTCTTCCCTCGTCTCGGCGGGTCACCGACGCTAGGGAGGGCCCCGACCCCGGGGATCCGAGGAAACCCCTGCCGACCCCCGGTCAGCCCCGGGAGACCTCCCGCTCCATGCCGCGCAGCCACAGGTCGTGCCCCGCGTGCATCACCCTGCGCAGCAGCGGCGCGGCCAACCACGGCAGCGGCCCGCGCTGGGTCTCCTGCGTGATCACCCGGGTCCCGCCGCCCGACGGCGAGAGCGACCACAGGTGGTGGCCCCGCGCGCCCAGCCCCCGCCAGCTCCACCCGAGCCGGCCGGCCGCCTCGTCGAAGGCGGTGACGGTGCAGGTGATCGGCTGGCCGAACGTCACCCAGCGGAACACCGCACCCGGGCCGAGCCGGCCCTGCGGGCTGCCGGCCACCCGCAGGAACAGCGCGTTGGGGTAGAACGACGACCAGGACCCGGCCGAGACCAGCACCTCCCACGCCCGCCGCGGCGGCCCCGGCACGACCCGTTCGTTGTGCACGAACACCTGCGCGCCCTGCGGTCGCTCCTCCGGCGGCCAGCCCGGCAGCTCGACCGGCGCGGGCCGGTCCCGGTCCCGGTGCAGGTACAGCCGGGCCAGCCGGCGGCCGAAGAAGGCCAGGAAGCCGACGCGGCCCGGGCCGCGCAGGGACGCCAGCAGGCGCAGCACGCCCGGCGCGCTGATCCGCAGCGTCCCGCCGAGCACCGGGGCGTCGTCGAGCCCGCCCGCGCGCAGGACGCGCAGGTCGAGCGTGGTCGTGTCGGCCCACGGCGACGAGCCCGGCCGGCCCGCGACGACCTTGGTGCCCACCACCTGCACCGGGTGGCCGCTGCGGTCGGTGGTGGCCAGCCGGTACTCCATCGTGCTGCCGCGCCCGGGGAGGGACTCCGGCAGCAGCGCGACCGTTCCGTCGACGACGGGACGGGTGCCGCCCAGCAGCGGGCAGTCCACCCGGCCCGCCAACCGCGCGACGTGCCGGTCGTCGGCCAGGAAGGTCGCCAGGTCGTCGATCGACACGTCCAGGCGCAGGGCCATCCGGTCCGCGCCGTCGGCCGCACCCTCCGCGGCGGTGTCGCCGGCCGGTCCGACGACCACCGGCCCGGACATCCGCTCCCGGAACCGCACCGGCCGGGCCGGGCCCGTGCCGGCGGTGGCCGGGTCGTCCGGCGGGGCGGACGCCGACTCGTCGACCTCGACGCCCTGCTCCCGGCACCACCGCCGGGCCGCGGCCACCCCGCTGTCGACGGCGGCGACGAACGCGGAGCGGGTGAAGGTGAACAGGTAGTGCATCGGCACCTCCTGCTGCAGCACCCGCACCCGCACCGGGTGCGGGTACTCGGCCGGACGCCCCTGCGCGTGCGCGGTGTTGCTGCGCGCGATGCGGTCCAGATCGCGGCGCAACCGCCCGTTCGCGCACGCCTCGATGACCTGGAAGTACTGCGCGACCGGCCCGCCGCGCCAGCGGCCCCGGGTGCTGACCGTCCACACCACCCACAGGTCGTCGGCGCCCGCGGCGATCGCCGCGTCCAGGTTGGCGTCGGTGACGAAGACGCCGTCGATGTGGTTGCGCCCGCGGATCGCCACCGCCGGGTACCAGCCGGGCAGCGACGTCGCGGCCACCAGGTGGTCCTCGGTCATCGCCGCCGGCGGGAGCGTGACGAGCTGCTGCTCGTGCACGTCGAACAGGTTGAACCCGGCCGAGCGCCCGCTGGCCCGGATGCGCTCCCAGTCCAGCCCCCAGCCCTCGCGCAGCGTGCGCCTGCGGAACCGCTCCATCGACAGCAGTGACGCGCCCCGCGGCCAGCCGCGCCAGTTCACCGCCAGCCCGTCGCGGACCGGGGCGAAGCGCCGCCAGTTGTCGGCGATCCGGCGCCCGGACATCCCCTGGCACCACATGGCCAGGTTGTAGACCCCGCCACTGGCCCCGTCGGCGTGGCAGAACTCCAGCGGCCGCCCGTCCGAGCGGGCCTCGTCCAGCCACACCTGCAGCACGCCCGCCTGGAACGCGACCTTGAGCCCGCCCCCGGCCATCACCAGCGCCCGCCGGGGGCCGCCCGGCCCCGGGTCCGGGGCCAGCACGCCGCCCGGCTCCGTGCCCTCGAACATGCTGCTCTTTCCCGCCACCTCAGTCCTCCACGATCTTGGTCGCGAAGCGCTCGGCCAGCGCCGCGATGGTCAACGAGGGGTTCGCCCCGATCGGCCCCGGCACGACGGAGCCGTCGGCCACGTAGAGCCCGGGGTGGCCGAACACCCGGCCGAAGGGGTCGACGACGCCCTCCTCGACGGTGCGCCCCATCGGCGCCCCGCCCAGCGGGTGCGCGGTGATGCCGCGCGAGAGCCAGTCCGACGGGCCGCGGCGCAACCGCCACCGGCCCGCCCGGGCCAGCCGGTCGACCGTGCGCCACACCCGCCGCAGGTACCTGCGGGCGTCGAGTTGGGGCCAGTCCATCTCCAGGCGACGGCGGCGGTCCAGCCGCATCGATCCGACGCTGGTCGTGTCCATGCCCATGACCAGCACCGGCATCGTGCTGCGCGCCTTCTCGGCGGCCTCCAGCACCTCGGCGACCTCGTCGCTGACATCGGTGTCGGGCCGGCCGACCAGCCGCTTCGCGACGTGGGCCACGACCAGCCGGACGGCGCGCCAGTACACGCGCGGCTCCAGCGCGGTGGCCATCCACGCGGCGAACAGCGGGTGGCCACCGTCCTCCACGAGGTGCCCGTCGGCGTGCGCGATGCGCGTGATGACCGGGCCCTTCGAGGAGTCCACGGTCCGGTCGTCGTCGGCGTCCAGGAAGCCGAGCGCGTCGCCGTTGCCGGAGAACCCGCTGCCCAACCGATCGCTGAGCCGGTCGAGGTTCTCGGGGCAGCTGTTCCGCAGCAGCAGCCAGGTCGTGCCCAGCGCGCCCGCGGCCAGCACGACCTTGCGGGCCCGCTCCGTGCGACAGGTGCGGTCACCGGTGACCGGGTCGTGGTGGAAGTACCCGACCTCGTACTCGATCCGCTCGCCCCGCTCGACCGGGGTGATGCGCCGGACGTCGGACAGGTCCCGCACGGTCGCCGGCACGCGCAGCTGCGGCGACGTCGCCGCCGAGAGGTAGGTCAGGTCGAGGGTGTTCTTGGCGCCCTCGTTGCAACCCAGGTCGCACTCACCGCACAGCCGGCAGGTGCGGCGCCGCACACCGTGCACGTTGCCGCCGTCGTCGATGTCGTCGCCGAGCGGGCGGTCCGGCGCGGAGAAGCTGACCGCCAGCGGCGCCGGCTCGACCCGCAGTCCCGCGCCGCAGGCCGCATCGTCGAAGCGGCCGATCTTCGGGACGCGCTCATCGAGGTGGGCGGGGAACTGCTGGACGCCGAGCATCTTCTCCGCCGCCCGGTAGTGCTCGTCGAGCTCGGCGTAGTCGAGCGGCCAGAGATCGCGCTGCTGGCAGAACCACTCCGCCGGCATCCGCATCGCCACGTTGGCGTAGATCAGCGAACCGCCGCCGACCCCACTGGCCACCACCGCGTCCATCCAGCGGAACGACCACAGCTGGAACAACCCGTAGCGCTCGGACTTCGGGTTCCACAGGTTGTCCGCCATCTGCAGCGGGGTGCGCGGGAACTCGCCGGGCCGGTACCACTTCCCGCGCTCCAGCACGAGGACCCGCTTGCCGCACTGGGCGGCGCGGCAGGCCACCACCGACCCGCCGAAGCCGGACCCGACCACCAGGACGTCCCAGACGCCGCTCTCGTGGCGCTCCTCCGCCATCGCCGCTCCCCTCCTCGGCGCGGGGTCCGCCGGCCGGGGGGCTCGGGGGCGGGCGTCCGCGTCCTGCGGGAGGAGGAATGCGCGATGGGCCGGCTGGATACGTCGGCGGCGGGAGATCCCCCGTCAGGCGCGGACGGCCGCGCCGGAGGGGTCGTGCAGCGGGGTGGCGGCCACGGCGGCGCCCACCCACCTGCCGTCGACCTGCACCTCGGCCCGGTCGCCCTCGGCCGCGGCGACGGGCAGGTACGCGTAGGCGATCGAGCGCTGCACGGTGTAGCCGTAGCCGCCGGAGGTGATCTGGCCGACGAAGTCGTCGACGCGGTCGAGCCGCACCGGCTCGCCGCCCAGGGCCACCGAGCGGGGCTCGTCGAGCACGAGGCACTGCAGGGTCCGCTCGACGCCGCGGTCGCGGGCGGCCAGCAGCGCCTTCGCCCCGATGTAGTCGCCGCCCGCGCTGTCGGGGCGGCGCACCGCGAACGACAGCCCGGCCTCGTCCGGGGTGGTCTCCGGGCCGATGTCCGAGCCCCAGACCCGGTAGCCCTTCTCCAGTCGCAGGCTCTCCAGCGCCCGGTAGCCGCAGGGCTGGGCACCGGTGCCGGCCAGCGCGCGCCACAGCGCCATGCCGTACTCGGCCGAGCAGTACAGCTCCCAGCCCAGCTCGCCGGCGAACCCGACGCGCAACGCCCGCACCGGGACGTCCGCGACCGTGGTCTCGCGCATCGTCAGGTAGCCGAAGTCGGCGTCGGCCAGCGAGGTCGGGGTCAGCGGGGCGAGCAGGTCGCGCGCCCGCGGGCCCCACAGCGCGAAGCACGCCCAGCCGCCGGTGACCTCGGCGATCCGCACCGACGAGCCGAGCAGCCGGGCATGGCGGCGCAGCCACCCCAGGTCGTGCCCGCTCAGCGCGGTACCGGTGACCAGCAGGAACTCCTGCGCGGCGAGGCGGGTGAGGGTCACGTCCATCTCGATGCCGGCCCGCTCGTTGAGGGCCTGCGTGTAGGTGACCGCGCCCGGGGCCCGGTCGACCCGCCCGGCGAACACCTGCCGGCAGAAGGCCGCGGCGTCCGGCCCGGTGATCTCGATCTTGGAGAACGAGCTCTCGTCGAAGATCCCGGCGCTCGACCGGACCGCGAGGTGCTCGGTCTGCACGCACGGCGACCAGTGGTGCCCGGCCCAGCCGTGCGGGCGCAGTTCCTCCGACCCCGCGACCGAGTAGTGGTTGACCCGCTCCCAGCCGGCCTTCTCGCCGAAGACCGCGCCGTGGGCGGCGTGCCAGGCGTGCGCGGGCGAGAGCCGCAGCGGCCGCCCGGCCGTGCGCTCCGCGGCCGGGTAGGAGATGTCGTAGTAGCTCTCGTAGTTCTCCGCGGTACGGGCCAGGGTGTAGCCCGGGGAGCGGTAGTGGCGGCCGAACCGGCGCACGTCCATGTGCCACAGGTCCATCCCCGGGTCGCCGTCGAGGATCCAGGCCGCCATCACCTGCCCGATGCCGCCTGCCCCGGCGATGCCGTGCGCGCAGAAGCCCGCGGCCACGAAGAACCCGGCGACCTCGGTCTCGCCGAGGCAGAACTCGTTGTCCGGGGTGAACGCCTCCGGGCCGTTGATCATCGAGGCCAGCCCGGTGTCGGCCAGCACCGGCACCCGCACCTGCGCGTTGGTCATGATCTCGTCGAAGCGGTCGAGGTCGGGGCTGAGCAGGCGGCCGTTGAAGTCGGCGGGCACCGCGTCGTAGGAGGTGCGGGTGGCGGTGAACGCCTCGCTGCGGCGCTCGTAGCCGCCCATCACCAGGCCGTCGATCTCCTGGCGGTAGTAGACGAGCAGGTCGGGGTCGCGCAGCGAGGGCAGCGTGCGGCGGCCGCCGACCTCGTCCCACGGCAGCGCCGCGGTGACCGCGTACTGGTGCGACATCGGCACCACCGGCACCCGCACGTCGACCATGCGGGCGATCTCCGCGGCGAACATGCCGCCGCAGTCGACCACCACCTCGCACTCGACGTCGCCGCGGTCGGTGCGCACGCCCGTGACGATCCGGTGGCCCCCGCGCTCCTGGACGTCGATGCCCAGGACGCGGGTGTGCTGGGCGATCGTCGCGCCGCCCGCCCTGGCCGTCGCGGCCATCGCCTGGCACAGCCGCGCCGGGTCGACCTGGCCGTCGGTGGGCGTGTACGCCGCGCCCAGCACGCCGTCGGTGGACATGAACGGGAAGAGCGCCTTCGCCTCGTCGGCCGAGATGAGCTCGAGCGGCAGCCCGGAGCGCGCCGCCCAGCCGGCCTGGCGGCGGATCTCCTCCAGGCGCGCGGGCGAGGAGGCCAGCCGCAGCGAGCCCGACTCGACCCAGCCCGGGGCGTGCTCGGTGGTCTCCAGGCGCCGGTACAGCTCGACCGAGTGGACGTTCATCCGGGTGAGCGCGGGATCGGAGCGCAACTGGCCGACCAGACCGGCCGAATGGAACGTCGACCCGCTCGTCAATTCGCCGCGGTCGAGGAGCAGAACGTCCCTTTCGCCCCGTTCGACCAGATGCGCGGCGACGCTGGTGCCACCGACACCCCCTCCGATGATCACAATCCGGGCACGGTGCGGAAGATCGACCACGCCGGTGACATTACGGTCTGGACCGGTCACAGTGCGAGCCCTAGTATCCCCCGGTGGAGTTGCAGACCGCGTCCGTCGACGCCAATTTGGACGAGTTGCTCGACTCCATTCCGTGCACATCGCGGCACCCCCGAACGGTGGAGGACCTGCCGGGAGGATTGACGAATCGCAATCTGAAGGTGACCAACGCCGACGGGTGCTGCGTCGTGCGCATTCCGGCAGAGGGGCCGGGCCTGCTGGGCATCGACCGCGACCACGAGCACGCGAATTCGGTCGCCGCGGCCGAGGCCGGGGTCGGCGCCCCGGTGCTGCACTACCGGGCCGGCTCGGGGCTGACCGTCGGGTTCCTGCCCGGCACCGCCCTCACCGACGCCGACCTGCACGACCCGGCCGTGCTCGGCCGGGTGGCCGCGGCATGCCGGCAGTTGCACGCCGGACCGCGCTTCGTGAACGACTTCGACATGTTCGCGGTGCAGGCCCGCTACCGCGCGATCGTGGCCGAGCACGGTTTCCGGCTCCCCCCGCGCTACGACGAGTTCGCGCCGCGGGTCGCCCGCATCGCCGAAGCGCTCGGCCCGCGGGTCACCGTGCCCTGCAACAACGACCTGCTCGCCGCCAACCTCCTCGACGACGGCGAGCGCGTGCGGATCATCGACTACGAGTACTCCGGCAACAACGACCCCTGCTTCGAACTGGGCAACATCTGGAGCGAAGCGAACCTCCCGGCCCCGCTGCTCGACGTGCTCGTCACCGCCTACTACGGACGACCGCGCCCCGAGCAGGTCGCCCGCGCCCGGCTGTTCGGACTGATGTCCAAGTACGGCTGGACGCTCTGGGCGGCGATACAGCAGGCCACCAGCCCCATGGACTTCGACTTCTGGTCCTGGGGCATGGAGAAGTACGACCGCGCCGTCGCGGAGTTCGACGGACCCGACCTCGAGCCCCTGCTCGCGGCCGCCCGCACGGGCGGGTGACGCGCCCCGCGCGACCGCCCGCCCGCCAACCGAGCCTCCCCATCGAGACAGGACCCCAACCCATGGCCGAAGACCGCCCCGACGGCAAGGCGAGCGATACCGGTGCCACCGCGAGCACGAGCACCCCGAGCGTGACCGGCGCCTCCGCGACCGACACCACCACGGCCGACACCACGACGGCCGACACCACCGCGGCCGCGCCGGCCTCCCCGTCTCACGACAGCGACGAGGCGATCCTGCACCGGCTGGGCTACGCCCAGGTGCTCTACCGGGAGATGGGCGGGTTCTCCAACTTCGCCATCTCCTTCACGATCATCTCGATCCTGGCCGGCTGCCTGACCTCCTACTACATCGCCTTCAACAACGGCGGCCCGGTCGCGATCACCTGGGGCTGGCTGCTGGTCGGCGTGTTCTGCGTGCTGGTGGCCATGGCGATGGGCGAGATCGCCTCGGCCATGCCCACCGCCGGCGCGCTGTACTTCTGGGCGTCCAAGCTGGGCGGACCGGCCTGGGGCTGGTTCACCGGCTGGTTCAACCTGGTCGGCCAGATCGCGGTGACCGCGGCCATCGACTACGGCGCGGCGATCTTCACCACCGCGCTGCTCAACCTGTGGTTCCCCGACCTGATCGGCACCGACACCGGGGCCATCTTCATCACCTACACGGTGATCATGGCGCTGCACCTGACGGTCAACCTGCTCAACGTCAACCTGTTGGCCCGGCTGAACACCTTCTCCGCCTGGTGGCACATGGTCGGCGTGGTCGTCATCGTCGGCGTGCTGATCGTCATCCCGGAGAACCACCAGTCGGCGTCCTTCGTGTTCACCGAGACGATCAACAACTCCGGGTTCTCGGACAACTCGTTCTGGTTCGTCTTCGGCATCGGGCTGCTGATGGCCCAGTACACGATCACCGGCTTCGACGCCTCGGCGCACATGAGCGAGGAGACCCGCCAGGCCTCCCGCTCGGCCGCGCTGGGCATGGTCATGGCCGTCGTCGTCTCGGTCGTGTTCGGGTTCATCCTGCTGGTCGCGGTGACCTTCGCCGTGCCCGACGTGCAGGGCACCATCGACGCGGCCGGCAACGCCGTGGTCTACATCTGGACCGAGTCGGTCGGTGAGACCTGGGCCGAGTTCCTGCTGCTGATCGCGGTGGTCGCGCAGTTGTTCTGCGGCACCGCGTCGGTCACCTCGGCCTCGCGGATGATGTTCGCGTTCTCCCGCGACCGCGCGGTGCCCGGCTCCTCGCTGTGGCGCAAGGTCTCCCGCAACCGGGTGCCGGTCAACGCGGTCATCGCGATCTGCGTGCTGTCCTGGGCGCTGATGATCCCCACCCTGGCCAACGGCGTGGTCGGCTACCTGGTCGGCACCTCGATCGCGGTCATCGGGCTCTACATCGCGTTCGCGCTGCCGATCATCCTGCGGATCCGGGCCGGCGCCCGGTTCGAGCGCGGCGCGTGGAGCCTGGGCAACCACTACAAGTGGATCTCGCCGATCTCGGTGGTCTGGATCGCGCTGGTCTGCGTGCTGTTCCTGATGCCGATCTCCCCGAACGGCGTGCCCGGGGCCGAGGAGTTCGACTGGGAGGTCGTCAACTACGCCCCGCTGACCGTGGGCGGCGCGCTGATCCTGTTCGGCGGCTGGTACCTGCTCTCGGCCAGGAAGTGGTTCACCGGCCCGATCCGCGAGGCCGGCTCGGAGGCCGAGCTCGAGTCCATCGAGCACCAGCTCGAGGTCGAGGCCGGCAAGTCCTCCTGACCGTCGTTCCCGTTACGTCCGACGGGCCGCCACCCGCACTCCGCGGGCGGCGGCCCGTCGTGGCGATCCGATCTTTCGTGAGAGGCTTCCGGCCATGACCCGCAACGGGCTGCTGACCCTCGACGAGCTGCGCACCCGGGTGCGGGACGGCTCGATCGACACGGTCCTGGTGGCGTTCACCGACATGCAGGGCCGCCTGCAGGGCAAGCGGTGCGCGGCGCAGTACTTCCTCGACCAGGTCGTCGAGAACGCCGCGGAGGCGTGCAACTACCTGCTCGCCGTCGACGTCGAGATGAACACCGTCGCCGGCTACGAGATGTCGAGCTGGGATCGCGGCTACGGCGACTTCGTGCTGCGACCCGACATGGCCACGCTGCGGCTGCTGCCCTGGCACGAGGCCACCGCGCTGGTGATCTGCGACCTGGAGTGGCTCGACGGCGCCCCGGTGCCGGCCTCGCCGCGGCAGATCCTCAAGCGCCAGCTCGACCGGCTCGCCGAGCGCGGCCTGGCCGCCGACGTCGGCACCGAGCTGGAGTTCATGATCTTCGCCGACTCGTTCGACTCCGCGTGGCGCAAGGCCTACCACGACCTGCAGCCGGCCAACCTCTACAACGTCGACTACTCGCTCATGGGCACCGCCCGGGTCGAGCCGCTGCTGCGCCGCATCCGCAACGGGATGGCCGGCGCCGGCATGGTCGTCGAGTCGGCCAAGGGCGAGTGCAACCTCGGCCAGCACGAGATCGCGTTCCGCTACGCCGACGCGCTCACCACCTGCGACAACCACTCGATCTACAAGACCGGGGCCAAGGAGATCGCCGACCAGGCCGGCTCCTCGCTGACGTTCATGTCGAAGTTCGACGAGCGCGAGGGCAACTCCTGCCACATCCACATCTCGCTGCGGGGCACCGGCGGCGAGCACGGCGACGGCAACGCCTTCGTCGGCGACGGCCCGCACCACTTCTCGCCGCTGTTCGAGCACTTCATCGCCGGCCAGCTGGCCTGCCTGCGCGAGCTGACCTACCTCTACGCGCCCAACATCAACTCCTACAAGCGCTTCGCCGAGGGCTCCTTCGCCCCCACCGCGGTCGCCTGGGGCCTGGACAACCGCACCTGCTCGCTGCGGGTGGTCGGGCACGGCGCCGGGCTGCGGGTGGAGAACCGCGTCCCCGGCGGCGACGTCAACCCGTACCTCGCCACCGCCGCGCTCATCGCCGCCGGCCTGCACGGCATCGAGAACGAACTGGCGCTGGAGGAGCCGTTCACGGGCAACGCCTACGAGAGCGGCCGCCCGACCGTGCCGCGCACGCTGCGCGAGGCCGCGGACCTGTTCGGCGCGTCCGAGGTGGCGGCCAAGGCGTTCGGGGCCGACGTCGTCGCGCACTACTCCAACGCCGCCGCCATCGAGCTCACCGCGTTCGACGCGGCGGTGACCGACTGGGAGCGCAGGCGTGGGTTCGAACGGCTCTGACCACACCGGCGCCGCCCCGGGGCGCCGTCCGCTCGTCGGCGTCACCGCCTACGGCGAGCGGGCGGCCTACCTGGTCTGGGACCACGACGCCGTGCTGCTGCCGCGCACCTACCCGGACTCGGTGATCCGCGCCGGCGGCGTCCCGGTGCTGCTGCCGCCGCGCCCGGAGGCCGCCGACGCCGTCGACCGGCTCGACGCCCTCGTGCTCGCCGGCGGCCCGGACATCGACCCCGACCGCTACGGCGCCGAGCGCGACCCGCGCACCGGCCCCGCGCGGGCCGAGCGCGACGCCGCGGAACTGGCAGTGCTGCGCCGCGCGCTGGAGGTCGGCATCCCGGTGCTCGGCGTGTGCCGCGGCATCCAGGTGCTGAACACCGCACTCGGCGGCACGCTGCGCCAGCACCTGCCCGACGTCCTGGGCCACACCGGGCACAACCCGACCCCGGGCGTCTTCGGCACTGTCGACGTCGCGCTGGAGCCCGGCAGCCTGGTGCACGCCGCGCTCGGCGAGCGGGTGAGCGTGCAGTGCCACCACCACCAGGGCGTCGACCGGCTCGGCGACGGGCTCGTGGCGACCGGGTGGGCCGGCGACGGCTCGACCGAGGCGGTCGAGCTGCGCGGGCGGGAGTTCGTCGTCGGGGTGCAGTGGCACCCCGAGCAGGACGCCGTCCCGGGCACGGACCAGGACGACAGGGGGCTGTTCGCCGCGCTCGTGGCGGCGGCCCGGGACAGGGACAGGGAGCACGCGTGAGGCGGTTCGAGGACCGGACAGCGGTGATCACCGGCGGGGGCAGCGGCATCGGGCTGGCCACCGCGCGGCGGCTGGCCGAGGAGGGCGCCCGCGTCGTGGTCGCCGACATCGACCCGGATGCCGGCGAGGCCGCCGCCGCCGAGGTCGACGGGCTGTTCGTGCGCACCGACGTCACCGACGAGGAGCAGGTCACCGCCCTGTTCGAAGCCGCGGCCGAGCGCTACGGCTCGGTGGACGTGGCGTTCAACAACGCCGGCATCTCCCCGCCCGACGACGACTCGATCCTGACCACCGGCCTGGACGCCTGGCGGCGGGTCCAGGAGGTCAACCTGACCTCGGTCTACCTGTGCTGCCGCGCCGCCCTGCCGCACATGCGGCGCGCCGGCAAGGGCGCGATCGTCAACACGGCCTCGTTCGTGGCCGTGATGGGCGCGGCCACCTCGCAGATCTCCTACACCGCGTCCAAGGGCGGGGTGCTGGCGATGTCGCGGGAGCTGGGCGTGCAGTTCGCCCGCGAGGGCATCCGCGTGAACGCGCTGTGCCCCGGCCCGGTGGACACCCCGCTGCTGCAGGAGCTGTTCGCCACCGACCCGGAGCGCGCCCAGCGCCGGCTGGTGCACATCCCGCTGGGCCGCTTCGCCCGGCCGGAGGAGATCGCGGCCACGGTCGCGTTCCTGGCCAGCGACGACGCCAGCTTCATCACCGCATCGACGTTCCTGGTCGACGGCGGCATCTCCGGCGCCTACGTCACCCCCCTCTGACCACCCCTCCAGCCACCCCTCCCCACGGCGCGCCGACGACCCCGCCCCCCGCCGCCCCGCCCACCCGGTTCAGGAAAGCCACGATGCTGCCCGCAGAGGGCAGTATCGTGGCTTTCCTGAACCTCGGGGCCCGGCCGCGCACCGGTTCATGGGCCCCCGGTCAACCGTCGAGGCGGCGCAGCATCTCCGGCAGCGGCTGCGCGTGCACGACCGCCAGGCGCTGCGTGGAGCGGGTCAGCGCGACGTAGAGGTCGTTGGCCCCGCGCGGGCTCTCGGCCAGCACCTCCGCCGGCTCGACGAGCAGCACCGCGTCGAACTCCAGGCCCTTGGCCGCGCTGATCGGCAGCACGACCACCGGCGAGGTGAGGTCGACGTCGGGGTCGGCCGGGCCGTCGGGGGTGTCCGGGCCGGGCTCGACCGCGCCGACCAGCCGCACGCGCAGCGCGTCCACCCTGGCCGTCGGCGCGAGCACCGCCGTGCGGCCGTCGCCGATGGCACCGGTCTCCTCGGCCAGCACCTTGGCCACCGCGTCGTCGAGCCTGTCGGGCTCGGCCGCGACCGCCCGCGGGGCCACCCCGACGCTGCGCACCGAGCGCGGCGCCGCCAGCCCTGGTTCGATCGCGGCCAGCACGTCGTCGGCGACGTCGGCGATCTCCGACGGCGTGCGGTAGTTGACCGTGAGCTGCTCCAGGCGCCAGCGTGCGGCCACGAACGGGGACAGCACCTGTCCCCACGACGACGCCCCCGACAGGTCGCCGGTCTGGGCGATGTCGCCGACGATCGTCATCGACCGGGTCGGGCACCGGCGCATGATCAGCCGCCAGGCCATCGGCGAGAGCTCCTGGGCCTCGTCGACGATCACGTGCCCGTAGGTCCACTCGCGGTCGGCGGCGGCCCGCTCGGCGGTGGAGTCGTAGCGGCGCACCCGCTGGCGCTCGGCGAGCCGGTCGGCGTCGACGATGTCGGTGGCCCGCAGCAGCTCGGGGTCGAGGTCCTCCTCCAGGTCGAGCACGTCGAGCACGCCCTGCGCGTAGGCGACCTCCTCGCGCAGCGCCGCGGCCTCGCGGGCGGCCTGCTCGGAGCCGTCGTCGCCGAGCAGCTCGGCGGCCTCGTCCAGCAGCGGGACGTCGGCCGGGCTCCACCGGGCGCCCTCGGGCACGTCGGCGGCGGGCGCCCGGCGGTACAACCGGTCGCGGTCGGGGGCGGGGATGCGGCGGGCGACCTGGTTGAGCTTGCGGCGGTCGGCGAACAGGTCGGTGAGCAGCTGCTGGGCCGACAGCGTCGGCCACAGGGCGTCCAGCTCGCGGCGCAGCTCCGGGCTCTCGGTCAGCTCCTCGCGGATGTCCTCCAGGTCGCCGCCGTCGAGCAGGCCCCGCCCGCCCAGGCCGCGCGCCACCTGCTGGGCCAGCAGCCGCACCGCCTCGCGCTGGAAGATGCGCTTGGCCTCGTTGTGCGGCTTGCGGGAGCGTCGCGCCCGGCTGCGCGCCTGGTTGGCGATGTCGCGGTCGAGCCGCACCCGCTGCTGCTCCACGACCAGCTCGACCGGTGCGCGCGGGATGCGCTGGCGATCGCGCACGGCGGCGGCGATCACGGCGGCCATCTCGGCGCGGCCCTTGACCTCGCTCACCTCCACCGGCTCCGGGCGCCGCGCGTCCAGGCCGGGGAACAGCTGCCCCACCGTGCCGAGCACGACGGCCGTCTCCCCCAGCGAGGGCAGGACCTGCCCGATGTAGCTCAGGAACGTCGGGTTGGGCCCGACGACCAGCACGCCGCGGCGGGCCAGCCGGTCGCGGTGGGTGTAGAGCAGGTAGGCGGCGCGGTGCAGCGCCACCGCCGTCTTGCCCGTGCCCGGCCCGCCCTGCACCACCAGCACGCCGGAGGGCTTGGACCGGATCACCGCGTCCTGCTCGGACTGGATCGTGGCCACGATGTCGCCCATGCGCCCGGTGCGCCGCGCGGACACCGCGGCCAGCAGCGCGGCCTCGCTGGTCAGCCCCGAGCTGGACGAGGTGGCGGCCGCGTCGTCGAGGTCGAGGACCTCGTCGTCGATCGCGAGCACCTCGCGCCGGCGGGTGCGCAGGTGCCGGCGGCGCCGGATGCCCTCCGGGGACGCGGCGGTGGCCGTGTAGAACGGCCGTGCGGCCGGCGCGCGCCAGTCCATGAGCAGCGGCTCGTACTCGTTGTCCTCGTCGAGCAGCCCGAGCCGGCCGATGTAGCGGCGCTCGCCGTCGTCGGCGTCCAGGCGCCCGAAGGCCAGGCCGTGCTCGGCGGCGCGCAGCGCGGCGAGCCGGTCGGTGTACATGGCCGCGGCGACGTCGCGCTCGGTCAGCGCCTGGGGCGTGCCGACCGTCTCGGCGTGCAGGACCTCGTCGAGCCGCGCGGCCGTCTCGGCCCGGCGCTGGTCGAGGCGCCCGTACAGCATCTCGACGTAGCGCCGCTCGTGCTCGATGCCGTCCCCCTCGTCGGCCCGCGGACCGACCTCGGGATCGTGCGCGCAGGAGGTGCTGTTCGACACCGGCTGATCACCACTTCGTACGGCGGACTGTGCGGCTCTGCGCCGAAACGCAGACCTACGAACCTACCAGCGCGGGTGTTTCCGCCTCCCCGGCCGCGGGTAGCTCCGCGAGTGCCTTCGCCACCTTCGCCGACGCGGGCTCGCCCGAGGCTCCTCGCACCCGGGCGGGGCAGTCGTGGCTGACGCGTCCGGCACATCCGAGTACGGCCACCTGGCCCCGCTGCTCGCGGAGCTCGCCGGGCTGCCGCCGGAGCACCCCGAGCGGCCCGCGCTGCGCGCCAAGCTCGTCACCGGCTACCTGCCGGTCGTGCAGCACATCGCCCGCCGCTTCGGCGGGCGCGGCGAGCCCACCGACGACCTGGAGCAGGCCGGCACGGTCGGGCTGCTCAACGCCGTGGACCGCTTCGAACCCGACCGCGGGGTCGACTTCCTGTCCTACGCGGTGCCCACCATCACCGGCGAGATCCGCCGGCACTTCCGCGACCGGACCTGGTCGATGCGGGTGCCGCGGCGGCTCAAGGACCTGCAGGGCACCATCGCCTCCGCGGTCGGCCCGCTGTCCCAGGAGCTCGGCCGGGCCCCGCGGCCCAGCGAGATCGCCCGCCGGCTCGGGATGCCCGTGGAGGAGGTGCTCGAAGGCCTCGACGCCCAGCAGGCCTACCGCAGCAGCTCCCTCGACGAGCTCGTCGCCGGCGCCGACACGGCGCTGTCGGACACGCTGGGCCGCCCCGACGCCGAGCTGGACCAGGTGGAGTACCGCGAGTCGATCGGCCCGCTGCTCGACGAGCTGCCCGAGCGCGAGCGCACGATCGTGCTGCTGCGCTTCTTCGGCAACCTCACCCAGACCCAGATCGCCGACCGCGTCGGCATCTCCCAGATGCACGTGTCGCGGCTGCTCTCGCAGACCCTGGAGCGGCTGCGCAGGCGGATGGTCGAGGAGGAGCCGGGGTAGCGCTCACCCGGCCGGGCGGGGCCGCGGTTGCGTCACGACCGACCGGGTAGTCGAGGTCCATGACCACCAACGTTCTGCACAGCATCGACGTCCAGGTGCCGGTCAGCACCGCGTACGACCAGTGGACCCAGTTCGAGTCCTTCCCCCGCTTCATGGAGGGGGTCGAGCGCATCGACCAGGTCAGCGACACCAGGACGCACTGGGTCACGAAGATCGCCGGTGTGCAGCGGGAGTTCGACGCCGAGATCACCGAGCAGCACCCCGACGAGCGGGTCGCCTGGACGACCGTCGACGGCATCCACCAGGCCGGCGCGGTGACCTTCCACCGCATCGACGACGACACCACCCGGGTGACCCTGCAGCTCGACCACGACCCCCAGGGGTTCGTCGAGAAGGCGGGCGACGCGCTGGGCATCGTCCAGAACCGCGTCAAGGGCGACCTCAAGCGGTTCAAGGACTACATCGAGAACCGCGGCGCGGCCGAGGGCGGCTGGCGCGAGGACGTCAACCGGCCCCCGCAGACCGGCGAGTTCAACGGGTAGTCGCCTGGTAGCCGCCCGGTAGTTCAGCCGCGAGCCGTCGCCCGGTCCTCGGGCGGCGGCTCGTCCGCGTCGTCGTCGACGGGGTTGTCGGTGTCGCGCTGCTGCTCCTCCGCGATCTGGTGGCGCAGCAGCGGGATCGGCAGCACGAACCACAGCGCGGCCAGCACGAGCCCGACGACGATCGAGGTGGTGATCGCGAAACCCCGGTTCACGGCCACGTCGAGCACCAGCAGCGTTCCCCCGCCCAGGGTGAGCACCAGGGTGGCCAGCCCCGCGGCGAACAGCTTGTGCCCGGTCTGCACGATCTCGGGCTTGAGCCCGCGGCCGTAGGTGACCCGGTGCACGGCCGCGGGCGCGATCAGCAGCCCCGCGGTGAGCAGCGACAGCAGCAGCGTGACGACGTAGGTCCCGCGCTGGAACTCGTCGATGCGGCCGAAGCGCTCGGTGAACGTCATCGACAGCAGGAAGGCGATCAGGATCTGCACGCCGGCCTGCACGACCCGCAGCTCCTGCAGGAGCTCGTTCATGTTGCGGTCGGCGCGCTGCTCGGGGGTCTCGTTCCGGCCGTCGACGAGCTGACCGTCTTGAGCGCCTGTGCCGTCCTTGACATCCGTCGCCCGATTCACCGGCGCAGCGTACCCGTCGGGTGAGACCGGTCTCACCCGGTGGCGCTACGCCGCCCGGGTTGTTCCCGGCCGCCGTTCAGCGCCACCGTTCAGCGGGCGGTCGCCTTCCCCGCGGTCGCGAAGACCTCGACCACGGTGGCGCAGAACGCCGGCAGGTCGTCGGGGTTGCGGCTGGAGACGAGCGCGCCGTCCTGGACGACCTCCCGGTCGACCACCTCGGCCCCGGCGTTGCGCAGGTCGGGGCGCAGGCTCGGGTAGGACGTGAGGGTCCGGCCCTCGACCACGCCGGCGTCGATGAGCGTCCACGGCCCGTGGCAGATCACCCCCACCGGCTTGCCCGCCCCGACGATCGCGCGCACGAACCCGCGCACGTCGTCGTCCATGCGCAGGCGGTCCGCGTTGACCGTGCCGCCGGGCATCAGCAGCGCGTCGTAGTCGTCGGGCGAGGCGTCGGCGGCGGTGCGGTCGACGGTGAACTTCTCCGCCGGCTCGATGTCGCTGTTCATGGCCTGGATCTCGCCGTCGGAGAGCGAGACGAGGTCGACCCGGGCTCCTTCGGCGGCGACCGCCTCGCGCGGTCCGGTCAGCTCCACCTGCTCCACCCCGTCGGTCGCCAGGATCGCGATCCGCATGCCGTCCAGCCTGCCGCTCATCGACTTCCCTTCCGTCGTGCGTCACCCTTCCGGGTCCTGCGCACCGGGGTAACCGCTCCCCCGACGGGTATTCGCGACCATGACCGAGTACCGCAAGGGCGACCACGTCACCTGGCGCAGCCACGGCGGCACCGCGGAGGGCGTGGTCGAGGAGAAGATCACCGAGGACACCGAGGCCGCCGGGCGCACCGTGCGGGCCTCGCAGGACGATCCCCAGTACCGCGTGCGCAGCGACAAGAGCGGGCGCGACGCGGTGCACAAGCCCGACGCGCTGGACGAGCAGGGCTGACCGGCCACCGGATCGGCGCCGCGGCCGCGTGACAGGCACGGGCGCGGCGCGGTAGACCCACGTCGGTGGAACTCCTCCTCGCGCTGCTGACCGGCCGCGTCGCCGCGCTCGGCGACGAGCTGGCGTTCCCCGCGCCGGAGGCCGCCCTGCCCGACGGGGTCGTCGCCGTGGGCGGGGACGCCTCGCCGGAGCGCCTGCTGCTGGCCTACTCGCGGGGGATCTTCCCGTGGCCGCACGAGGGGCTGCCGCTGCTGTGGTACAGCCCGGACCCGCGGTTCGTCCTCCCGCTCGACGCCGTGCACGTGGGGCGCACCCTGCGCCGGGCGGTGCGCTCCGGCGCGTACCGGATCACCGCCGACACGGCCTTCGACGAGGTCGTCGCGGCCTGCGCGCTCGCGCCCCGCCCCGACCAGGACGGCACCTGGATCACCGACGAGATCCGGGCCGGCTTCCGCGCCCTGCACCGGCGCGGCCACGCCCACAGCGTGGAGGCCTGGCGCGACGGCGAGCTGGTCGGCGGGCTGTACGGGGTCGCGGTCGGGGGGATGTTCTGCGGCGAGTCGATGTTCGCCCGCCGGCCGGACGCCTCGAAGGTCGCGCTGGTGACGGCGCTGGCGAACCTGCGGCGCTGGGGCTTCACGCTGGTGGACTGCCAGGTGCACACCGAGCACCTGGAGCGCTTCGGGGCGATCGAGTGGCCCCGCGCGGACTTCCTGGAGGCCCTGCGCGACGCCCTCGACGTGCCGGGGGCACCGGGCCCGTGGCGGCTGACCCTGCACGGCGCCGACGCCCTCGCCGAGCTGGAGCGCTGACCTCCGGCGTCTTCGCAGAGTCGCCATGGTCTTCGCAGGGTCTACCGCACCTGCGAAGATCATGGCGCCCCTGCGAAGACGCCCCTCAGGCGTTGACCGGGGTGTCGGCGTGTTCCCGGCAGGTGTCGACCTCCGGGCGGGCCTCCAGGCGCTCGTCGTCGATCGCGGTGCCGCACACCGCGCAGCGGCCGTAGGTGCCGTCGTCGAGGCGCGCCAGCGCGGCCTCGATGCGCTGGCGCTGCGCGCCGACGGTGTCCAGCAGCAGCTCGGCCTCCATGGTGTTCGCAACCTCGGTGCCGTAGTCACCGGGGTGCTGACCGAGGGCGCCCTCCGGGCCGGCGGGGTCGGCGGAGGCCTCCTCGCGGGTCTCGCCTGCGAAGCGCGCGCGCTCCTGGAGCTCGGCGAGCTCGGTGGTGAGCAGCTCACGGGCGTGATCGGGGTTCACGGGGTCCTCCTTGCGGGGTCGTTCGACCCCGCTGCTTACCCCCGCCCCCGGGCCCTCACACCCGCCGGTCGTGGCTCACCCGGGGTGGCGGGCGCGGGGGGCGCGCCCGTGCGGCTGCTCCACCGGCTCGACCCACTCCGCCGGCCCGATCGGGCGGACCTGCGGGTCGTCGGCCAGCGCCAGCGGCTCCCCGTGGTGGCGCAGCCGCATCGGCGGGCCGCTGACCAACCGGTACTCCGCCTCCTCCGGCCGGATCTCCACGCGCAGCTGGCGGCCCTGCCAGCGCAGCCCGAACGAGATCCGCGACAACGCAGGGGGCAGCCGCGGCGAGAACTGCAGGCCGGTGCCGTCGTTGCGCATGCCGCCGAAGCCGGACACGACCGCGGTCCAGGTGCCGGCCATCGAGGCGATGTGCACGCCGTGGTCGGAGTTGCCGGCCAGGTCGTTCAGGTCGACCAGCGCCGCCTCGGCCAGGTAGTCGTAGGCCAGGTCGAGGTGCCCGGTCCAGGCCGCGACGACGGCCTGCGTGCACGCCGACAGCGACGAGTCGCGCACCGTCAGCGCCTCGTAGTAGGCGAAGTTGCGGACCATCTGCTCGCGGGTGAACGCGTCCGGGCGCAGCTGCATCGCCAGCACCAGGTCGGCCTGCTTGATCACCTGCTTGCGGTACAGGTCGAAGTAGGGGACGTTCAGCAGCAGCGGGTACATCTTGGCCGGGGTGTTCTCGAAGTCCCAGACCTGGTGGTCGGTGAAGCCCTCCGACTGCGGGTGCACCCCGAGGACCTCGTCGAACGGGATCCGCATCGACTTGGCCGCGTCGCGCCAGCTGGCCATCTCCTCGGCGTTGACCCCGAGCCGGGCCGCCGCGCGGGCGTGCCGGGCCGCGGTCTCCGCGGCGACGCGCAGGTTCTGCTGGGCCATCAGGTTCGTGTAGACGTTGTTGTCCACGATGGCGGTGTACTCGTCGGGACCGGTGACCCCGTCGATGCGGAACTCGCCCGACGAGTCGTGGTGGCCCAGCGAGCGCCACAGCCGCGCCGTGGCCACCAGCAGCTCCAGGCCCACCTCGCGCTCGAACTCGACGTCGCCGGTGGCCAGCACGTGGCGGCGCACGGCGTCGGCGATGTCGGCGTTGATGTGGAACGCCGCGGTGCCGGCCGGCCAGTAGCCCGAGCACTCCTGGCCGCGGATGGTCCGCCACGGGAACGCCGCGCCCTTGATGCCCAGCTGCTCGGCGCGCTCGTAGGCCAGCGGCAGGATCGACTTCCGCCAGCGCAGCGCGTCGGCGGCGGCCTCCGGGGCCAGGTGGCTGAGCACCGGGAGGCAGAACGTCTCGGTGTCCCAGAAGGTGTGCCCGTCGTAGCCCTCACCGGTCAGGCCCTTGGCCCCGATGGCGCGGCGCTCGGCGCGGGCGCCGGCCTGCAGCACGTGCCAGGTGGCGACCCGCACGGCCTGCTGCAGCTCGGCGTCGCCGTCGATCTCGACGTCGGCGGTGGTCCAGAACTCGTCGAGGTAGGCGCGCTGCTCGTCGATCAGCCCCTGCCAGCCGGTGTAGCGGGCGGCGGCCAGCGCGGCGCGGACCTGGTCGTGCAGCGCGGGCTGGGAGCGGCGAGCCGACCAGCCGTAGGCCACGTACTTGACGATCGAGAGCTTCTCCCCCGGCGCCAGCCGGGCGATGACCGTGGTGCGGCCGATGTCCTCCGTCGCCTCCGAGGTGATCTTGAACCCGTTCGGCCCGGAGACCTCGTGGTCCATCGCCGCGGCCACCCGCAGCCCGGAGCGGCGGGTCTGGTGCAGCAGCGTGGCGCCGGTCTCGTCGCTGCGGTGCTGCTCGGCGACCAGCGGGTCGGTCAGCGCCGCCTCGACGCGCGGGTCGTCGTCGCCGCGGGAGGGCAGCTGCTCGTTGGCCACCAGCTCGGACTGCACGACCAGCAGCGCCGGCGCGTCGAGGACCTCGACCTCGTAGCAGATCGCCGCGATCGCGCGCTGGGTGAGCGAGACGATCCGGGTGCTGCGGACCTTGACCGCGCGCCCGGCCGGCGACTCCCACTCGACCTCGCGGGTCAGCGTGCCGGCCTGCAGGTCGAGCACCCGCTCGTGGCGCTGCAGGTGGCCGTAGCGCAGGTCGAACGGCTCGTCCTCGACCAGCAGCCGGATGATCTTGCCGTTGGTCACGTTGATGATCGTCTGGCCGGACTCGGGGTAGCCGTAGCCGCCCTCGGCGTAGGGCAGCGGGCGGCGCTCGTAGAACGAGTTGAGGTAGGTCCCCGGCATCGCGTGCGGCTCGCCCTCGTCGAGGTTGCCGCGCAGCCCGATGTGGCCGTTGGACAGGGCGAAGACCGACTCCACCTGGCCGAGGGCGTCGAGGTCGAGCTGGGGCTCGCGCACCAGCCACGGTTCGACGGTGAAGGGCCGACCCGGGTCGGGGCTCATGACTGGTCCTCCAGCAGCTCGGCGAGGTCGGAGACGACGATGGTCGCGCCGCTCTCGCGCAGCTTGTCGGCGTGCCCGAGGCGGTCCACGCCCACCACGAAGCCGAATCCGCCCGCCTTCCCGGCCGCCACGCCGGCCAGCGCGTCCTCGAACACCACGGCCTCGGACAGGCCGACGCCGAGGTCGGCGGCGGCGGCGACGAACGTGTCCGGGGCCGGCTTGCCGGGCAGGCCGCGCTCCTTGGCGGTGACGCCGTCGACCCGGTGGTCGATCAGCTCGGTCATCCCCGCCACCTCGAGCACCTGCTCCGCGTTGGCCGAGGACGACACCACGGCCGTGGTCAGCCCGGCGTCCTTGACCGCCCGCAGGTAGCGGACCGACCCGGGGTAGACGTCCACCCCGACGGTCCGGATCTTCTCCTGGACGAGGTCGTTCTTCAGCGTCGACAGCGCGTACAGCGTCTCGGCGTCCGCGGCGTCGCCGGGACCGCCCGGGGGCAGCTCGATCCCCCGCGAGCGCAGGAACGAGTCGGTGCCGGCCAGCCGGGGCTTGCCGTCGACGTAGGGACCGTAGTCGGTCCTGACGTCGAAGGGCACGAAGGGCGTGCCCTCGCGCTCCGACCGCGCGCGGAGGAAATCGTCGAACATCTGCTTCCACGCCGCGGCGTGCACGCTGGCCGTGTCGGTCAACACGCCGTCGAGGTCGAAGAGGCACGCACGCGTGCCGTCGGGGAGGCCGAGCATGGGCGAACCGTACCCACCGCCCGCCGACGCGGGCGCGCGGCTGGTCGATGTCCGTTCGGCTGTCCCGCCATCAGGGGGTTCACCCGGGCAGAGGGGCTCCCGCGGCCGGTAGGACGATCGTCGACGGGGGGCCGTCGGGCCCCTGGACCTCCACCCGGAACCCCCCGTCGGCGGGCCGCACGGACACGGTCAGCTCGCCGCCGTCGGGCCGCGGCTCGATGTCGTCCTGCACGATTCCCCGCACGGCCGAAAGCACCTGCAGCGGCCGCACCGCGACGGCGTCGAAGGGCCCGGCGGCCGGGTCGACGTCCACGCGCGCCCGCAGCCGCCGGCCGAAACGGGCCTGTTCGAGCTGCAGGTAGCCGCGCACCGCGTCGAGCTCGCGGGCCAGCGTGCTGGTGGCGTCCTCGGGCAGGTCGGCCGAGCGGGACACGTCGGCGAAGCCGAACAGCAGCTCGCGGGCCCGGGTGGGGTCGGTCCTGATCAGCATGCCGATCGTGTTCAGCGAGTTGTAGAAGAAGTGCTGCTCCAGCCGGCGCTCGCGCGGGCCGTCCGCGGGGACCGCGGCCGCGGGCTCCGGAGCGGGCGGTTCCGACGTCGACGACAAGGACGACGACTTCGGCGGCCCGGTCGCCTCGGGCGGCGCGTCACGCCGCGCGGGCGGGTCGGCGGGGCGCGCCCAGCGCGGTTCGTCGACCTCACGCGGGTCGACCGGCCCGCGCCAGCGCGGCAGCCGCAGCCGCCCGTCGGCGGTGAACCCGGTGAACTCCACCAGCCCGACCAGCCGGGGCCGCACCCAGATCGCGTCGCGGGCGTGCGCGGCGGGTACGGCGGTGCCCGCGCCGACCGCACCGGTGAACGGCGGGGTGGAGCGGCGCAGCGCGCGCAGCTCGCCGGCCCGCCTGCGCTCCTCCCCCGCCACGCCCACCCGGCCCACGTAGCGCAGCCCCCGCTCCTCGGGCACGCCCAGCAGCAGGCTCGCGATCGTGTCCGGGTGCGCGGGGTCGGTCGGCGTCCAGCCGCCCACCACGACCTGGCGCACCCGCCGCACCGGCACCTTCAGCCACAGCGGCGAGCGGCCGCCCGGCTTGTAGCGCGACCCGAGGTGGCGCGCGTGCAGTGCGTCGACGCCCTTGGCGTCGGCGATGCGCAGCATCGCGGCCAGCTCCGAGACCGGCATCGGCGAGGTCGTCCACACCGGCGCCGCGTCGAACCCGAGGCCCTCCAGCAGGCCGCGCCGGTCGCGGTAGGCCAGCTCCGTGGTGGCGTGCCCGTCGAGCCAGAGCAGGTCGGCGACCTGGAAGTCGACCGGGACGGCCGCGATGTGCTGCTCGGAGGGCCGGAACCGGCCGCCGCGGCGCTTGAGCAGCCGCGCCCGCGCCGCGTGCTCCTCACCGCGCGCGACCAGCGTGCCGTCCAGGACCATCCCGCCCGGCGGCGAGCGGCGCAGCAGCGGCTCGGCCAGCTCGGGGTAGGCCGCGGTCATCGAGACGTCGTTCGCGCTGAGCAGCCGGACGCGCCGGCCCGGCTCCACGTAGGCGATGCAGCGGTAGCCGGTCCAGTCCAGCTCGACCACCCAGTCGGGCCCGTTCGGGGGCTGCCCGGAACCGGTCGACGGCCGCATCGGCGGCACGAGGTCGGGCATCGTGCCCGGGGTAGGCCGCCCGCTCACGCCGATCACGGTAGTCCCACCGGCCCACCCGGGTGCACATCGGACGGCCCGCGCGGGCCCGCCCCGCCGTCGGACCGGGTCGTGGCGGCGGCCGGACGCGGCGTGCGGCACGATCGAAAGCACCATGACCCTCACCGAACGCCTCCCCCGCGGCCCCGCCGACCCCGACGCCCTGGTCGAGGCGTTCACCGACTGGGCGTTCGACGAGCGCGGCCTGTCGCTCTACCCGGCGCAGGAGGAGGCGCTGCTGGAGCTGGTCACCGGCGCCAACGTCATCCTCTCGACCCCGACCGGCTCCGGGAAGTCGCTGGTCGCGGTGGGCGCGCACGCCGCGGCGCTGGCCGCCGGCAAGCGCACCTTCTACACCGCGCCGATCAAGGCGCTGGTCAGCGAGAAGTTCTTCGCACTGATCGACGTCTTCGGCGCGGAGAAGGTCGGCATGCTCACCGGCGACGCCGCGGTCAACGAGGGCGCGGAAATCATCTGCTGCACCGCGGAGATCCTGGCCAACATCGCCCTGCGCTCGGGCGCGGCCGCCGACGTCGGCTCGGTGGTGATGGACGAGTTCCACTTCTACGCCGACCCCGACCGCGGCTGGGCGTGGCAGGTGCCGCTGATCGAGCTGCCGCAGGCGCAGTTCCTGCTGATGAGCGCCACCCTGGGCGACGTGTCGTTCTTCCGCGACGACCTCACCCGGCGCACCGGCCGGGAGACCGCGGTGATCACCTCGGTGGAGCGGCCGGTGCCGCTGCTGTTCCAGTACGTGCTCAGCCCGCTGCACGAGACGATCGCCGAGCTCCTGCAGACCAACCAGGCGCCGGTCTACGTCGTGCACTTCACCCAGCAGGCCGCCGTGGAGCGGGCGCAGGCGCTGATGAGCGTCAACGTCACCTCGAAGCAGGACAAGCAGGCCATCGCGGAGCTGATCGGCAGCTTCCGGTTCACCGCCGGGTTCGGCAAGACGTTGAGCCGGCTGGTGCGCCACGGCATCGGCGTGCACCACGCCGGGATGCTGCCGCGCTACCGGCGCCTGGTCGAGACGCTGGCCCAGGCCGGGCTGCTGCGCGTCATCTGCGGCACCGACACCCTCGGCGTCGGCATCAACGTGCCGATCCGCACGGTGCTGTTCACCGCGCTGAGCAAGTACGACGGCCAGCGCACCCGCCCGCTCAAGGCCCGCGAGTTCCACCAGATCGCCGGGCGGGCCGGGCGCGCCGGGTACGACACGGTCGGCACCGTCGTCGCCCAGGCCCCCGACCACGAGGTCGAGAACGCCCGGCTGCTCGCCCGCGCGGGCGACGACGTCAAGAAGCGCCGCCGGATCGTGCGCAAGCAACCCCCCGAGGGCTTCGTCGGCTGGTCCCAGACCAGCTTCGAGCGCCTGCAGAACGCCCAGCCCGAGCCGTTGACCAGCCACTTCGTCGTCACGCACGCCATGTTGCTCAACGTCATCGCCCGCCCGGGCGACGCGTTCGCCGCGATGCGCCACCTGCTCGAGGACAACCACGAGCCGCGCAACCGCCAGCGCAAGCACATCCTGCGCGCCATCGCGATCTACCGGGCGCTGCTGGCCGCGGGCGTGGTCGAGCAGCTCGACGAACCCGACGCCGAGGGCAGGCGCATCCGGCTGGTCGGCGACCTGCAGCTGGACTTCGCGCTCAACCAGCCGCTGTCGCCGTTCGCGCTGGCCGCCATCGAGCTGCTCGACCGCGAGTCCCCCAGCTACCCGATGGACGTGCTGTCGGTCGTCGAGGCGACCCTCGACGACCCCCGCCAGGTGCTCTACGCCCAGCAGAACCGGGCCCGCGGCGAGGCGGTGGCCGCGATGAAGGCCGACGGCATCGAGTACGAGGAACGGATGGCGCTGCTGGACGACGTCAGCTACCCCAAGCCGCTCGACGAGCTGCTGACCGCGGCCCTGGAGACCTACCGCCGGGGCGCGCCCTGGGTGGCGGACGCGCGGCTGTCGCCCAAGTCGGTGGCCCGCGACATGTTCGAGCGCTCGATGACCTTCGTGGAGTACGTCGGGCACTACCAGCTGGCCCGCTCCGAGGGCCTGGTGCTGCGCTACCTCGCCGACACCTACCGCGCCTTGCGCCAGACCGTGCCCGACGAGGCCAAGACCGAGGAGCTGGTCGACGTCGTCGAGTGGCTCGGCGAGCTGGTCCGCCAGGTCGACTCCAGCCTGCTCGACGAGTGGGAGGCGCTGGCGGCCGGCGCCGGCACCGGCGACGAGCCCACCCCGCCGGGCCTGGACACCGGCCCGGCCGGGGTGACCGCGAACGCCAGGGCCTTCCGGGTCCTCGTGCGCAACGCGCTGTTCCGCCGCGTCGAGCTGGCCGCGCTGCGCCGCTGGGACCTGCTCGGCGAGCTCGACGCCGAGGCCGGCTGGGACGCCGAGGCCTGGCGCGAGGCGCTGGAGCCCTACTGGGCCGAGCACGCCGACATCGGCACCGGCCCCGACGCCCGCGGCCCGCAGCTGATCCAGATCACCGAGGAGCGCGAGCGCTGGCTGGTCCGCCAGGTCCTCGACGACCCCGCAGGCGACCGCGACTGGGCGGTCACCGCCGAGGTCGACCTGGCCGCCAGCGACGAGCAGGGCACCCCGGCCGTCTGGGTGACCGACGTCGCCCCCCTCGGCGGCCCCTGACCCCACCCCCCGCGGTCAGGCTCCTTCGACCGAGCCGGCCGGGAGGAAGTCGACGTCGTGCAGGGCCGCGAGCCGCACCACCTCGTCGGGGTCCTGCAGGTTGTGCAGGCCGTCGAACAGCTCGGCCAGCCGCCCGGCGGGGCTCACCCAGAACAGGCCGCGGGTGGGCGCCTCGCCGCGGTTGTAGTAGGCGTGCGGCAGGCCCTTGGGCATCCGGACGGTCTCACCGGGGCCCGCGGTCTCCCAGGCGCCGTCGAGGTAGAGGGTGAACACGCCCTCCAGCACGTAGATGTGCTCGTCCTGGCGCGGGTGCACGTGCGGCGGCACGCCGGTGCCCGGCGGGTCGTAGGTCTCGAACGCGAAGCTCGTGCCGCTGGCGGCCTTCATGTAGTAGGTGTGGCCGAGCACGTTCCACACCTTCTTCTCCACCCCCTCGCCGGCCGGGGTGATGCCCTTCGGCAGGGCGCCGAGCACGATCTCGTCACCGGTCATGTGGTCCTCCTTGATCCGCACGTCCGGCACGAGCATGGCCCGCCGGCCGCGCGACGACCAGCCCTCCAGGGGCTTCCTCCCCCGCTCGACACCCCCTCCCCGACGGGCCGTCCATGGAAGATCGACAGAACGTAGTCGTCAATCTAAGATTGACTGATGGACTACGAGCAGGCGCAGCGCTGGCTGGAGCGCGCCGACCCGGCCATCGCCCGCAAGCGGCAGTCGATCACCGAGCAGCTCGACGAGCTCAAGCAGCGCGCCCAGCTCGGCGACCTCACCCACGACGGCGCCGCCGCGTGGTACGCCCTGTGCCAGGAGATGCGCCGCCGCGCCGACTACTACGAGCGCGACCTCATCCGCAAGCTCCGCGCCGACGGCCTCACCTGGGCCAAGGTCGCCGACGCCGTGCAGGCCCAGCTCAGCAGCCGCCAGGCCGCGCAGGGCAAGTGGAAGCGGCTGATCGACCCGACCCGCCGCACCACCAACGGCAACATGCGCCGGGGCGGGCGCCCGAAGGGCAGCACGAACGCCGCGGCCGCGGACGCGTCGCCGGACCCGTGACCGCTCAGATGCGCCGCAGGCCGCCCAGCACGCGCTCCATCAGCGCCAGGTCGACCCCGGACGCGGCGAACGTGCGGTGCACGGCCAGCAACCCGGCCTCGGCCATGTCGCCGATGATCACCTTGGCGACGCCGATCGGCATCCGGTGCAGCGCGGCCACCTCGGCAACCGAGCGCGACTGCTCGCGGCAGATCTCCAGCACGGCGGCCTCGTCGTGCGGGAGCTGGTGGGGCACGGCCTTCGGCAGCGGCGAGACGAGGGTCTCCAGCGACAGGTCGAGCTTGGGGCGGGTGCGCCCGCCGGTGCGGACGTAGGGCCGCACCACGGAGGTCGGCGCGGCGTCGTCGGGCGGCGCCGGCACCGGGGACGCGGCGCGCTGCTCCGGCAATGACGGCCCGGTCGTGGGCAGGACTCCCCCGTCCCACGCCCAGCTCGTGCCGGGGACCTCGGGCAGCGCGGTGCCGAACCCGCCGCCCGGCAGGACCGGACCGCCGTTGGCAGCCAGCGGCGTCACCGCGCCGTCGGACCCGATGACCGGGCCGCGCCGCGGGGCGGGCCCACCGCTCGACGCTCCGCCGCCGAACGGGTCGATGCTGTCCTCGGCATTCATCCAGCCGTGCTCCTCGCCTTGCTCGAGCCCCCGCGCCACCGCGGGACGAACCGGCGGTGAGCCCACATTGACCCCGGGTGCGCACGATACGGGGCCCACCGCGCAGCGCTGCCGGCGCGTCCCGGTGAAAGGATGATCTCCATGACGCATCCCGTCCGGATCGGTGTCCAGCTCCAGCCCCAGCACGCCGGGTACGCGCGCATCCGTGACGCCGTCGCCGAGGCCGAGGAGGCCGGCGTCGACGTCGTGTTCAACTGGGACCACTTCTTCCCGCTCTACGGCGAGCCCGACGGCGAGCACTTCGAGTGCTGGACGATGCTCGGCGCCTGGGCCGAGGCCACCAGCCGGGTCGAGATCGGCGCGCTGGTCACCTGCAACAGCTACCGCAACCCCGAGCTTCTGGCCGACATGGCCCGCACCGTCGACCACATCAGCGGCGGCCGGCTCATCCTGGGCATCGGGGCGGGCTGGTTCGAGCGCGACTACGACGAGTACGGCTACGAGTTCGGCACCGCGGGTTCGCGGCTGGCCGACCTCGCGCAGGCGCTGCCGCGCATCCGGTCGCGGTGGGCCAAGCTCAACCCGGCCCCCACCCGCGACATCCCGATCCTCATCGGCGGCGGGGGCGAGAAGAAGACCCTGCGCTACACCGCCGAGCACGCCGACATCTGGCACAGCTTCGGCGACGTCGACACCCTCGTCCGCAAGAACGCCGTCCTCGACGGGCACTGCGCCGACGTGGGGCGCGACCCGGCGCGGATCGAGCGGTCCATCGAGGTGAGCAGGTCGCCCGGCGAGGTCGCCGACGCGCTCGTCGGCGCCGGGGCCACGCTGTTCACCGTCGGCGTCGGCGGCCCGGACTACGACCTGGGGCTGCTCAAGGAGTGGATCGCCTGGCGCGACGGCCGCCGTTCCTGACAGGTCCGTCCGGCCGACGCCCGAGCGGTCTGGAATGCTGCTGCGGGTGGCGGTGCTCAGCGCAGGTTTGCTGCTCTTCCGACCGGCCGGCGACGGCACCGGCATCGAGGTGCTCCTCGGGCACATGGGCGGGCCGTTCTGGGCCCGCAAGGACGACGGCGCGTGGTCCATCCCGAAGGGCGAGCACGAGCCCGACGAGGAGCCGCGCGACGCCGCCGTCCGGGAGTTCGCCGAGGAGCTGGGCTCGCCGCCGCCCGAGGGGCCGATGCACGACCTGGGCTCGGTCCAGCAGCGCGGCGGGCGCAAGCAGATCACCGTGTTCGCGCTGGGCGCCGACTTCGACGCCGAGCACATCGAGCCCGGCACGTTCGAGCTGGAGTGGCCGCCGCGCTCGGGCAAGCGGCGCAGCTTCCCCGAGATCGACCGGGCCGCCTGGTTCGACCCGGACACCGCCCGGCGCAAGCTGGTGCCCGCCCAGGCCGAGTTCATCGACCGGCTGCTGGCCGCGGACCTGACCGACGTCCCCGGAACCGAGGTGCTCGCCCCGTGACCTCCATCGTGCGCGGCGCCGCCCGCGGCGCGGCCGCCGGCGCCGCCGGCACGGCCGCGCT
>NZ_JAHDTH010000092.1 GCF_018531445.1 Pseudonocardia lacus
TGACCGACCAGGCCGCGCAGGCCACCCAGGCCGCGCAGGCCGCGCCGCCCACCGAGGCCGCGCCCACGGCACCGCCGAACCTGCTGCCCGGCGTGGTGGTGTCGCCGGGCGGCACCGGCGACCGGCCCGCCTCCTACGTGTACTCGGTCGAGAGCAACTACCCCGTCACGCTGCTCTACACCGGCGAGAACGGCGACCAGATCACCGACCTCGGCGAGGTCCCGCCGTGGTCGATCACGGTGCCCACCGCGGAGTGGGGTGCCGACGCGACGCCGATGCTGGTGGTCAGCACGACCTCCGCGAAGGGCGACACCTCGGTGACCTGCACGATCGCCGCCCCGGACGGCACCGTGCTGGCCACCGACACCAAGGAGGCGGCCTACGCGTCGGCCACCTGCATGATCTACGACTTCGACCTACCCACCGGCTGACTCCCGCCCCGCGTCAGGAAAGCCACCACTAGGACACCGGACGTCCTGATGGTGGCTTTCCCGACATCCGGGCGCGCAGCCATCGGGCCGCGTGCGGGACCTGGACGAGCAGCACCGCGAAGGCCAGCGCCAGCAGCACCGGCCAGGCCAGCAGCGACCACGGCAGCGACGGGCCGCGCAGGTCGAGGTCGCCCTCGGGGTACTCGAGCATCTTCGCCGTCCACCGCGCCGTGGGGACGTCGGCCGTGCGGGCCAGGTCGGCGAGCGCCGCGTCGAACGCGAACCCCGGTTCGGCGTGCAGGAACTGCGGCTCCACCCCGACGGCGCGGGCCCGCGCGGTGATCCCGGCCCGCCCGTCGGTGGCGGCGGCGCGGCCGGGCACCAGAAGCCGGTCGACCTCGGCGCGGGCCCGGTCGAGCGGGGTCCGGGGGCGGACCGCCAGGCCGTGCGCGGTGGTCACCGGGGCGTCGCCGACCGCGACGGTCCGCGCGGCGAAGGACTGCCCGCCGTACGGGTCGAAGGCCGAGGCCAGCTCCAGCTCGCCGACGCCGTCGGTGAGCAGCACGCCGATGCGCGGGCGGTCCCAGCGGAACCCGGCGTTGAGCAACGCCACCGCGTCGCCCGCGGCGAGCCCGGAGCGCGGCAGCGGACCCGCGGTGGGGCGGTGGTGGCGCCATCCGATCCGTTCGGCCGCGCGCGCGGCGGCTTCCGGTCCGGCCAGCCGGTCGAGCAGGTGCAGGGCGCCGTCGATGCCGGACAGCACGCCCGCGGTGGAGATCAGGTCGCCGTCGTCGACCCAGCGCACGCCGTCCTGCCAGCGCACCTGCGGGTAGCGCTCGCGCAGGCCGTCGAGCCGGAACCAGTGCGAGGTGGCGGTGCGCCCGTCCAGCAGCCCGGCCGAGCCGACGACCCCGGCGCCGTAGCAGACGCTGAGCACCAGCGGGGCCGGTCGGGAGCGCAGCCAGTCGCGCACGGGCCGGTTGGACGGCTCGTCGACGTCGGGCATCGCCGGCACCACGACGGCGGCCAGCCGGGTGCCGGCCGCGGCCAGCAGCCCGTCGAGCTGGTCGAGGCGGACCTGCGGGACGACGTCGAGGCCGCCGGTCAGCGGGACCGGCCCGGTCGCCGGGCCGACGGTGAGCACGTTGACCGCGTCGCTGGAGGCGAGCGCGTCGAACGGCCCCAGGACGTCGGTGACCTCCGCGCCGCGGGCACCGACCAGGACCGCGACGGTGGGCCGGGCCGGGTCCAGGACCGGCGCGGGGGAGACCACGGCCGCGAGCGCCGGCGGGACGTCGACGGCCGGCGCGTACGGGGCCGTCACCCCGGTGGCGATGCCGGCCGCCCCGATCGCCCCGGTCGCGGCCACCGCGACCAGCACGGCGAGGACGTGACCCGCGATCCGGACGAGTCGGTGGCCCACCGCGCTGCGCATACCGGGCACGGTCGTCCCCGCGGCGGACGCCATGACGTGCCGAACGTCATGGCTCCGGTCACGCGCGGCTACCCGGGTCGGCGAACCGCTTCCAGGCCGACTGCCGGCCATGCCGAGCGCGTCGCCGTTGCGGTTCCTGATGCCGCGGCCGTGGGGGCCATCTCCCCGGCCGGGGCGGCACCGACTCGATGATCCCGCCCTGTCAGCTCCGCGCCGAGGAGTTCGCCGCCCCGTAGGGTCGTCCGCCATGACCGACGTCGACGAGAACGGCCGCCCGGAACCCCCGCTGACCGGCGACGAGACCGCCACCCTCCTCGGCTTCCTCGACTACCAGCGCGCCACGCTCGCCTGGAAGACCGCGAGCCTCGACGCCGCGGGCCTCTCGTCCACCGTCGGGGCCTCGTCGATGACCCTCGGCGGCCTGCTCAAGCACCTCGCCTACGTCGAGGACGACTGGTTCTCCCGCTGGCTGCACGCCCACGACCGGCACGCCCCCTGGGACGCGGTCGACTGGGCCGCCGACCCCGACTGGGACTGGCACTCCGCCGCCGACGACAGCCCCGACGAGCTGCGCACGCTCTGGGCGGAGGCCGTGGTGCGCTCCGAGGCCCACATCGCCGACGCGCTCGCCACCGGCGGCCTCGACCGGCTCGCCGCCCGCACCTGGCCCGACGGGCGCGCGCCCAGCCTGCGCTGGATCCTCTGCCACATGATCGAGGAGTACGCCCGCCACAACGGGCACGCCGACCTGCTGCGCGAAGCCGTCGACGGGGAGGTCGGGGAGTAGCTACCCCGCTGACCCGGGCGTCGGGTCCGCCAGCAGCACCCGCGTCCAGGCGTCGCGCAGGTGCTCGCCGTAGCGGTGCGGGGTCCACCCGCGCCGCCGCACCAGCAGCAGGTAGTACTCCGCCGACGCCATGCCCCACACGATGTCGGCCACGTCGTCGTCGGAGAGGTCGGGGCGCAGCTCGCCGGTCGCGCGCAGCTCGGCGGCGAACAGTCGCATGTTGGCCGCGCGCCGGTCGGCCAACTCGGAATCCAGCGCTCCGCACACCCGGTCGTGGGCGGCGGCGTCGCGGATGGCGGCCTGCACGGGCGCCGTGCGCGGGGCGATCCGGGCGAGCGCCCGCGCGTAGACGGCGATCTTCTCCCCGGCGGTGGGTGCCGCGCGCACCTCCCTGACGTAGTCGCGCTCGTCGGCCGGCACCGCCACGTCCTGACCGGACAGCGCCGTCTCGAAGACCTCCCGCAGCAGGACCGGTTTGCGCCCGACGGTCGCGTAGACCGTGTCGACCGCGACGCCTGCGCGGTCGGCGACCTGACCCACGGTCGTCGCCGTGTAGCCGTTCGCGGTGAACAGTTCGCGCGCCGCTTCCAGCACGGCGCGGCGGGTGGCCGCGGCCTGCTCGGCGCGCTGCGGCGCGTGGTAACGCCGCCTGGGCGGGGTCTTGACGGGGTCGGTCATGACGGGCCAACCTTACCCCTGGTTCATCCGAAATATATTCGGATCAATATTCGGGAGGTCACCGTGGTCCACGCCTTCATCCAGGACGTGCCGATCGGACCGGAGCTCTACCAGCGGATCCTCGACGAGATCGGACCGGAGCCGCTGGCCGGCTCGCTGCTGCACCTGTGCGTCCGCCGGTCCGACGGCGGCCTGCGCTACATCGACGTCTGGGAGTCGGAGCAGGCCTGCGCCCGCGCCTTCGACGAGCGCATCCACCCCGCCGTCGACCGCGCCTTCGGGGGTGCCCGCCCCGTCGGGGAGCCCGAGGTGCACCACCTCGACGTGATCGACGCCAGCGGCGCGCTCCTGCCGGACGCACCGTAGGGCTGCGGGCCGCGGAAAAATGTTCGGCGCCGTGTCGATCCCCGGCCGCCCTCGTTCGACCTGGGGATGAGAGGGTCCCGACGGGACCCCCACGGACCGAGGAGACGGTCATGAAGTACATGGTGATCATGCGGGCGACCGACGAGACCTGGGCGTCGTACGAGAACGTCGACTTCACCGGGATCATCGATGCGATGGGCCGGTTCAACGACGAGATGATCCAGGCCGGGGTGCTCGTCGCCGCCGAGGGCCTGGACGACGCGGCCAAGGGCGTCGTCGTCGACTACTCCGCGGAGCCGCCGGTGGTGACCGACGGCCCGTACGGGGAGACGAAGGAGCTGTTCGGCGGGTTCTGGATCCTCGACGTCTCCTCCCAGGAGGAGGCCGTGGAGTGGGCCAAGCGGGCCCCGCTGGCCGGCCCCGGTTCCAAGGCCGAGATCCGCCGGGTGACCAGCATCGACGAGCTGCCGCAGGACAACGAGTGGATCCGCAAGGAGCGGGCCTGGCGCGAGGCCACCGGCCAGCTGTGAGCCGGGCGGGTGCCACGGCCGCCGAGGGCAGGCGGGCGGTGGAGGCGGTCTGGCGGATCGAGTCCGCCCGGATCGTCGGTGGCCTCTCCCGCTACACCGGCGACTTCGCCCTGGCCGAGGACCTCGCCCAGGAGGCGCTGGCCGAGGCGCTGGTGACCTGGCCCCGGGAGGGCGTGCCGCGCAACCCCGCCGCGTGGCTGCTCACCGTCGGCCGCCGCCGCGCCATCGACGGCTTCCGCCGCCGCGCCGCCCTCGACGACCGGTACGCCGCCCTCGCCCGCGACCTGGGCGAGGGCGGCGCCACCTCGGGCGGCCCGGCCCCGGAGGCCGGCGACGACCTCCTGCGCGACCCCGACCAGATCGACGACGACGTGCTCGCGCTGGCGTTCACCGCGTGCCACCCGGTGCTGTCCCGGGAGGCGCGGGTGGCCCTCACCCTGCGCGTGATCGGTGGTCTGACCAGCGACGAGATCGCCCGCGCCTTCCTGGTGCCCACCGCGACGGTGCAGGCCAGGATCACCCGCGCCAAGAAGACCCTCGCCGCCGCGCGCGTCCCGTTCGAGGTGCCGCCGCCCGAGGAGCGCCGCGAGCGCCTCGGCTCGGTGCTCAGCGTCGTGTACGTGACCTTCACCGAGGGCTCGACGGCGTCCTCCGGCGACGAGTTGATGCGCGTCGACCTGGCCCGCGAGGCGGTCCGGATGGCCCGCATCCTGGCCCGGCTGCTGCCCGGGGAGGCCGAGGTGCTCGGGCTGCTCGCGCTGCTGGAGCTGACCGCGGCCCGCTTCCCGGCGCGCACCGGCCCCGACGGCGAGCCGGTGCTGCTGGAGCAGCAGGACCGCCGCCGTTGGGACCGCGCCGCCATCCGCCGCGGCCGCGCCGCGCTCGCCCGGGCCGAACGGGTCGGTCACGGGCTCGGCGCCTACGGCCTGCAGGCGGCGATCGCCGAGTGCCACGCGGTCGCGCCCTCAGTGGAGGCCACCGACTGGGAGCGCGTCGTCATCATCTACGACGCACTCGGCCGGCTCGCGCCCTCACCGGTCGTCGACCTGAACCGCGCCGTCGCGGTCTCGATGGCCGGCCGGCCGGAGGCTGCGCTGCGGATCGTCGACGCCCTCGTCGCCGCCGGCGCCCTCCCCGGCTCCCACCTGCTACCCGGCGTCCGCGGCGAGCTGCTCACCCGGCTCGGCCGCACGTCGGCGGCTCGCGAGGCGCTGACCAGGGCGATCGCGCTGTGCGGGAACGCGGCGGAGCGGGGCGTGCTGGAGCGCAAGCGCGACGCGCTCGACCCGGCGTAGGAAACCGGCGCCCAGCCCGTCGGGGTCGATCCGATGAGTCCCGGCCGCCCGTCCGGTCACCACTGGTGACGGCGGGCGACCCGCTCGCCCCGACGAGGAGGATCGATGGACGCGCACAGCACGACGCAGCCCCGGCCCGAGGTCGTCGACCGGACCACGTGGCAGGCCGAGGTCGACCGGCTGCGGGCGCGGGAGAAGGCGCACACCAGGCAGGGCGACGCGATCGCGGCCGCCCGCAGGCGGCTGCCGATGGTGGAGGTGGACGCGAGCGTCCCGCTGGTCGGGCCGGACGGCCCGGTGCCGCTGGTCGAGGTGTTCGAGGGGCGCCGCCAGCTGATCGCCTACCTGCACATGTGGCACGACGGCGCGCCGGCCGCCGAGCAGTGCGAGGGCTGCACGTTCTTCAACGGGCACGCTCCCGAGCCGTCCTACCTGAACAGCCGCGACGTCACCTACGCGACGTTCTGCCAGGGGCCCTACGCCGAGAGCGCCCGCTACCGCGACCTCATGGGCTGGGACGTGCCCTGGTACTCGGCGCGGGACGCCGGCGATGCGCTGCTCGCGGGGCGCGCCTTCGGCGCCTACGTCTGCTACCTGCGCGACGGCGACCGGGTGTTCGAGACGTACTGGACGACCGGGCGCGGCACCGAGGCCGGCGCGACCAGCTACCACCTGCTCGACCTCACCGCGTACGGCCGGCAGGAGACCTGGGAGGACTCGCCGGCCGGCTGGCCGCAGCCGTTCGACGTCGCGGGGCAGCAGTTCCGGGCCGACGGGCGGCCCACGTCGCAGTGGCGGCGCATCGGGGCGGATTGGTCCGACGACCTGGAAGGATGATCCGGAATTGCGCACCGGGCGGCGGAAAAGCTATTCTTGCAGGTGCGACCAGAAAACGAAATCTTTTCCCCGCAACTCGACCATAGCACGGCCGGAGACGGCTCGGACAGACCCCCCTTCGAAGGGGAACTCGCCGCCGAGACAGCGCGGATCCGACGCCTGCACGCGCTGCTGGCCGCCGAGATCCGCGACGCGTCGGCGCGGGCGCGGGGCACGCTGGGCGCGCCCACGGGCGAGGAGCTCAGCGCCCGCTGGGAGCGCGACGTCTCCGTGCACCGCTGGTCGGAGCGGGTGAGCGCGCTCAGCGCCGCCCGCTCCGGGCTGTGCTTCGGCCGCCTCGACCACGCCGACCAACCACCCACCTACGTCGGCCGGATCGGGCTCACCGACCCGGAGGACGCCGAGAGCGCGCTGATCGACTGGCGGGCGCCCGCCGCCCGGCCGTTCTACTGCGCCACCCTCGCCACACCGCTCGGCGTCACCAGGCGGCGGCATTTCCAGCTCGCCGGGAGGGCGCCCGACGAGCGGGTCGTCGATTTCCACGACGACGTCCTGGACAGCGCCGCGCTCACCGGTCCCGATTCCGGGAGGTCGTCGGACCCGGCGTTGATCGCCGCGCTGAAGGCCCCGCGCGGGACGACCATGCGCGACATCGTGACGACGATCCAGGCCGAGCAGGACGCCATCATCCGGCTGCCGCTGCCCGGCGTCGTCGTGATCGAGGGCGGCCCGGGGACCGGCAAGACCGCGGTCGCGCTGCACCGGGTGGCCTACCTGCTCTACACCCACCGCGAGCGGCTGGCCCGCAGCGGTGTCCTGGTGGTCGGGCCCAGCGCCGGGTTCATCCACTACGTCGGGGGCGTGCTGCCGGCGCTCGGCGAGTCGGCGGTGGTGTTCACGACCCCCGGCCGGTTGGCCCAGGGCGTCGTCGCCACAGCCGTCGACGAGGACGACGTGGCCCGCGTGAAGGGCGACCTGGCGATGCTCGACGTCCTGCGCCGCGCCGTGGCGGACCGCCAGGAGCTGCCCCGCTCGCCGATCGCGATCGACCTCGACGACGTCACCGTCGAGATCGACCGGGCGACGGCGGCCGAGGCCAGGAGCCGGGCCCGGGCGGGCGGCCTGCCGCACAACGCGGCGCGGGCCGCGTTCCGCGACGCACTGGGGGCCCTGCTCGTCCGACAGGGCGTCGAGCGGCTCTCCCACGACCTGGAGGACCCGCCCGAGCTCGCCGAGATCCTGCGCGAGCTCGGCGGCGACGTCCCCGAGCCGGCCCCGGCGGGCGCGGCGCAGGTGTCGGCGGGGCTGCGCCGCGAGCTGCGCGACGACCTGCGCGCGGACCTCGACTTCCACGCGGCCGTCGAGCGGCTCTGGCCGGTGCTCGACCCGCAGCGGGTGTTGGCCGAGCTGTACGCGTCGCCCGAGCGGCTCGCCTCGGCAGGCGGCGACGTCGACGTCTCCGCGCTGCAGCGCGCCGAGGGCTCCGCGTGGACGGTTGCGGACGCGCCGCTGCTCGACGAGCTGGCCGAGCTGATCGGCACCCCGCCCGCCCCGCCGGCGGCACCGGAGGAACCCGACAGCGCCTACGCCGCCGAGGTGCTGCAGATCCTGGAGGAGGCCGACCGCAACCTGGCCGGGGAGGACCCCGACGAGCTGCGCCCGACCGACTTCGTCACCGCCGACGTGCTCGCCGCCCGGCAGGTCCCCGAGCACCTGATGAGCGTGGCCGAGCGCGCGGCCGCCGACCGGGACTGGCGCTACGGGCACCTCGTCGTCGACGAGGCGCAGGAGCTGTCCGCCATGGACTGGCACGTCCTGCTGCGGCGCTGCCCCACCCACTCGATCACCGCGGTCGGCGATCTCGCGCAGCGCAGCGCGGCCGCTGGCGCGCGCGAGTGGGCGGACGTGCTCGCCCCGCACCTCGGGTCGCGGTGGACCCACCGCACGCTCACCGTCAACTACCGGACCCCCGCCGAGATCATGGCGCTGGCCGCCGAGGTGCTGGCCGGGTTCGCGCCCGACCGGCGGCCGGCCGAGTCGGTGCGGGCGACGGGCGAGCAGCCGTGGCAGCGCACGGTGCCCGCTGCCGACCTCGGAGCCGAGGTGCGCGCCGCCGTCGAGGCGGAGGCGGCCCGGCTCGGCGAGGGGACGCTGGCGGTGATCGCCCCCGAGGTGGGCGATCTGGCGGGCCTGCCCGCCGAGCTGCACACCCCGGTGTCGGCGAAGGGCCTGGAGTTCGACGTCGTCGTGATCGTCGACCCGGAGCGGATCAGGGCCCGCAACCCGGCCGACCTCTACGTGTCGATCACCCGGGCCACGCGGCGGCTCGGGCTGCTGCACGTGCGGCGCTGACGACGGGCGCGTCCGGCCCGGCCCGTCCCCACGCGGACGGGCCGACCGGCCCCGCCGTCGCCGGCGGCAGCAGCGCGGCGGGCACGCAGACGAGCGCGAGCGCGACGGCCCACAGCCGCAGCGCCGTCCGGTGCGGGCCGTGTCGCGCGCGCCGGGCGACCCGGGAGCGCTCGGGACATGGCAGCACCGTACGAAGCGGACCCGCCCCCGGGAACCTGAACCTGCCCTCCAGCCCGATCGCGGCCCGGCCGGTCCGGGCAGCGGCCCTGTGAAGTGGGCCGTACCAGGAGGCGTCATGTGCGACGGTGGGCACGTGTACGTCCCCGCCCACTTCGCCGCCGACGACGGCGCCATCGCCGCCCTGCTCGCCCGCCCGACCGCCGCCGACCTGGTCACCGCCACGGCCGACGGCCTGGTCGCCACCCCGCTGCCGCTGCTGTTCGATCCCCGCACCGGCCCGCGCGGCGCCCTGCTCGGGCACGTGGCCCGCAACAACGACCAGTGGCGCCGCCCGCCCCTGGGCGAGGCGATGGTCATCGTCCGTGGCCCCGAGGCCTACGTCTCGCCCGGCTTCTACGCCAGCAAGGCCGAGCACGGCCGGGTCGTGCCCACCTGGAACTACGTCACCGCCCACATCTACGGGCAACTCGTGGTGCACGACGACCCCCAGTGGCTCGACGGCCTGGTGCGCCGGCTCACCGACCACCACGAGGCCGGCGAACCCCGGCCGTGGTCGGTCGACGACGCCCCGCCGGCGTTCGTCGCCGGCCAACTCCGCGCGATCGTCGGGGTCGAGGTGGTGATCAGCCGCATCGAGGCCAAGGTCAAGATGAGCCAGAACCGCCCCGCCGCCGACGTCGACGGCGTCGTCGCCGGGCTCGACGCCCGCGGCGACCACACCGCCGCCACAGCGGTCCGCGAGGCGCGGCGCGGCTGACGCGGGAACAGAGGGCCATGCCGTCCTGCGGAGCCATGCTCCCGCCCGTGGAACGGAGCCCGTCGGGCCCGGACCTGCTCACCGATCCGCCTCGGGCGTCCCCCGCTCGGTTTGGGTCCAGCGCGTCGAAACCCCCGCTCGGTGAACGCATGGATCACATCACGCACGTAGTCCTCGCTGACCTGCAGCAACGAGGTGATGTCCCGGACGGCCTGGCCCTGGCCCGACATCATGACCACGATCGCGCGGCGCATCCGGACCGGATCCTTCGCCGTCCGGGTGATCCGCTGCAGCTTGCGGCCCTCGTCCATCGACAGCGACCTCACGAACAGGCTCGTTCGACGAGCCACACCCACCACCCCCTGCACTCGGCGTGCAGGACAGCGTGGTCGGGTCCGTCAGCGAGATCAATTACCTGGCCGACCTTGCGTGTCGAGCCACTAGTTGCCGGGCGGGGTGCTGCTCGCCCGCAAACGCGCGATCTACTCGGCGCTGGAACGACCGAGGGACTACCGGCTTCGCCACCCCGACGTCCTCGCCGCCCAACGTCGCGAACGAGCCCGGGTCCGCAGCGAACGCCACCACCGCTGGGGTCGACCCGCCGCAGCCTGACCCGATGAACCTAAGTGGTCACCGCACTAGCTAGGCGGAGCCGGGCCCGCCGGACGGCGGCGTCGCCCCGCCCCGCACGTTGTCCAGCACGGTTTGCCCCTGCACGTCGACCAGCCGGGTGAACAGCTCCTGCGCGTAGCCGAACACCAGCGCCCAGGCCAGGATCTGCGCCGACGTGTCCAGCGCGCTGAGCCCGGGCACGAACTGGCCGCGCATGAGCAGCAGGCCGAGGACCGCGGTGATGGCCCCGGTCGGCAGCTTGAGCGCGACGAGGGCGACCGGCAGGCCGTAGCGCTCGGAGGAGCCCTTGATCCGGCGGATGGCGGCCGCGGCGGCCACCGCCGCGGCGGTGAGGCCGACGAGCGCGACGACGGCGACGTCCGGACCTCGGGCGGTGCTCAGGACCACCTCGTCGATGTCCTTGGACTCGATGCCGGTCTGCGGGGGGCCGTCCAGCGGCACGAACGGGGCCGACTGCTCGGTCGGGCAGACGACCACGGCGACGCCGGCCTCCTCCGGGGCGAAGCACAGCGGCATCAGCGTCGGCTGGGCGAACGCGACGACCACCACGGCCACCGCGAGGAAGCTCAGGAAGATCCCCGAGGTGACCACGACGTTGCGGAAGCTGCGCAGCCGTACCTGCTCGCGCAGCGCCGCGGAGCTGGCGCCCCGCACGATCGTCACGATCGCGCGGCGCTCCCGCTCGACCGCCCGGTCCGCCGCCCTGGCCGCGGCCACCTCCGCCATCTCCGCCTCCTCCGCGGGCAGGTCGGACGGCGGGTCGGTGCGGTTCAGGAGCGGGTGGTCGGGGTCCTTCACGCCCAGGCGCGCGGCGATCCGCTCGAACTCGAGCCGGCGGGCGTCGCACGGCGAGAGGTGACACTGCACGTGCCGCAGCAGGCAGGGGATCTGGCCGCGCAGGTACTCCGGAGGCGCGAGGCCGAGCAGGTGGGCCTCGGCGGCGTCCAGGTTGCTCGTGGCCCGTTCGAGCAGCGAGCCGTTGCGGAAGCAGCGGATCCGCCGGCTGGGGCACAGCTCGGCGCGCAGCGCCGCGTCGCGGGCCGCCACCAGGTGCCGTTCGATCGCGATGAGCAGCTGCTCGTCGGCGTTCGACCAGGTGGTGGCCTTGCTCGACTTCATCCACGCGCCGAGCATCTCCAGCTCGGCGGCCCGGGTGAGCGTGCCTTCCCGCCAGGCCACCCGCACCGGCCCGCCGATCCCGTGCGGTTCCTCTCGCGGCGGCGCGTCGGTGCGGATGGGTGGTGGCGGGGTCGGCGTCGGGGTCGGTGGTGGGGCGGGTGACGCGGTTGCCGGTGTTGTCGGGGCACTCATGGCCGGCTCCTTCCGCCAGCGCGCGGATCAGACGCTGGACGGAGCGCGCGGCCGGCCCCGCGGATACCGCCCGGGCCCCGCGTCGCGGGCCGGGCGCCTCCGCACATGTACGTATTGCGCCACGCCCGGTCCGCGGATCACCGCACGAGCGACTCCCGGTACGGCGCCGACCGCAGCGCGTCGCCCAGCAGCTGGTCGGTCGGCGCGAAGTCGTCGGTGAGCACCGGGGCGGTGGCCGCGAGCCCGCGCACCCGGCGTCGTCGACGACCGACGCGGGCTCGCCGCGCACGGCGGCCCGTTCGGGCCAGCGCGGTCAGGTCCAGTGGCCGGTCGGACGCGACGAGCACGGCGTTTGCCGTGGCCGCCGGGGGCGAGCTGGTCCGGGCGGGCGAGCAGGGGTGGGCGGGAGGCCGTCCCCGCCTGATCAGTGACGACGACATCGCGTTCATCCTCGCGACGGCCACCACGCGACCGACCACGCTCGGGTGCCCGTTCACCCACTCGAGCCTGCGCGAGCTGGTCCAGTACCTGGACCGCTGCCACGCACACCGGATCGTGATCAGCCGCGAACGGCTGCGTCAGATCCTGCGCGAGGCTGGGGTGTCGTTTCAGCGGACCCGGACCTGGAAGGAGTCCACGGATCCTGACAAGGACGCCAAGCTCGACCGCATCGAGGAGGTCACCGCGAAGTTCCAGGACCGCTGTTTCGCCTTCGACCAGTTCGGACCGCTGTCGATCCGGCCGTGTCACGGCAGTACCTGGGCCCGCGAGTCGCACCCGGCCCGGTTGCCGGCGACCTATACCCGCACGCACGGGATCCGCTACTTCCACGGCTGCTACAGCCTGGGCGATGACCAGCTCTGGGGTGTGACCCGCCGCCGCAAGGGCGGCGACCACTCGCTGGCCGCGCTCAAGAGCATCCGGGCGGCCCGCCCGGACGGCGCGCCGATCTACGTGATCATGGACAACCTGTCGGCGAACAAGACCCCGAAGATCCGGGTCTGGGCCGCGGCCCACAACGTTGAGCTGTGCTTGACCCCCGACCTACGCGTCCTGGGCCAATCCGATCGACGCCCGGTTCGGGCCGTTGCGCAGCTTCGTGATGGGCGCCTCGAACCACTCCAACCACCCGGTGCCCGCCCCGCGGCTGCAGGGCTGTCTGCGCTGGCGCAACGTCAATGCCGCCACCCCGACGTCCTCGCTGCCCAACGCCGCGAACGAGCCCGGGTCCGCAGCGAACGCCACCAACGCTGGGGCCGACCCGCTGTGGCATGACCCGGTGAACCTAATGCTGCCGAGGAGGACGATCCCGCCGGGTTGGATCGACGAGGACGGCACCACCAGCGAGACCGACGAGGAGACCGACGATGACCGGCCGGCACCGCGTTCCCTCCCGCCGCCGCACCGGACCGTCTGGTCGCGACGGCCCAGCACGATGCGCTCGTTCCGTCCCGCAAGCTGATCACCCGGTTCGACAACACGACAACGGCCCCCTCCGCCCGATTCCGGGGGAAGAGGGCCGTTGTTCATGCAGGTCAAAGGGCTGCTCAGAGGTCAAGCCGTCCGGTGCGGTCGTTCCCGTCGTCGCGGGCAGCGGAGGTCCGGGCTGGTACTGGTCGGCAACGCTGCGTCGGCGGATCGGGTTCGAGTCGTGACGTCTCGAACCCGACCGGCGGCTCGCCATGTCGCGGCAAGGCCCAACCCCCGCTCAGGGAAGGAGCAGGCCCCAGTAGAGGGCCCACGGGACGAACAGCGCACCACCGGTCAGCAACAGCCGGTGCCGGACGGGGTCGGTGGTGCCGCGAAGGTCACGGGCCAGGAGCACCGTGGCAAACGTTGCGATGACCGCGAGGGCCTGCAGCCCGAGCCACAGCACCGGGCGGTTGCCGAGCAGCGGGCCGGCGTCCACGCCGTGGTCGGTCATCCTGAACATCAGCGTCGACAGGTAGGCGACCAGGGCTATGGAGGCCGTCAGCCCGGTGCCGGCGAGCACCCGGGCCGCCGCCGTGCCGGGGGCCCGCCGCGGCCGCGCAGCCCGCGGACGGCGGCGATGATCGGGTAGGCCCCGAAGGCGATGAGGAACAATCCGAGCGCCCCGAACTGCACCGGCGCCGACTCCCACCATGCCGAGGGGGCCACCTCGACGGTCCGGTCGGCCTGCACGGGCAGCGGATCGACGTGCGCGAGGGGCACTTGCCCGTCGACGCCGGCTTCACGATCAAGTAGCGGAGTCGTGGCCGGACGATGGCGGGCTCCCACCCCACTAGGTGTCAGTACAACTAGGTCCGGGTGAAACTCGCGGCCATCTTGTCCAGGCTCTGCTCGAGGCCCGCCCTGGATATCTCCAGGACCTGGTCGGAGGTGTATCCGCGTTCGGTCACCGTCATCCGCGTCCGCTCCTCGTCGACGGCCTCGACGGTGATGACGTGGTGCACGTCCTGGGGGATGCCCGGGGGGAGGCCGATCGTCGTGGGGTCGATCCGGTGGCCGTCGCTGTCGGCGAAGTTCATGACGAACTCGAGCCGGGTCATCGGCTCGACCACCCGGTACTCCCAGGTGTTGTACATGTCGTGGCCCTCCGGCGACCGCATGCTGACCAGCGACGTCCCGCCGACCCGGACGTCCATCTCGGCGACCGGCGAGGTGAACCCGGCCGGCCCCCACCAGCGCATGACGTGGGCCGGGCTCGTCCAGGCCTGCCACACCCGGTCGACCGGGGCGTCCAGGACGCGGGTCACGACCAGGTCCTTGGTCGTGCCCGCCGGGACGGCCGGCGCGTTGTCCGTCCGGCCGGCCGGCGAGGCTGCGGCATCCCCGGTCGGTGGTGCGCCACCCGCACAGGCGGCCACAGCGCCCAGCATGGTCAGTGCGATCATGCGGATGAGTCGTGCACCGCGGAGTCGTCCCATGTCAGGCGCTCCTGCCCGACCGGTCCGTCGCCCCTGGTCGCGGTCTCTCCCGGATGATCTCCTCCAGGAGGTCCATCGACTCCTGCACCGACTTCTCGATGCCGGCGGCCGGGATCCAGCCGTCCCGGTCCTCGACCGACTGGAAGAGCGACACGACCACCAGTTCGGTCTTCCCGTCGACCTCGGTGAGGGTGTCGACCTGGAGCTGCAGGCGGCCGGGCCCGCCCTCCTCGAACTCGTAGGTGGAGACGATCCGTTCCGGCGCCACGACGTCGTGGTAGACGCCGCGGAACCCGTACCCGGTGCCGTCGGCCTTGCGCGCCACGAACCGCCAGGCGCCGCCCGGTCGCACGTCCATCCGGTCGACCTCGGTGGTGAACCGGCCCGACCCCCACCACCGCGGAACGAGGTCCGGGTCGGTGTACGCCGCGAACACCACGTCGCGGGGGGCGTCGAAGACGCGGGTGACGACAATGTCCTGTCGTCCTGGCTCGATGACGACCTCGGTGTCAGCCACGATCGTCTCCCTTCTGCTGTCGGATCTTGCGGATCTCCTGGTCGAGCAGGTCGAACCGGTCGCGCCAGACGGCCCGGTACTGCCCGATCCAGGCAGCGGCGTCGTCCAGCGGCGCCATCTCGATGCGGCACGGCCGCCACTGCGCGCTGCGCCCCCGGGTGATCAGCCCGGCCCGTTCCAGCACCTTCAGGTGCTGGGACACCGCCTGCAGGCTCATGTCGAACGGCTCCGCCAGCACGTTGACCGTCGCTTCGCCCTCGGCCAGCCGCGCCAGGATCGCCCGTCGGGTCGGGTCGGCCAACGCGGCGAACGTGAGGCTCAGGTTGTCGTTCTCCACCCTATTCAACCGATCTCTTAATCAAGCAGATACTTGTATAGTGGGCGCCGTCGGGGGTGTTGTCAAGTGACAGGTTGAATACGGCACCCACCTCCGACACCACGGTCCGCCTACCAAACGGTTGGATGAATGGACGCCAGACGAGGAGGGCCCGGTGCGACAGCCGGCAGGTCGGAGCACGCGCCGCTCCGGCGGGGGAGTGCAAGCCCCGCGAGGAGCGCTGGGCCGAGCTGATCGAGGTGGCCACGCAGGTCTTCTACGGAAAGGGCTACGACGCCGCCTCCCCGCAGGACATCGCCGCGGCATCTCGACACGAATCCGTGGGCGATCCGCAGGTCGGCCTGCTGCTGGCTCAGACCGATCCGGTGGCCATCGTGACGGTCATGGAGTACCAGGCGAGGAGCGGGTATGTGTCCGCGAGGCCGGCGCCGAACGACAAGCGGTACGAGGTCCGCAACGCGATGATCATGGAGGCTGAACGGATGTCCGAGCCGGTCGCTGCGTTGTGGAAGGTGATCATGGATCGAGTCGCACCGCCGCCGTTCTGATCGCCCCCGCCGCGCCGCCGGGTACCCGGCGTTCGCCTCACCGGTGCCACCAACATCGCCAAGGCCTTACGCCATCACGCCGCGACGCCCACCGACCGCTTCACCTACTCAACTGTGCCGACTCCCTAGGCAGCCGCAGGGAGCTGGCCCCGGCCGGGGAAGCGATGGCACCCGGCCGGTAGGCCGGATCGTCGACGCGCTGGGAGCACGTCACTGGATGGCCAGTCGTCCCGGCGGTCGCGGCACGAGCTGGGACGACGATCTCTGGCAGCGGAACCGGGTCCGGCCCGATGAACCCGCGCCGACCCGCCCAGGTGAACCGGACCCGATACGCATCGTCGGCCGTGACGGCGACACGGTCCGGTCCACGCCGACCGGGTCAGCCGGAACCCCGCCCGGCCCGGCTCCGCCGCCTGAGGAAGCGCGTCCCACCCCGGGACACCGACACCGCCAGCGCGGTGCGGCGACACCGAACGGGGGAACCCCACCGTGACCACCACCGACCACCAGCCCGACCGACACCGCCCCGAGAGCCGATCCGATCGCCCGGAGCCTGACCACGCCGATTCCGCCGAGCCACCGCCGGCGGCCACCGAACTCGTGGGAGAGGTGCTGCTGGTCGACCCGGCGACACTGGTCATCGGCGCGAACATCCGCCTCGACCCCCAGTTGGACACCTCCACCAAGACGGCGAAGGTCTCCGCCGTGACGGTGAGTACGAGGGCGTGCCCATCGAGCAGATCGCGCGACTGGTCGGACACACCGGCGGCTCCGCGGTGACCGAGACCGTCTACCGCAAGCAGTTCCGACCGATCATCGACGACGGGGCGACCGTCATGAACCGCGTCTTCCCGGCCGGGGCGACAGTTACTCGGTTGGTTACCCACCCCGGCTCCCGAACGCCGAACGGCCCGGTCCCGAGCTCCGCTAGAAGCTCATGACCAGGCCGTCTGATGGTCGGGGTGACAGGATTTGAACCTGCGACCTCTTCGTCCCGAACGAAGCGCGCTACCAAGCTGCGCCACACCCCGATGCCCCCGCGGGGGCAGGGACAACTCTATCCCACGTCCGCGGCCGCTGACGCGGGGGTTACCGATGCGGGGTCGGTGCTGGTCGAGCGGGGTACGAGGGTCAGCAGGCTGGCCTCGGGCGGGCAGGCGAAGCGGACCGGGGCGTAGGGGGAGGTGCCCAGGCCGGCGGACACGTGCAGCCACATGTGGGTGCCCCAGCGCGATCGGCCGCGGGCGCGACCGCGGTCGATGCCGCAGTTGGTGACGATGGCGCCGTAGCCGGGGAGGCGGAGCTGGCCGCCGTGGGTGTGGCCGGCCATGACGAGGTCGTAGCCGTCGTCGGCGAAGGAGTCCAGGACGCGGGGCTCGGGGGAGTGGGTGAGGCCGAGCTTGAGGGCGGAGCCGGGGAAGGGGCGGCCGGCGACGAGGTCGTAGCGGTCGCGGTTGAGGTGGGGGTCGTCGACGCCGGCGGCGGCGACGGCCACGCCGTCCAGGTCGACCATGACCCGGGCGTGGGTGGCGTCGGTCCAGCCGCGCTCCAGCAGGGCGGCGCGCAGGTCGCGCCATGGCAGGTCGCGGCCGTGGATGCGCTTCCGGCTCTTCACCAGGTAGCGGGCCGGGTTCTTCGGGGTGGGGCCGAAGTAGTCGTTGCTGCCGAACACGAACAGGCCGGGGCGGTCGAGCAGCGGGGCCAGCGCGGCCATCACGGCCGGGACGGCGCGCGGGTGGGCGAGGTTGTCGCCGGTGTTGACCACGAGGTCGGGTTCCAGGCGGGCCAGGTCGGCCACCCAGCGCTGCTTGTCGCGCTGGCCGGGGGTCATGTGCAGGTCGGAGATGTGCAGCACGCGCAGCGGTCGCGTGCCCTCGGCCAGCACCGGGACGGTGGCCTCCCGCAGCGTCCAGCGGCGTCGTTCGACGCCGGCCGCGTAGGCGATCCCGGCCGCCCCCGTCGTGGTCGCGGCCAGCGCGATCCGAGCCCAGCTCTGCACGGGCTTCAGAGTACGTCGAACCGGCTCGGCCGCAGGAGTCCCGTCGGCTACCGTCCCTGCCCGTGAGCACCCTGAAGGAGCGGTTGCGCGAGGACCTGACCGCGGCCATGAAGGCCCGCGACGAGCTGGCCCGCTCGACCCTGCGCATGACGCTGACCGCCATCGGCAACGCCGAGGTGGCCGGCAAGGAGCCGCGGGTCCTCGACGACGCCGAGGTGCGGAAGGTGATCGCCAAGGAGGCGCGCAAGCGGGCCGAGTCGGCCGAGGCGTTCGCCGCCGCCGGCCGCGAGGAGCTCGCCGAGCGGGAGCGCGCCGAGGGCGAGCTGCTGGCCCGCTACCTGCCCAGCCCGCTCACCGACGACGAGCTGGCCGCGATCGCGCGCACCGCCGTCGAGGAGACCGCGGCCGAGCTCGGCGAGCAGCCGGGACCGCGGCAGATGGGGCAGGTCATGAAGCGGGCCACGGCGGCCGCTGAGGGGCGCGCCGAGGGTGGCCGGGTGGCCGCCGCGGTGAAGGCCCTGCTCGTCCCCTGAGGCGCGTGAGCGGGTCGCACGGCCGAGACCGTGCAACCCCGCTCACGACTACTTGGCGGGAGCCTTCTTGCGGGCCGGGGCCTTGCGCGCGGGCGCGGCCTTCTTCCGCGGCGCCGGCGCCTTCGCCCGGCGCTCGGCGAGCAGCTCGGAGGCGCGCTCGTCGGTCAGCTGCTCGACGCTGTCGCCCTTGCGCAGCGAGGCGTTCGTCTCGCCGTCGGTGACGTACGGGCCGAACCGGCCGTCCTTGATCACCATCGGCTTCTTCGTGGCGCTGTCGACCCCCAGCTCCCGCAGCGGCGGGGTGGCCGCCGCGGTGCGCCTGCCGCGCTGCTTGGGCTGCTTGTAGATCTCCAGGGCCTCGTCGAGGGTGACCGTGAACAGCTGGTCCTCGTCGGTCAGCGAGCGCGAGTCGGTGCCCTTCTTGAGGTAGGGCCCGTAGCGCCCGTTCTGCGCGGTGATCTCCTCGCCGCTCTCCGGGTCGGTGCCGACCAGGCGGGGCAGCGACAGCAGCTTGAGCGCGTCGTCGAGGGTGACCGTCTCGATCGACATCGACTTGAACAGCGAGCCGGTGCGCGGCTTGGGCTTGGCCGGCGCCTTCTTGCGGGTCGTCCTGGCGCCCTCGGCGGGGGCGGGCGGCTCGGCCGGCTCGGGCAGGACCTCGGTGACGTACGGGCCGAACCGGCCCTCCTTGGCCACGATCTCGTGCCCGGTGACCGGGTCGACGCCCAGCGAGCGGCCCTCCTGCGGCACCGAGAACAGCTGCTCGGCGACCTCCGGGGTGAGCTCGTCGGGCGGGAGGTCCTCCGGCAGGTTGGCCCGCTGCGACTCGCCGTCGCGGACGCGCTCCAGGTAGGGCCCGTAGCGGCCGACGCGCACCACCACGTCGTCGAACACCGGAACGGAGTTGATCTCCCGGGCGTCGATGTGCTCCAGGTTGATCCCGACCAGCTTCTTCAGCCCGCCGGCCCGCGCCACCGAGCCCTCGGTGCCCTGGTCGGCGCCGAAGTAGAACCCGGACAGCCAGTCGGTGCGGCCCTGGTTGCCGGCGGCGATCGAGTCGAGCTCGTCCTCCATCGCGGCGGTGAAGTCGTAGTCGACCAGCCGGCTGAAGTGGATCTCCAGCAGGCCGATCACGGCGAACGCGATCCACGACGGGACCAGCGCCTGCCCCTTCTTCCACACGTAGCCGCGGTCCTGGATCGTCTTGATGATCGAGGAGTAGGTGGACGGGCGGCCGATGCCGAGGTCCTCCAGCGCCTTGATCAGGCTGGGCTCGGTGTAGCGCGACGGCGGGTTGGTCGTGTGGCCCTCCGGCGTCAGCGAGGCCGCCGTCAGGTCCTGGCCCTTGGTGAGCTCGGGCAGCCGCGACTCGGCGTCGTCGGCCTGGCCGTCGCTGCCCTCGTCGAGGGTCTCCACGTAGGCCTTCAGGAAGCCCGGGAAGGTGATCGTGCGCCCGGATGCGGCGAACGTGACGGCCTCACCGGTCGAGGCCGAGCCCGCGATCCGGACGCTGACGGTGGTGCCGCGCGCGTCGGCCATCTGCGAGGCCACCGTGCGCTGCCAGATCAGCTCGTAGAGGCGGAAGTCGTCGCCGTCGACCTCGGCGGCCACCTCGCCGGGCGTGCGGAACGTCTCGCCCGCCGGGCGGATCGCCTCGTGGGCCTCCTGGGCGTTCTTGACCTTGCGGTTGTACTGGCGCGGCTGGGCCGGGACGTAGGCGTCGCCGTAGAGGTCGCGGGCCTGCTGGCGGGCGGCCTGGATCGCCGACTCCGACAGCGTGGTCGAGTCGGTGCGCAGGTAGGTGATGTAGCCGTTCTCGTAGAGCCGCTGCGCGCTGCGCATGGTGCGGTCGGTGGAGAAGCGCAGCTTGCGCCCGGCCTCCTGCTGCAGCGTGGAGGTCATGAACGGCGGGTACGGCTTGCGCGTGTACGGCTTGGACTCGACCGACTCGACGGCCATCTCGCGGCCCTGCAGGGCCTCGGCCAGCCGGCGGGCGCTGGCCTCGTCCAGGGCGCGGACGGCGCCCTTCCCGGCCGGCGCCGGGGTCTCTCGGGCCGACGTCTTCAGCTGCCCGTCCGGGCCGAAGTCGCGGCCGGTGGCGACGCGGTCGCCGTCGACGGCGACCAGCCGGGCCGGGAACCGGCGCGGGCTGGCCTGTGCCCCCGCGTCCAGCAGGGCGGCGATGTCCCAGTACGAGGCGGAGACGAACGCCATCCGCTCCCGCTCGCGCTGCACGATGATCCGGGTCGCCACCGACTGCACGCGGCCCGCCGACAGCCGCGGCATGACCTTCTTCCACAGCACGGGGGAGACCTCGTAGCCGTAGAGGCGGTCGAGGATGCGGCGGGTCTCCTGGGCGTCGACCATGTCGTGGTCGACGTCGCGCAGGTTCTCCATCGCCGCCCGGATCGCCGGCTCGCTGATCTCGTGGAAGACCATCCGGCGGACCGGAACCTTCGGCTTGAGGGTGTCCAGCAGGTGCCAGGCGATGGCCTCGCCCTCGCGGTCGGGGTCGGTGGCCAGGACGAGCTCGTCGACGGACTTCAGCGCGTCCTTGAGCTCGGCGACCTTGCCCTTCTTCTCCGGGGTGACGATGTAGAGCGGGGTGAACTGGTTGTCGACGTCCACACCCAGGCGCGCCCAGGACTCGCCCTTGTACTTCGCCGGCACGTCGGCCGCGCCGCGCGGGAGGTCGCGGATGTGGCCGACCGACGCCTCGACCACGTAGTCCTTGCCGAGGTACTGCTGGATCCTCTTGGCCTTCGTACCGGACTCGACGATCACCAGCCGGCGGGTCGGCCGTCCGGCGGCCGTGGCTTCGGGCGTGCCGCTGCGCCGGCTCCCGCCGGCCGCGCGGCTGCCCGAGGTCGTCTCGGGCCTCGAACTCGTCGTTCCGGTTGCCACCTGGTCCTACTCCATCGTCTGCGGACTGCTGTCGCTTCGCACCGGCTGCCCCCGACGGCCTCGCGTCGCCGCGGCGGGTGCGTCCGACCAACCGAGTATGCGTCGGCGACGGACCGGCAACCCCCGGACCTCACGCTCGCATACTCGTCCGATGTGTCGCATCCGTCACACGCCGGGGGCCTCCCGGTTGCGTGGCGGAACCACGTTCCTGGAGCACGGCGCCGCGAGAGCGTAACCAGAACGTCAACCGATCCGGTGCCCACCACGCGAGGTGGGACCCGTCACGATGCGTTCCGGCCCCAGTAGCGCGGCCAGTCGGTGCCGGTGATCCGCTCCGGGGCGGGACCGACCAGCTCCACCAGCCTGCGCACCCGCCGGGCACCGCTTATCCGCAGCGCCGCGCGCTCCTCGACCCGGGCCGGCGGGATGCCCGCCCGGGTCGCCGCGGCGATGAGCGCGTCATGCGTGCCGGGCGAGTCGGGGTCGAGTTCGAGCAGGTAGCCGCCGCGCTCGTCGGGGCGGCCGGCAGCCAGCGCCCACAGCCGCAGCGCGGCCCCGTCGAGCTGCCAGCCCCGCGGGACGGCCTTCGCGCCGCCCTCGGTCCAGGCCGCCGCCAGTGTGACGAGGTCGCAGCGGAACGCCGTGCGCAGCGCGGTGGCGCCGCTGTCGGTGCGGACCGCCCGCATGGCGATGCCGGTGGCCGCGCAGGCCGCGACGACGGCCGCGGCCCGCGCCGGGTCGGGCAGCTCGATCGACAGGCGGGCCTGGTCGCCCGCGCCGAAGCGGACGATCTGCCCCGGCCCGCAGAGCAGGCCGGCCAGGTCCGCCGGCGAGGGCGGGCGCGCCTCCGCGGAGAACAGCGACAGCTGCGACACGACACGGATGGTAGAACACACGTTCGACCCGCAGGTCGTAGCGCGCCGAACGGTCGGGTCCGGGTCAGTTGCCGCCGGTGGAGGCGCGGATCGACTGGCAGTTGGGCGCCTGCGCGGCCGCCTCGTCCAGCGCCGCGTTCGACTTCAACGCGTCGCCCGGGTCCTCCAGGGCCCCGAGGCCCTCGGTGGAGCTGAGCCCCTCGAACGCGGTGAGCAGGCTCTCCGGGTCGTTCGGGTCGGCGGCCGACAGCTTGCTGGCCGTCTCGTCGATCGCGGTCTTGCCGGTGCCCAGGGCCTCGGTCATCTGCTGCACGAAGGCGTCGCCGCCCTCGATCGGGGACGGGCCGGCGGCCTTGAGGCCGTCGATGGCGCCGCCCATCTTGTCGCCGATCTCGCTCAGCTGGGAGGCCAGCTTCGTGATCGTCTCGCCGGGGGGCGCCGACGGGTCCAGGTCGGGGGCGACCGGGGCCTCGACCAGCGGCGCGAGAGCGCCGCAGATCTGGTCCATCCAGGCGACCGGGTCGTCGGTCGGCACCCCGGGCGCGGGACCGCCGGTGTCGGAGGACGCCGGGCTGCCACCGATCGGGGCGGCCGTGCCGTCGACGGTGGTGCTGCACCCGGTGCCGAGCAGCGCCGCGGCGGCCAGGATCGGGACGAGCAGGGCCTTGCGGGTGGGACGGGGCATCAGGGCCGACTCCGAAGGGACGACGACGGGTGGACCCCGAGCATTGTGCGCCCCGCCGTCCCGCCCCTTTGTGGCGGATGACGCGTTGGTCCCGGTGGTCCATCACGGACGGCCACGGGCGGTGTCTGCTTCCACGTCCGGGTTGCACCCGTGTGCGCCCGGAACGACGAAGGCCGCCCACCCCGGGTGGGGTGGGCGGCCTGTGGAGCGGGTCGGTCAGCTGACGGTCGTCTCCGTCTCCGACTTCTCCGGCTCGGCGGGGGTGTCGGCGATCGAGGTCGAACGCCGCTTGGACACCACGACCGCGGCGACGATGATCGCGGTCGCCACGAGGGCGATCGCGAGTCGCAGCGGGGTGGAGGCCCCGTCGCCGACCGAGAAGTACACGACGGCCGGGGCGATCAGCACCGAGACCAGGTTCATCACCTTGAGCAGCGGGTTGATCGACGGACCGGCGGTGTCCTTGAACGGGTCGCCGACGGTGTCGCCGATGACGGTCGCCTCGTGCGCCGGCGAGCCCTTGCCGCCGTGGTTGCCGTCCTCGACCAGCTTCTTGGCGTTGTCCCAGGCGCCACCGGAGTTGGCCAGGAACACCGCCATCAGGGTGCCGGAGGCGATGGCGCCCGCCAGGTAGCCGGCCAGCGGGCCGACGCCGAGGCCGAAGCCGACCGCGATCGGGGCGAAGATCGCCAGCAGGCCGGGGGTGGCCAGCTCGCGCAGCGAGTCGCGCGTGCAGATGTCCACGACGCGGCCGTACTCCGGCCGCACCGTGCCCTCCATGATCCCCGGGTTCTCCCGGAACTGGCGGCGCACCTCGAACACGATCGCGCCGGCGGCCCGGGTCACGGCGTTGATCGCCAGACCGGAGAACATGAAGACCACGGCCGCACCGATGATCACGCCGACCAGCGTGTTGGGCGCGAACACCTCGAACGCGAACGCCGTGCCGGCGTTGACCGCGGTCTCCTGCGCCTCCACGAGCGCCTGCGTGATCGCGTCGCGGTAGGAGCCGAACAGCGCCGTCGCGGCGAGCACCGCGGTGGCGATGGCGATGCCCTTGGTGATGGCCTTGGTGGTGTTCCCGACCGCGTCGAGCTCGGTCAGGATGTCCACCCCGGCGCCCTCGACGTCGCCCGACATCTCGGCGATGCCCTGGGCGTTGTCGGCGACCGGGCCGAAGGTGTCCATCGCGACGATGACGCCGACGGTGGTCAGCAGGCCGGTGCCGGCCAGCGCCACCGCGAACAGCGCCACCGTGATCGAGCCGGTGGCCAGCGTGAAGGCGCCGAACACCGCGGCGCTGATGACCAGCGCGGTGTACACGGCGGACTCGAAGCCGACCGAGATGCCGGACAGGATCACCGTGGCGGCGCCGGTCAGCGAGGACTTGCCGACGTCCTGGACGGGCTTGTCCTCGGTGCCGGTGTAGTACCCCGTCAGCCACAGGATGGCGGCGGCCAGCACGATCCCGATGAGGACCGCGACGATCGCGATGACCTGCGGGTTGGACCCCGCCATGGCGTCGACGACGTCGGCGTCGCTGGGGTTGGTCAGGTCGGCGAAGCTGTTCGGCAGGTAGAGGAACGCCGCGCCGGCGCTGAGCACCGCCGAGATGCCCGCCGAGATGTAGAAGCTCCGGTTGATCGTCGTGAGGCTGCTCTCGCCCTCGCGGGTGCGGGTGATGTACACGCCGATGATCGCGGTGATCACGCCGATGGCCGGCACGATCAGCGGGAACAGCAGGCCCTGCAGGCCGAACGCGGCCGTGCCCAGGATCAGCGCGGCCACCAGCGTGACGGCGTAGGACTCGAACAGGTCGGCGGCCATGCCGGCGCAGTCGCCCACGTTGTCGCCGACGTTGTCGGCGATGGTGGCGGCGTTGCGCGGGTCGTCCTCCGGGATGCCCTGTTCGACCTTGCCGACCAGGTCGGCACCCACGTCGGCGGCCTTGGTGAAGATGCCGCCGCCGACGCGCATGAACATCGCCAGCAGGGCGGCGCCGAAGCCGAAGCCCTCCAGGACCTTGGGGGCCTGGCCGGCGTAGGCCATGACGACGACGGTCGCGCCGAGCAGGCCGAGGCCGACGGTGAACATGCCGACCACGCCGCCGGTGCGGAACGCGATCCGGGTGGCCTTCTCCCGGCCGCCCTCCCGCGTCGACGCGGAGGCGACGCGGATGTTGGCGGCCGTCGCCAACCGCATGCCCAGACCGCCGATGACGGCCGAGAACGCGGCGCCGATGATGAAGAAGATGGACCGCCCGATCCGCTCGCCCAGGTCTTCCGCGGGCAGTGCGAACAGCAGCACGAACACCACGATGACGAAGATCAGTAGAGTGCGGAACTGGCGGTTGAGGTACGCCGTGGCGCCTTCCTGGACCGCTCGGCCGATTTCCTGCATCTTCGGGGTGCCCGCATCTGCGGCGAGCACCTCCCGACGCAGGACGAAGCCGACGGCCAGGGCGACGACGGCAACCACCGCGACCACACCGAGGATGGTGTAGTCGTTCGCCCCGAGCTCGATGCCCTGGGCGAGGGTGGACGCGGACATCCGTCCTCCTGGTTCAGTGAATGGATCGGGCCAGGAGTGCGCGGACGGCACCCCTGGCGTCACGACAAAGACCCGTCGCCGCAGGTGAAGGCGGTGCAGGCGCGAGCAGTGTAAGAGGTCGTGCCGGGCTCCGGATGGGGGGCGTGTCCACACACCCCATTCACAACGATAGGATCACGGCCCCTTCCGGCCGGACCGGTGGTCAGCGCCCTGGCGCTGGGCCGATCGTGATGCATCCGTGACTCCCGGTGCGCGCGTGTCCTCCTGGCGGGTGATTCGTGTGCTATGCGAACAGTTCTGTCGTGACGAATAACTCACACAGCCGAGGGTCAGGGCCGAATGGATGTGGCGCGACGCTCGGCCGGGCGGCGGGGAGTGTCACCCGGGTGTGCGAGCCTCGGCCGGTGAGTGCGGAGGGGATGCCGGCCGGGACGGTCGCCGCGCGCCCGCTCCCGGAGGACGGGCGCGGCGCCCGGCTGCTCGAACGGCTGCTCGTCGGCACCGGCGGCGACGAGCCCCTGCGGCACGCGGTCCGGCTGCCGCCCCGCGAGGGCCGCACCGCCCCGTGGCCCTCGTGGGCTCCCGCGGACGTCGTGGAGGCGCTGCGCCGCACCGGGGTCGCCGCGCCGTGGGCGCACCAGGCCGAGGCCGCCGACCTGGCCCACCGGGGCCGCGACGTCGTGGTCGCCACCGGCACCGCGTCGGGCAAGTCGCTGGCCTACCAGCTGCCGGTGCTGGCCCGCTTCGCCGACGACCGCCGGGCCACCGCCCTGTACCTGTCGCCCACCAAGGCGCTGGCCGCCGACCAGCTGCGCGCCCTGGAGGCGCTCGCCCTCCCCGACGTGCGCCCGGCGCCGTTCGACGGCGACACCCCGATGGAGGCCCGCGACTGGGCCCGCCGGCACGGGCGCTGGCTGTTCAGCAACCCGGACATGCTGCACCGCGGCCTGCTCCCCCGGCACGGCCACTGGTCGGCGTTCCTGCGCAGGCTCAGCTACGTCGTGGTCGACGAGTGCCACACCTACCGCGGCGTGTTCGGCTCGCACGTGGCGCTGCTGCTGCGCAGGCTGCTGCGCGTGTGCCGGCGCTACGGCGCCGACCCGACCGTGGTGCTGGCCTCGGCCACGGTCGCCGAGCCCGCCGCGTTCGCGTCCCGGTTGACCGGCCGCGAGGTCGTGGCGGTCACCGAGGACGCGTCGCCGCGGGCCGGGCGCACGGTCGCGCTGTGGGAGCCGCCGCTGCTGCCCGAGCTGTCCGGGGAGAACGGCGCCCCGGTGCGCCGCCCCGCCGGCACCGAGGCGGCCCGCATGCTCGCCGACCTCGTGGCCGAGGGCGCGCGCACGCTGGCCTTCGTCCGCTCGCGACGGGGCGCGGAGGTCACCGCGCTGGGCGCGCAGCGCCTGCTGGCCGACGTCGACCCCGACCTGGTGCCCCGCGTGGCCGCCTACCGCGGCGGCTACCTGCCCGAGGACCGGCGCGCCCTGGAGGCCGCGCTGGGCAGCGGCGAGCTGCTGGGCATGGCCACCACCAACGCGCTGGAGCTCGGTGTCGACATCGTCGGGCTCGACGCCGTGGTGGTGGCCGGCTTCCCGGGCACCAGGGCCTCGTTCTGGCAGCAGTCCGGCCGGGCGGGGCGGGCCCGCGAGGAGGCGCTGGTCGTGCTGGTGGCGCGCGACGACCCCATGGACACCTACCTGGTGCACCACCCGCGGGCGCTGCTGGGCGCCCCGGTCGAGGGCTGCGTGCTCGACCCGACCAACCCCTACGTGCTCGGCCCCCAGCTGGCCTGCGCCGCCGCCGAGCTGCCCGTCACCGAGCAGGACGCCGACGAGGTGTTCGGCGGCCCGCCCGCGCGCGCCGTGCTCGACGAACTGGTCGCCGACGGGGTGCTGCGCCGCCGCCCGACCGGCTGGTACTGGCCCTCGACCCGCGAGCGCCCGGCGGCCGACGTCGACATCCGCGGCTCGGGCCTCGGGCAGGTCGCCGTGGTGGAGGCCGGGACGGGCCGGATGCTGGGCACCGTGGACGCCGGCTCGGCCCCGGCGACCGTGCACACCGGGGCGGTGCACCTGCACCGCGGCGAGAGCTACCTCGTCGACGAGCTCGACCTCGACACCGGGCTGGCCGTGGTGCACCGGGCCGAACCCGACTGGCGCACCGACGCGCGCTCCACCGCCGACGTGGCCGTCGCCCGGGTGCTCTCCCACCGCGACCTGGGAGCAGTGCGGGTGTCCTTCGGCGAGGTCACGGTGACCACCCAGGTGGTGTCCTACCAGCGCAAGGCGCCCGACGGCGCGGTGCTGGAGACGGTGCAGCTCGACCTGCCCGAGCAGACCCTGCCCACCCGCGGCGTCTGGTACGACATCGACGACGCCGCCCTGCACGCCGCGGGCATCCCGCCGGCCCGCGTTCCCGGCGCGCTGCACGCCGCCGAGCACGCCGCCATCGGGCTGCTGCCGCTGTTCGCGATCTGCGACCGCTGGGACGTCGGGGGCATGTCCACCGCGCTGCACCCCCACACGGGCCGCCCGACGGTGTTCGTGCACGACGGCCACCCCGGGGGCGCCGGGTTCGCCGAGCGCGGCCACGACATGCTCGACCGCTGGCTGGCCGCCACCCGCGCGGCGATCGGCGACTGCGAGTGCCGCGCGGGATGCCCGTCGTGCGTGCAGTCGCCCAAGTGCGGCAACGGCAACAGCCCGCTGGACAAGGCCGGGGCGCTGGTGGTGCTCGACATCGTGCTGGACGCCCTGCGCCGCTCCGCCGGTCGGTGACCGCCCCTCGACGGGGACTGATTGACCACCGCCGGCCGGCCTCGTCGGGGGCCGGGCCGGCCAGCGGTGGCCGAGGCGCGGTGGAACCGGTTCAGGGGTGGGCGTCGGGGGGACGCGCCGGCCCCACCGCAGTCTGGGGAGCGGAACCTGTCGGCCCGGCCGGAGCCGGGGGTGGACGCCCACCAGTAGGGACCCGTCGGCCGGTGCTTTCCAGCGGTCGTCGCCCACCGGTCCCGATGCGACGACGAGCGCGAGCGCAGTGCGCCGAGTCGCCGGACGGGCCGATGTTTCCGCAGGACCAAGGGTTGCCGAGGCGGTGAGGTCCGCCCGTCCGGGCTCGGCAACCGCTCGGCGCGACGCGCCGGGCTCGGGCGGGTGGCCCAGGGGCAGCTGGGCCGGCTGGGTGTGGCGCGCCGGGCGGCGCCCGCTCGTGGGACGAGCGGTGCGGCGCCGTGCGCCCCTGCGGTTACTGGTTGGTAGGTAGCGGTTACCGGTCGGTAAGTGACGGGCTGCGGTGATCACGGCGGGTGCCGGACCGGACGGCGCCGACAGGTCCTCGACGGGGCCGGCCGCGGCCCGCCCGACGGCGTGGGTGGCGCCGGTGCCGGGGACGGGCAGCCCGATCCGGACCCGCACCTGGACGAGCGCGCTCCACCCGTCGAGGGCGCAGCCGGTGAGCTCGGTGTCCATCGCGCCGGCGATGGCCCCGGCCCGTGCGCAGGCCGGGGCATCGCCGAGCACGGACACCGCGGCCGCGGCCAGCGCGGCCAGGTCGGCCGCGGCGGCCGCCCGGTGCCGGGCCAGCAGGGCGCTGCCCAGGTGCAGGCCCAGCAGCACGGCGGTCATGAGCACCGCCAGACCGATCGCCGCCCACACGGTGGCGACGCCGTCATCGCGAGCCGGAACGCCGCTCATCCGGCCACCCCCGGTTCGACGGCCGCGACCGCGCGGCCGGTGACCCGCAGCGGCAGCGGCGGGAACAGCCGAACCGACACCTCGGCCACCACCGCCGCCCCGTCGGCGACGCTTCCGGGCTCCACGCCCAGCCGCGCACCATCGGGCGCCACGGCGGCGGCCACGGCCCGGCCGCGGTCGGGCTCGCCCCGCGCAGCCAACCGGGCCAGCTCGCGGGCGGCGTCGGTGCAGCGGACCGACGCCGTGACCGCGGCGACCGCCCCGATGGCGACGGCCAGGAACACCGCGAGGCTGCACAGGGCGAGCGCGGCCTCCACCGTCACCGAACCGCGGTCGGCGGCCTCGCCGGGAGGGCGCCGGTGGCCGGTGGCCGCCCGCGCCCTCCCGGTGGTCAGAAGGTGGCCGTCAGCGCGCGCTGGACCAGGTCGGTGAGCGCGGTGAGGACCGTGTCGCCGTTGATGACCGCGTAGAGCAGCGCGGCGAACGCGGCGGCGGCCACCGTCCCGATCGCGTACTCGACCGTGCTCATCCCGTCGTCGTCGCCCAGCCACCGCCGTCGGGGACGGGGTGGCGGCACCAGGCGCAGGTGCGTCGGGCGGGGGACCGGCGGCGGGGTGGGGGTGGGGACGGTGAGGTTCGTGGACATGGGGTTCTCCTTCCGGTGGGGGTGCGGTGGCGGCCACGGCGGTCACCACTGCGCGAGCGCCTCGCCGGCCAGGCCGACGACGACGGGTGCGATGCCCAACGCCAGGAACGCGGGCAGGAAGCACAGGCCCAACGGGCCCGTGATGAGGACGGCGGCGCGCTGGGCCCGCTCCTGGGCGGAGTCGACCAGCGCCGCGCGCAGCCGTTCGGCCTCCGAGCGGGCGACCTCGGCCAGCGCCGCGCCGGTGGCCGCGGACCGGCCGGCCGCGCGGGCGAACGCGCCCAGCGCGGCGTCGTGCTCGACGGTGCG